>JADFRD010000004.1 GCA_022561485.1 Fidelibacterota bacterium | reverse complement strand
TAGTATTCTGCACTTTTCCGCACGTATCTCTTCAGAACAATACCAATGGGCTCATGAACGTATTTTATCTTTTATTAAAGCAGATCCGGAAACATATACCTGCTTCTTCACCGGCAGTGGTACTACGTCCGGTATAAACCGGCTGGCAAGGGTCTTTCGTGATTATCGTCCTGACCGGCATATTGCGTTAATCTCACTGATGGAACATCATTCCAATGACCTTCCTCATAGAAAACATGCTGAAAAAGTCATTCATATTCCATTGGATAGCCACGAAGGACGTCCGGGTTGTATCAATATGGAAGCGCTGGAAGATGAGCTGGAAAAAAATAAGGGCAGTGTCAACTATATAGCAGTAACGGGAGTGAGCAATGTAACGGGTATTATCAACCCCATTTATGACATTGCTGAACTTGCCCATGAATACGATGCCCTTATATTAGTGGATGGAGCACAATTGGTTGCCCATTTACCGGTGCAGATGAGCGGTCATAAAAACCCGAACAGAAACATTGACGCTCTCGTGTTTTCCGGTCATAAAACCTATGTCCCCGGTTCTCCTGGGGCGGTGATCTGCCGTAAGAAAATATTGGAAAATATCGAGCCGGAAGAAGTGGGCGGCGGCATGGTGGAAAATGTTTACGTTGAGAGTTATGAAGTCAAAACAAAGTTCCCTGATCGTGAAGAAGCCGGCACACCCAATATTCCCGGCGCCATCGGGCTGGCAACCGCTATAGACGTTCTGGACAGGATTGGAATGCAAAAAATATTTGAAGATGAAGAAAAGCTCGTTCTGGCCGCAATGGATAAATTGCAGAAAATCTCCGGTGTCATTATTTATGGTGAAATCGATAGTCATATTTGTCCCCGGGCAGCGTCGATTTCATTTAATGTCAAAGGGATGGATCATGGACTCGTAGCAGCTATTTTGAATGATTACCATAATATTGCAGTTCGAAATGAATGCTTTTGCGCTCACCCATACGTGAAAGAAATGATTTTGGATGATTTACTGGAAGCCACAGAAACAATTGCGGAAGAGGATTTTGAAGAAGTATTTAAACTGAAATCAGGGATGGTGCGTGTGTCTTTTGGACTGTATAATACGATGGCTGACGTCGATATTTTAGACAAAGCATTAATTGATATCACAGGAAATGCTGAATCCTATATTGCTCAATATCATGTGGACGGGGAAGGTAATTACCGCCATAATCATTTTAAACTCGAAAACGAGAACCACTTTTCTATATCTGAATTCATTGATAAATACATCAACGGTTAATCAAAAATTATGAAATTCTTACTGCTTCTCATTGCTTCAGGTTTGATTCAAATATCTAACCCGGATTTACCCCAAGAGGGTCCTTTCCCCATTACACCAAGGGTTTTTCATCATCCTAAAAATGTGGTGTTTAACACCCGTCCTTATAACATGGATCTTTTTGTTGATTTTGATGAAAATGAAATCGAATCAGTCAGCCTGTTTTTCAAAACAGATGCAATGGACAACTATGTCGAATTTCCATTAAAAATTATCCGGGCTCGTTATCGCCATCAATTCAACCCGCTCATTACTCCGGCTAAAACGATAGAATATTTTTTTGTGGTTTCTTTAAAAGACCATTCCATTTACGCCGCTCCTTTGGACAAGAATGGATATATAAAGGTCGTCAAGCGCACTCTGCAAGATCCGGCTGAATACTTTAAATGGAAATTATCCCAGCGGCGATGAATATTCAGGATACGATCAATACATTACGCAAAGAATTAAACGACCACAATTATCGTTATTATGTACTGGACGACCCTATCATATCCGATGCCGAATACGACCATCTGCTTCGTGAATTGCAAGCTTTGGAAAAAGAACACCCGGAATACATAGCAGCAGATTCGCCCACCCAGCGCGTGGGCGCCCAGCCCTTGGAAGCATTCGGCACCATTGAGCATCGCATTCCCATGATGTCCCTTGCCAATGCCATGAGCACAGATGAAATCCTTGCTTTTCACGACCAAATCATGCGTCGATTAGATGATACAAGACAGATAGAATATGTCGTGGAACCAAAATTGGATGGTCTTGCCGTTGAGCTGGTCTATGAAAACGGTCAGTTTGTAAACGGTTCTACCCGGGGGGACGGAATTACGGGAGAACACATCACACAGAATTTAAAAACCATTCGTGGTATTCCACTTTCTTTACGAACGGAATCACTACCGGCTCCGAAACTTTTGGAGGTCCGCGGGGAAGTGTTTATCCGTAAGAACGATTTTGAAAAATTAAATAATCAGCGTGAAGCAGCCGGCGAACCTGTATTTGCCAATCCGCGCAATGCAGCCGCCGGAAGTTTAAGACAACTGGACTCATCTATTACCGCCACTCGTCCCCTATCCATCTTTTGTTACCAAGCCGGCGCCTTGGAAGGTGTCCGTTTTACGTCTCATATTGAGTTTTTGTCTACGTTGAAAGACTGGGGCTTACCCGTCAATCCGGAAATCAAAAAAGTAAATAACATTGAGGAAGCAATCTCCACCCATAATGAATTGGAAACTCGCCGCAATTCACTTCCTTATGAAATTGATGGTTCTGTTATCAAAGTGAATGATTACGCTCTGCAGGAAGAATTGGGCGTTCGCAGTCGTTCGCCTCGCTGGGCTATCGCAGGAAAATTTAAAGCTCAGCAAGAAACGACACTCATTAAAGACATTGTTCTTTCAGTGGGGCGAACGGGCGCAGTTACTCCGGTAGCTAAATTAAAACCTGTACACGTTGGGGGAGTTATTGTATCCAATGTTACTCTTCATAATCAGGACGAGATTAACCGAAAAGATATTCGTATAGACGATACAGTCCTGATCCAGCGCGCCGGAGATGTAATCCCCCAAGTGGTCAAAGTCATTACAGAAAAACGACCATTGAATTCACGCCCCTTTCAGATGACAAATGAGTGTCCGGAATGCGGGCACGAAGTTCATACACCGGAAGGAGAAGTTGTTGCTCGGTGTCAAAATCTTTCTTGTCCAGCTCAAGTCAAGCGCCGCATCGAACATTTTGTGTCCAAGAATGCCATGGACATCGACGGCATGGGAGAAAAGTTAATTGATCAATTAGTCGAAAAAAAGCTGGTCCATTCTTTTGATGACCTGTATCGGCTTACAGCTGACCAACTGGCAGAATTGGATCGTATGGCTGAAAAATCTGCCGATAACGTCATTCATGCCATTGAAAAATCGAAACAGACAACGTTTCGCCGTTTCGTTCATGCTTTAGGCATTCGCAATGTAGGAGAACATGGCGCAAAAGTTCTGGAAAAATCGTTTAATGGTGACATGTCAAAGTTTATGGCTGCAAATATAGAGGGGCTGGAAGCTATTGATGAAGTAGGTCCCATTGTTGCCGACACGATTGTCAACTTCTGGTCGGATGAAAACAATGTCACCATTGTGAACAACTGTTTTGGAATGGGTGTGTCCCTCGAAAAAACAATCAATGCAGGTGAACAAATATTTACCGACAAAATATTTGTTTTCACCGGCGCCCTGGAATCAATAACCCGAAATGAAGCTAAAGAAATTGTGGAATCCTTTGGTGGACGGGCTGCCGGTTCAGTCAGCTCCAAAACCGATTATGTGGTTGCGGGTCCTGTCGCCGGTTCAAAGCTCAAGAAAGCAGGGGAATTGGGAATTACTATTTTGTCAGAAAAAGAATTTCTGGATATGTTGAAGTGAGAAATATCTTTATTCTCTTGATTTGTTTTACGACCGCTTCTTCTCAAAACATAATTAGACAAACAGATATTTCTTTTTCCGCAAATTTAGAGGGCAAAAACCATTCTGTGTTTGTGAATTATGTCATGGAGGGATTAGCCTTATCCACACCATTTATTGAGTTTGGTTACGCAGGATTACATCAATTGGAAAGTGACATAATCCATCCGCTTACAGTATCCATTGTCGGAGTCCAACTACCCATCGCTATCGGAAAATATATTTTTAAACGAGAGCGCCCGAATAGAAAATATAAGCCACGATTATGGAATTTCCGCTGGACGCCGTCCTTTCCTTCCGGACATGCAGCCACCACCGCTGCTTGGGCAACCACATTTGCTCTGAACGCTCCCCATACTCAACCAATCATGATTGGTTATGTTTTGATCTCCGGATACAGTCAGATCTATGTTGGCAATCACTATGTTTCTGATATACTTGCCGGATGGGTTTTGGGATGGGCTACTGCGCGAATTTTTCATTATTCTTCTGAATCCAACCAATACAAACGATTAGCTACTCCCATTTTTCGGATTTCGATTCCATTAAAATAAATAATGAGGATTAGAAAATAAATAAAGAATTTTATAATAATAATAATCAAAGTCTCCTGACTTTGATATAATATGATCTGAATGATTTGGAGGTCAGGAGACCTCCAATAATTTTGATTAAAATAATTATCTGATTATTATCGAAAATCTTTTATGATCAAATTATTGAATCAACAATAATAAAATATGAAAGCAAATTGGATCACAGCTCCTGGAAATATTTATTTCATGACTAACACTATTCGGGAATGGATTCCAGTATTTTGTTGTACAAACTTAATCTATGAAATATTCCACGTTTGGAATTTCTACCGTTCTAAAAAAGACATTAAAATTTATTCATTTGTGATTATGCCGGATCATATTCATTATATCATCGATATCCCTGATGGAGATTATTCCCTTTCTGATTTTAATCGTGACTTTAAGAAACGAATTGGTAGAAAAACGAGGGAAGCTGTTGAAGCAAAAAAATTAATTATTGATCCATTTTATTCAAGAAATAAAAGTCTGAAAAATTCCCTGAAAAGAGTACCTCGTTTATTCCATGAAGAATTAAAACGACGTCATCGTTTCACTCTATGGCGGACTGATGAAATACCCATTATTATAGAATCAAATTATGTATTTGAACAAAAAGTAAATTATATTAATCTGAATCCCGTACGAAAAGGATTTGTCAATTATTCCGAAGATTTTCCTTTTTCATCCGGGAATGAAAAACAGAATCTCTTTAAGACAGATGAAATTCTTATATGGTAATAACCCTTAAAAATAACAAAAGATTTTGGAGGTCTCATGACCTCCATATCAAAGTTAGTAGACTTTGATAATCTTATTGTAAAATCTTTTTTAATATTTTTTAATATCAATGCTTTAGAAAATAAAAGTATTATTCTACCCCATGTTTAATAGAATTATTTATCTCATCCCTATTTTAGTTTTCAGCAACGAACCAAAATTATCATCGATTAAAATTTCGGACGGCTTCACCAAACCTGTGTATGTATGCCAAGCACCCGGTGACAATGAGCGACTTTTTGTGTTAGAACAAAAAGGTGTCATTAAAATTATCAAAAACGGAAAGAACGTTCGTAAGTTATTCGCAGACCTTCGGGATCGTGTGCACAATCCGCTCATGCCCGGGGATGAAAGGGGTCTTCTGGGGTTAGCATTTCACCCGAATTATCAGTCAAATGGTTTCGTTTTTCTCAATTATATCGATAAGGATGACTATACCATTGTTTCACGATTTAACGTTTCAATAAATCCAAATCTGTTGGATACTGCATCGGAGAAAATATTAATCAGATTAAAACAGCCTTTTTCCAACCATAACGGTGGACATATGGTCTTTGGACCTGATGGCTATCTTTACATTTCATTGGGAGACGGAGGAAAATGGGGCGACCCATTTAACCATGCCCAGCAATTGGACAACCTCTTTGGTAAAATATTGCGGATCGATGTGGACAACGGGAAACCTTATTCCATTCCAAATGATAATCCATTTGTAAATGAAGAAAATGCCAAAGGTGAAATCTGGCTCTATGGTTTGCGCAACGTTTGGCGGTTTTCGTTCGACCGCGAGACGGGTGATGTTTATCTTGGTGATGTTGGCCAAGACATGTGGGAAGAAATCGATTTTATTCCTGCTGAAGAAGCTGGGGGACAGAATTTCGGTTGGAGAATCATGGAAGGAAACCATTGTTACAATCCAAAAGAGAATTGCGATACCACTGGTGTGCTGCCCATTTTTGAATACCCCAACGATGCGAATTATATGAAGGTTCTCACCGGTTTCGATGAACCAAACGTGGACGGTTGTTCAGTCACCGGAGGGTATGTATACAGGGGAAAAAATATTCCTGAATTTTATGGGACATATTTCTTTGCTGACTATTGTTCAGGAAATATTTGGACATTTAAAGAAGTAAATGGTAAAGTCACCCATTTTCAAAACCGTACGGATGAAATAAATCTCGGTGGTGGGACATTTACGAATTACATTTCTTCTTTCGGAGAAGATAATGATGGTGAATTATATATTGTGGATTATAACGGAGCGGTGTATAAAATTATCAAAAAAGATTAGTCTTTTTTCACTTCCCTGTTTTTCTGACCCAAAACAATAACAACAAACATAACAATCAACGAAAATAAAAACAGACCTCTGCGTCTGCAATGCGAAACATCAAATTAATTTTTCTGATGAATTGTTCAAGTTAACTTTATAATTCGATATAGGAGCAAAAACAGTTATGATGAAAATAGAAGACATTGTTGAAGATGTCGTTTTATTAGTGCTATCCGAGCATGAACCGCTTAAAGAATTAGGCATTACCCAAAATAAACTGTTTGCAAAAGTAGTTGGCTATAATGAAAACGGTGTCTGGATTGAAAATCCAGATTTTAGAATTTCTGATCACAATAAAAAAAATAACTCAAAAGCATTTAAAACTGTGACTGCATCCATATTAATTGCATGGACATATATATTATCCATTGTACATTTTCCCAATGTCGAGGGATTTGATTTTCCAAGCCCCTTTAACCAAAACATCGGTTTTGATTTAGAAAATTGACTTCCCCGGCAATTCATATTTCCGATCTTCATAAATCATATGAAGATACTGTCGCCCTAAAAGGTGTCAACCTGACTATTCAAGATGGCGAGTTTTATGGACTACTTGGTCCTAACGGCGCGGGTAAAACGACGACAATTCACATCCTCACCGGCCTGGTGCTAAAAAACAGTGGTGTAACAGAAATTTATGGCAAGGATACTGTGAAAGATTTTCGCTTCACCCGCTCACAAATTGGCATCGCTCACCAGGAGCTTCCCATAGACTGGTTTTTTCCAATTGAGAAATTACTTTACTTCCACGCAGGTTATTACGGCATTAGCAAGCATAAAGCCAAACCTCGTGTAGAAGAACTATTGGAACGGCTGGGATTAAAAGACAAACGCACATCCCGTTTAAGACAGCTTTCCGGCGGGATGAAACGACGCTATCAATTGGCCAAATCACTGGTCCATGATCCAAAAATCATCATTTTAGACGAACCCACCGCCGGTGTAGATGTGGAGCTGCGACATGAGCTTTGGGACTATTTACGAGAGCTGCACAAAAACGGAAAAACGATTCTGCTTACGACTCATTATATCGAGGAAGCGGAATTATTATGCGAAAGGGTTGGAATCATTGACCGGGGACAGATTATCAAGGAAGGCTCCCCAAAGGACCTCACCAAAGAATTAGGCAAGGCCGGAATTAATATTCATATGACCGGTTGGTGCGAAGAATTAAATAAGGCATTATCTTCGTTTTCTTTTACGTATGACGACAATCGTTTGCATGTAACCGTTAAAGAACCCGAGGCGGATATGGCCAAAATAATCCAAATATTATCTCATCATCACTGCCATATTTTAAACGTATCCGTCGAAAAATCCTCTTTAGAGGATGTGTTCCTGCACCTCACCGGAAAAGGGATCAACTGATGACAGGAACAAACTGGATTGGGTTATATACTCTGACGCAAAGGGAAGTGGGGCGCTTTTTCACGGTATATCGCCAAACGGTTTTACCCGGGTTAATTTCATCGGCCCTTTACATTTTGATATTTGGATTCACATTGGAAAAGCGCATTAGCGAAATTGACGGTGTTCCATACACCCTTTTTATTTTGCCGGGATTGATTATGATGAACACCCTGACAAACGCCAGTTCCAACACATCATCATCCATGCTGCAAATGAAACTATTGCAACAACTGCCGGATATTCTTACAGCTCCATTATCCAGCTTGGAAATATGTTTAGCCTATATCATCGGCGGAACAGTCCGCGGTGTCGTCAATGGTATTTTAGTCATGTTATTAGGAGTATTACTCATCGATATGCCCATTGAACAGCCCTTGGCAACCATTGGATTTATTTTCCTTGTCTCGTGGTCTTTTGCCAGTATGGGACTTCTTCTCGGGCAATTGGCGGATACATGGGACCAACTGGCCATGATGCAGAATTTCTTTTTGACTCCTTTAAGTTTTCTTGGAGGAATTTTTTATTCGATTTCTATGCTGCCTGATTGGGCTCAGAAACTATCGTTGGCAAATCCCATTTATTATATGATCAATGGAATTCGGTACACGATTCTCGGCGTATACGATTCCCCGCCATGGCACAGTGCGATCATGGCTATTTTGATGACAATATTATTTACTGTGGCCGCCATCCTTGTAATGAAAAGCGGGAAAAAAATAAAACAATAATGATGCGATTTTCAGCGCTTATTCTTCTATTAACATTATTAGCGGCTGAAGAAAATACAGAAAAGGCTGCGCAATGGTCCCAATATGCACGCGGCGGTCTTACGCACGATCAGAGCCTTAATGGCGGCCATATCTATTTTCGAATTAAAAGGGTAACATCAAACACCTTCCGCGATTTGCGAATGTTTGGTTATAATCTTGGTGGCGATTCATATATTTATTTACGCTACAAAAGTAGTTTAAAATATTCTCATTTTGGACGATTATACAATTTCACCACTGTATCTTACCAAAAAAATACACGTGCGGAATTAAATTTGCGTTATCATTTCAATCAAGGTTTGGGATATTTTATGAGCGAATACAAAAATGGACATATTAATACCGAAGTCGGGCACGCCTATGACATGTCGGATTATTTGAACGACACTCGTAAAACATCCTATATTAAGAGCGGTATTTTTTGGGATCATTCCATACAAGATGCCAGTATCAAACTCGAAGCTGAATGGTTTAAACAAATCAGCGAAATTGTGGAGGCCGATCTTTCACGATTTCAGTTTTTTTCAGAATTGTCCTATCATATTAGTACTCCACTATCTTTGATCGTCGGTTTTGAACAAGATTATTATATCGAAACCAATATACATCCACAGTCCTATTACATCTCTCTGGGCTGGAAGAAATAATTCTGTGATATTCAACACAAACACTGAATGGAGATCATCATAAATTCCTTGTCAATCTAAAATACTATGTTTAAACAAATCGCTATTCTTTTTATTATTATTTTCTCAATTATAGCTGCACAAACCATCGCTCCGGACGTAACTGATGAGAAAAAACGCCTTCTTGTTCTCACTTCCGATGAAAGTAAACCTGAGGATGCCATTGATCGCATGATATCTAAAATTGTAGCCGAGGTTGCTACTCGGCTCGGACGCTACGAAGTCATTGACCGCAATCAACTAGAATCCATTTTAGACGAACTGGCTCTTCATCAGGCCGGGTTTATAGCTGAAAAAGATATTATTGAACTCGGCAGTATAGCGACTGCCAAAGAAGCGATGAACGTACAGATTACACATTTCAGTCAAAAAGGTGTCCCTCCAAAAAAAGACGATGATGAGGATGATGAGGATGACAAAAGGGGATTCTGGGAAGTGGTGACAATAGAAATTGTAAAAGGCGTCATTCGTGCAGCCACCACTCGAAAAGAAGATGAACCCTACCCTTATAATATTCAAACGATTGTCCATGCCGATATTGTGTTACTGGATGTGGCAACAGGGAAAACATTGAACACATTTCCCATCAGCGCCATGCACACCGGGGGCAGCCGCGGCGAATCGTTGTCTAAAGTCTTGAACATTGTCCGTTGGAATGTATCACGCGCCCTCCGGGAATTGTACACGATTACATCGGAAGTTCTGGATGTTGACGGAAGTAACATCACTCTGTATTTAGGGTCGGATATGGGAATAAAACGGGGGGTTATTTATGAAATTTCCCGCTTGGACAAAAAGAAAACTCTGCAAAACCGTGAAGTCATCATTCCTGGCCGGACGGTGGGGCTTGTCCGCGTAGACAGAACCAGCGGAGACGCCAGCATGGGTACAATTGTGCGCAAGTGGGGCAGGGTGAAGGAAGGCTATAAAGCAATAGAAATGATTCATCCGCCCAAGGTTGCATCCGGGTTATATTTTACATATAACTACGATAAGCAGAGGTTTGACCGGGGGGGTATTTACTTTCAGTTAAGGCCTTTTAACCGCTGGGGAGGTAACGGATTTTTCGGCGGCGGAACTATTATTGACAGCCGCGGAAGGCGAGACGGAATGTTTACCTTTGGTGGTGGGTTGATCTACCGTTTTCTTTATACACCAAAATTCACATTAAGCGGTATAATGGATTTCCCTTTGAATCTTGTGTTTCGAAATGATGATGCAAGTCATAATGTTACAACAGCTTTGTTTGCTCCCCAATTTGGTTTACAAACAGAAATTATGATTAACCGCAAACTGGATATTGTTTTCCAAGCCGGCGTCAGTGGCCCGGGGATTCGTGGGAATTGGAAGTATACTGAAGATGAGGGAGAAGATTCCGAATCATACAATGCTGAATGGGATGAGCGCGGCGCACCGTCTTTAGATGCGGCAGGATTGTTCTTCAATATTAGTCTGAGATATCTGAGGATAAATTAGTCTTTTAGCAAGTCCTGTACTTCTTCTAATCTGCCGTCAATCATTTCATAAGATGTAAGCCCCAGTATTTCTGTTATTAAGGGATACACGTGAATATTTTCAAATGTTGGCCGTTTATATCCATCTTTAAACGCCGGGCCGTCTGCCAGAAATATAGCATGCATGCTGCGCAATTCATTATCATATCCATGAGTTCCACCTTTAAGAAATTTCAAACTCCATTTATCCGCGCCAAAATATTTTTTATCCAAAATATACCAACCTTCATCTGCTACCATCAAAACATCTTTAATCCGGTAATGGTTTTTAAAATGATACCTGTCCGGAATTTCCTTTTTTTTATACACGCTCATATGAGGAGCCGATTTTAATTTTTTTACAATGCGATTCAGTTTTCGCTTTTTCTTTCCATACAGCATGGAGAAAGGTCCGGAGCCTTCTTGTTCGATTCCGGAAAGATTGACATAATCAGATAAATTGATTGTCCTCTCCGGACTGATAGCAACCATGCCGTGATCCGAAACAACGATTATATTCAGTTTTGGATATATATCTAGTAATTCCATTGCAGACATGATTTTTCCCATAATGACGTCCATGGAATCCACCATGGCTTCTGTTTCCGGGCTTTCCGGGCCGTAGCGATGCCCTGTCGCATCCGGCTCATGAAAATACAGCATAATCAGATGGGGACGTTTTTCCTCGGGGAGGCTAAACCATTTTGCCACAGAATCGATCCGTGCAGGGAACGGGAAATCATGGTCGTATTCCTTCCAAATGCCGGGCCGTACTCCCCCAACAGCTGCTGCGGAGCCAGCCCAGAAATAAGACGCGCTTTTTACACCCTGTTTTTCTGCAGTAACCCAAATAGGCTCCCCGCCGTAAAACCGGGCATCTTCAACCTTCGATCGATCGCTCAATGTGAAATATTCGTCTAGCTTTTCATCGTAAAAATAGTTTCCTATTAAACCATGGTTTTCGATATACATACCAGTCGCAATGCTGTAATGATTAGGAAACGTCTTGGAAACAAATACTGGTTTCATCCCATCCGCTTTTACACCTTGTTCTGCTAAACGGTCAAAGTTCGGGGTATCATACCAATCCAAGTAGTCCGCCCGAAATCCGTCAAAGGAGATTAACAGTACATACGAATCTTTTGGTGTGTTTCCAAAAAGGAGAGTAATAAGAATAAGATGGAAATATTTTTTCATTTAATTTATTGGAATAAATCCCAAAAGCGATCCCGGAAATTTATCTGTGACCATCAAAAATCCTTTTTCATCCAAACGGACAATCCCTTCCCAATTCCTCGATTCGTTTTCATCCAATTCAATTTGAATGGGTTCACGGTTTGAGAGTTGAATTTTTCCATCGAGTAATTCAAATTCGACCAACCGTTCCACTGCTTCAGAATTCCCATGAGTTTCGCCTTTTAAAAACGTAGCAGCGATCGGATCAAAAGCTGGCTTCACTCTCTTTTTATCACCCGGCCAGAAATAGTTGATAGTCCAGAAGCAATTTTTGTCATCCAGCCGGGTTACATCCGTAATTCGATATTCTATATGTGGGTAATCGATTTTTGATACGGAATAATCTTTCATGGAAACAACATATTGCCATGCAGAATTTCGAATGTTTTTCCCATTGGCTTCATAAAAGAGAATAACATTATCTCCATCGATAAGAACGCTCTCATAAGTCATATTATTCACCTGAACCGGCATGGGTAATTCCAATGGTATTTGCTCGCTGATTTTTGCTTCCAGTGTGTTAGGGTCAATAGTCCCCCATGTTATATACCCATGCATTTTTTTCCCATCCTTTGCTTCCAGGGTTATTACAAACCGGTTACCATTGAAAGCAATGGATTCCAAGCCTTCAAACCCCGGTATTAATTTTGAATAGTCTGGCGTGAGGAATAGAGTTTGTCTGGGCTTGATGGGTTTTGGATTATCCATATTCAGGGATGCATAAATTTCATCTTTTGAAATCATAAACAAGAATCCGCCCAGATTTTCCGGTAATAATACAAGATCATCCCCATACCAGTCTAATCCTGAAATTTCCTGTTTCGGATCTGTGATCAATCCTTCAAGTGGAATTTCTTTGTGCTTTGTTTCCTTCGCAATAAGGAAAGAAAGTATAAATAGAAATGGCAGAAATAGATGTTTTGGTTTCATGAACAGTGTATAAACATAGATAAGATAGGTCAATTATCGATTGGAAACATAAAGTAGAATGAATATTTAATCCGTTATATTTTTTCTTAACTTTCTACAAGTTAATTATGGATAAACTTCGTTATCAAATGGTTCTACACCAACTCAGCGAGCGCGGGATTAAGGATAAGAAAATTCTTGAAGTTATGGAGCATGTTCCCCGGCATTTATTTGTTGACAAAGAATTTCACTCTTCTGCGTACGAGGATGGGCCTTTGCCCATTGGATATAATCAAACCATCAGTCAGCCCTATATCGTTGGCTATATGACTGAACAATTGCACGTATTGCCCCACCACACCGTTTTAGAAATAGGAACCGGTTGTGGATACCAAACGGCTATTCTTTCCCAATTAGCCAAAAAGGTTTTTTCGCTGGAGCGTATTCCGGAACTGGCTGAATCTGCACAAAACCGGCTTCAAGAATTAGGATATACGAATGTGGATGTTATCAATGCCAACGGATGGAATGGTTACAAAAAAGAAGCTCCCTATGATCGAATAATCGTCACCGCGGGAGCCAAGAAGATTCCAGAACCCTTAATAGATCAATTGACGAATGGCGGTATTATGGTCATCCCTGTGGGTAAATTACTATTCAGCCAAACACTGCGCATTATAAGTAAAGACAGCGATGGAAACGTTATCAAGAAAACATCATTACCTGTACGGTTCGTTCGTTTGGTAAATAAATGAAAAATACACTTTTAATATTATCGCTTATAATTAAGGTTCATCGCAATAACACACCTATATTCAAATACTTTTCTTTAACACGTTTTTTTACAGCAATCCTTCAATGAGTTTATTTTTATGCTGATAAATCCTTGCTTCCAAATTGTTAATCATGCTTGTATAAATCACTTTGGAATTACTATCCATGATATAAACATATTATGTTCTTGCCATACAATAAATATACAAAAAATATTGTCATTCTGAACGCAGTGAAGAATCTCAAGCATAAAATGATCAACTGACATTTGAGATTCTTCAGTCGCTATTTTCCTTCAGAATGACACGTATTTTATTTTTTGGTACACATTTCTGTGGTGAGCCATAATTAAAACGGATTTACGAGAGATAGCCTTAGATAATTGGTGGGGACTTCATTATCCCGCCAACGATTGAAATCCTGCGCTGTACCGTAAGCCATCACAAGCCCAAGCAGATTCACACGTATTTCATATCCGCCGGTAAACAACCAGTCATCCATTTCGCCATCACCATACCAGGCGTTCCCAAAATCAAGAAATGCTGCAATAGTCACTTTTTCATTGCCTATTCGGGGTTCAATCGTGCCAAAAACCAACCTGTCGCCCAGGCGCCAGTCGTCCCAGCCTCGCAAATGAACCACTTCGTCCGCGCCAAGAATATTATATCCGGCTAAATAGATTGGGGTATCGTTTGTAATGGCCGGCAGATCCTGCGGTGGTGGATTATCACCCAGCATCGTCACTGTTTTAATTCGCCCAAAAACGACTATCGGACTTTTTTTGTGAGGCAGCAGATTAAAAAAGGCATCGGTGATAATTCTGGTAAAATCAAAATCACCAACCACATCTGAACTTGCAACATCCAGTTGTACATTAACGCCAAACCCATGTTTAGGGATCATGAAATTCTGTTTATGGGGTCGTTTGTTTTTCCATGTATAGTTTATACTGACCAACCCTTCCGTACCGGAAACAGGGATGGGTAAATAGCGGGTCGTATCTGCAATAATATATCCATTTGTTTCATCATCAATACCTTTGATCACTGTCGTATTACGGTCAGTAATTTTCAAACTAACGCCAAACATATGATTGCTGGACATACTGTTTCCGGCGTTGAAAGGCAAATTAGCCCAAAATGCTATGCTATTGTTTTCTTCAAGCAAACCCCATTTCGACCGGTCGTAGGGCTTTGATTTGATATCCAGTAAAGATAAAATGTTTACTCCCCACATGGGTCCGCCCATGGCATTAATATATTGTAGTAAAAATCTATGTGTGTTGTTTTCTGAAAAGTCAGCGATTCCAACGCCAACAACTATATGCCGGATCATGGCATCTGTCCATTGCGTCATACCGATAATTGAATTGCCAAGGGGCAAGACCAAAGATGTAAGATGTTTAATACCCAATAGGGGCGTATAGTCGTGGGACTTAACAATATCGACATATTTTTTTGGATCAATACCTGTTAGCAAAACACTTGGTTCAGTATTTCGCCAAGCAGTGTATTTATCTCGCAACACAAGGTCTTTCGTAGTGATTTCTCTGTGAGGATCCACATTGACTATACGGACTGTATCCACATCCGAGAGGGTGGAGGCCATAATCGTGCTGTCCACTACGGACCACTGCGCCGCCCAAACGGCATCACCCACATCAGATACTTGTTTTGTATCGCCGGTAGAGAGGTTCACTGTATGAATATTGGGCGTGGAACCGGCGTGAGATGTATAGGAAATATAATCCCCACCGGGATGCCACACGGGATCATAATCCGCTGCCGGATTATTCGTTATCCTATTCACTTTTCCTGACATGACATCCAATAAAAATAAATCCAGATTTGCTTCCTGGTCAGCCATGGCAAATATGACAGATTGTCCATCGGGGGAATAATGTGGATTCAAAATTTGTGTGTCGTACGTGTAATCCGTTATCTTATTTATATTGCTGCCATCGGGATTCATCGTGTATAAATTGGCGATACTGTTTTCATGAGCCACAAAAATGATGTTCTCACCGTCCGGAGCCCAGTCCGGATATGTTGCCCGCATGGATTTTGTCAACCAGACTGATTTTTCTGTATCCAGGTTGTAGACCTTTACATCATTTACGAGAGATTGATTTTTACCGAAATGATATTTGGAATAGAGAATTTTTCTGCCGTTTGGTGACCATTGAATTGTGCGGTGGAATCTGCCGTAATCCACTTCTTTTTTATCCCAGACAAGAATGGGCTTGGGTTTTTTCTTCTCATCCTTTTTATCTTTACCAAATAATTTAGCAAAAAATCCCGGTTCTTCATCCTTCGCCTTATCCTTATCTTTTGCCTTGGCCTTTATTTTTTCCAGGGCTTTTTGCCTTTTTGCCCTCATCTTTTTTTCCTGGGTCGTATCTCTCTGTATTACAAATAATGATTGATCAAACTGGTCCTCATCATCCCGTCCGATTATGGCGATTTGAGTGCTGTCCTTAAAAAAATGAAAAGCATTAATTTTTTTGATTGGCAGTGTAACCACTTTCCCGATTTCATCGATGGCTTCCTTTTGGGCCCGGTAACCATAATAATAGGTATTCATATGCCGGCGCCAGTCTTCGTTAAACTGTTCTACGGTAATACCGGTATGCTTTTTAAATGCTTTCTCAAAAGTAAACAAACCAAATATATTACGCTCGGCTAAAGTGTTAACAATAGTAGAATCACCAAAACGTTCAGACCAGTATAGGAGTTTGGAATATCCATCGTGGTGGGGATCCATTTCATCCATCTTGTTTTTTAGCACATGGAATTTGTGATTAATATCAGAGCGGTAAGGTCGCCAGCGCTCTGTTTCGTATTCAGCCAATCCTTCCACCGCCCATCCGGGGATTTTTGAATAAAGAAATGACCATGGTTCTGGCAGCCAGGTTTTTACTTTATGGAAAAAGACAATATGCTGGAGCTCATGAGCCAATACCTGGTAAAGCCATTTTTCATTTTCCAGCCAAATGGCTGCGTCATTCTGGTCTACCCAAATGAATGTGGTATACGTCCAAAGGGCGAAGCCGTTCATGATTTCATCTTCTGTCGTGAATATAATATCAATGGTTGGAATGTCTTCCAAATCCATTTGCTTAAGTAGTAGGGGACGTACCTGTTCTGCCATGGAAGCGCCTTCTAGGGCAATACTTTCAATTCCCTGATGATGATGAATACGAAAGTGTTTCGTTTCGATGGTGGTCCAGTCCAACTCCCCGTGGGTTCGTCCGGTCCACTGCCAGGTTTGTGCCCAGCTAAATGACACAATAGTCAGTAAAATAATTCGTTTAACAATTTTCATTACACGTATTCCTTTACTATTTATTCTACCCCGCTACCTACCACCATTTTTAAAATAAGATTGATATGAATCCTCTCCGCATCAGAAGGGATATTGAGGGTAATGATTAAAACTGATTTCAACCGAATTAATATTCTCATTATCAGTGTCGGTTATGATCCTGTTTTCAATTAACTCAATACCTTTTACTTTACGATCAGTGAATTTAAAAGCAGATGTTCTGTTTAAGACCATATTAAATTTGATGGGGTTGTCTTCAATTTGAAATCTGCCGATTTTATTAGTATTCTAGTTATGGTTGGTTATCAACGATGAAGTTATGGATAGCTCTAATGAAATCAATGAGCTCTTTCAATGACAATCCCCATAGAGTGCAGCAATAATTTTGTTTCTTCATAGCTTGAATAGAGGATTGTTTTAAACCCAAGTTTCTGCGCCTGTTTCACATTCGCTTCCACATCATCAATAAATAATGATTCCTCAGGATTCGCGCCGGTTATATCCAGGACTTTTAGAAAAATCTCTTCCTCTGGCTTCCTGCAGCCCAGATCAAAGGAATAAAATGCCCCATGTACATGATTTTGAAAACTGAACCTTTCCTCCACTTCATGGTTAATGTGTCTTGGATTGGTATTGGATAGCAGATACACACCGTAGGATTGCATTAATAACGGCAATAGTTTGATCGTTTCCTTCTCTTTTACGATCAATTTATTCCACCCTTGCCAGAAGTCCTCTTCCTTAAAGCAGTTCGGCTGGGGCAGGAAATCCTTAACCGCTTTAAAAAAACCATGATCAGATAATTGTCCGATTTCGTATTGTTCATGAGCCTCGTAGGGAAAATGGTCTTTTAACACATTAATTGACAAATCTGTACAGTCACTCCAATATTGTAAAGATATCCGCGGATCAATTTCCAGAAGGACGCCGCCGATATCAAAGAAGATATGTTTGATTAAACCGTTTTTCATATTAGTTCCATCATGAAATTAAACTCTTTTACATCCTCCTATCTGTTCGCCAATTGCTTCATATTTTATTTGTGGCTGGTGGGGATCCCCCTTTCCAAAGGGGGATTATGGGGGTTATATAAAAAAATATAATTGATACGAATTGGAAGGATGATATTTCTTTTACCACTCAAAGGGCCCTTCAACTAATCGCCATAAGTACCAAGACGCCAATGTCCGGTATGGCCGCCATAGTTGGGAAGTTTTAAGCATGAATTCCATCGTTGGTAATTCATCCAATTTACAAAATAACTGCATGCCCTTCTGAATTCCCAAGTCTGTCACCGGTAGTATGTCCGGTCGCTGAAGGGTGAACATTAAAAACATTTCCGCTGTCCAAGGACCTACGCCTTTTATGGCTGTTAAATGATTTCTTACATCATTATCAGAAAGTTCTTCCAAATGTTCAGGAACACTGCCATTGGAAAAAGCCTCCGCAATATTGTGAACATACCCTGCTTTCTGGCCGGACAAACCAGCTGAGCGTAACTCATCATAAGATTTGTTCAACACTTCTTTTGGGGTGGGATAATGATCTCCCTCAAACAAATTTTTGAATCGACGGTAAATGGTGGCGGCGGCCTTGCCGCTCAATTGCTGATAGACCATAGCTCTTACCAATGACTCAAAATAATTCGTTTCTCTCCCAAAGTCCGGTTCGCCAAAAGCATCAATCAATTGTCCTATTTTTGAGTCGGCAATGCGCAAGTGCGCTAACCCCTTTTCAACATTCATTTTCCGCATAAGTATATCTGTAAGTTGCTTTCCGGTCCAAAGGGTGTTTTATCGTAATCACCGTATTTTTCCTTAATAACAAACCCGGCTTCAGATAAAAGCCTGTCCATGGTGTCCGGGAAAATCATGTGCATATCAAACCGGTATTCGTCCGGTTTGTCTTTTCCGTCCGTATTGAAATACCAGTGGATATGATTGATTTGCGTTTCGTTGTCATAATCATTTGTTTCACTGACAATACAATGATCTCCATTGGGATAATCAAATTCCATCACATAATATTTCTGTTTATCCCTGAATAGAAAAAAAGGGTCAGGAATAAATGTATCAATTAAAAACGTGCCACTATCGGCAAGATGTGCGCGAACACATTTTAAGAATGATTCAATATCGCCATTGGTCAGTAAATGAAAAATGGAATTAAAACCAATGAATATGAATTGAAATTTCTTACCTAAATCAAAATTCCGAATATCGCCTTTCAATACATTGGCCTGATCCTGAAATGATTTCAATTTTTTCTGGGCACATTTAACAAAATCCGGGCTTAATTCAATTCCGGTATATGTATACCCTCGTTTAAGAATTGGCACAGCTAACCGTCCTGTTCCAGCTGCCATTTCCAGCACAGGACTGCCGTATGTATCTGCTGAATCAGCAATGAATTCAATATCATTGGTTTTCCACCAGTGGGCTGTGTCGTACAGTTCCGGATCAGAATATATATCTTTAATCAAAGTAAGCTTAACTTGGATTGTTTATTGTTTAGAAACCAATGGTAAAATTACTGACATTTTTATATTAGTGAGAGAATAGTATTTTGTGGATACATGGAGGTTTTCCTTTTCAGCAAAATAAAACATGAAATCATGAGCAAAAAATAATTACGTTTTATCTATATTTTAACTATTTTATTATTTAATGTAATCTCTTATTGCAAATGATAAAGTAAAAAATCTTAACCTTTAATAGTAGTATTATGATTAATAAGCTTAAATTAAATATAGAGGTATATCATGACTAAACAGACTCTTTTATTGGGATGGATTGGCGTCTTCATCGCTTTGAATAGCCACCAGCTTTCAGCACAAAAACCATTGCTGGAATTGATACCCAAGGGTAAACAAATAGCAGAACGGACAATTGAAAGTGATCAACCTATGTGGGGGAGAATTAAAACCAATGAGAATTATTTAGCCATCATTGGTCGTCCGGACCCAAAAAATAAAAACCAAATTTCCAAAGTATCTCTATATGATTTGGACGGATCCTTGCTTTGGAAGAAAGAGTTAAAATTTATCAGCGAGGTTGAATTAGCGCCGGAATCGGATAAAGTGATAGTAAGCTACAGGTCTGGATATCATATGTATAATAATATTTGTTTTGACCAAAATGGTAACCAATTGTGGGAAATTCCGAATCTTAACCGGCTAATTACAATGGGTCCCGGAGGGAAATATGGTATTACATCAAGTAGTGGAAGTGAAGATAATTTAATTCATATTTATGATCTAGAAACGGGGACTGAATTAGAAACAACTTTACCTGATCGGTATTCATTCTATCGTGCAAGGTTTATCGATGCCAGGCGTGTTGTTTATTTACTTGAATATTTTGAAACTACCCGGAATGAGGAAGCTCTAAATCTTCTAAGAAAAATGAAACGGGAAGGAAAAATTAATCTAAGAAAAAAACCGACCAAACCAATACCCAACACCTGGAATATAACAAAATATCCGGTACGGTATATCATATATGATATACCTACACAAACAATTTTAACAGACACAGAACTTTTTAGCCCTTCCGGAGAATCCTTGCATTTATATGTGCATACAACAAGCGATCATACTTCCATATCTCCTGATAAACAACATATTGCCCTTGTTCTAAGATATCTAAAATATAATAAAAATATGAATTTTACTATAATTGAGGTAGATATGCAGGGGAATGTAAAATGGGAAACGAGTGATCGACTTTCCGGCCACACCAAAGGAGTATATGATGTAGGCAATGGTAAGCTTCTTTTAGACCTGTATCAATCCTACCAACTTGTTGACCGTGGAAGCGGCAAAACTTTATGGCTTTATAAACCGGACCTTGACGGTAGTTCTGAATATTATCAGTCTTTTATTCAGGATAATCAGCTCATTTTACAAACTCGTGGTAATGGGAAGCTTCGGGTTCACACTCTAAACTTTTCAACCGGAGATGTTATTCAAAATGATGAATATATAGAGGATGAAGCGTTTGTTCTGAAAACTTTAGATAATACAGTAATATATAATAAAACCCGAAAACAATTACAATTTATTAAAAGTGAGGGATTACGATGAAAACGACTAACTACTACATATTTTTAATAAGCTTTTTTTTAGCTGGAACTATTTCAATTAAAGGCCAAACCTGGCCCTTAAATTCAAATAATGAGTTGTCTTCCGCTTTTGGCCCAAGAAATTTGGGAGACGTAGAGTATGAAGAGACTCCTGATTACGGCGAAGATCCGTATGACTATGATTCCCACGGTGGCTGGGCTGCATTGTACAACTCGTGATTTGAAAATATATTTTTTAATCAAAATAGATTAGTTTAAAACAACCAGTTCTTTGGTTGTTTTATTCAGGATTTCGCAACCGTCTTTCTGAATAATGATATCATCTTCAATGCGCACCCCGCCCCAACCGGCAATATAAATCCCCGGTTCAATGGTGACCACATTGTTCACCTGCAAAACCTGATTGCTCAATTGGCTTAAGCGCGGTTCCGTGTGAATTTCGAGCCCCAGGCCGTGACCTGTACCGTGGTTGTAATATTTTCCATAACCTTTTTTAGTGATGAAGTCCCGGGTCACGCTATCCATATCTTTACAAGACACACCAGCCTTTGCTGCTTTACACCCGGCAAGTTGTGCCCCTAGCACTGCAGCGTATATTTCCTTGTGTTTTTCCGTTGCCTTACCGAGTAAAGGGGTTCGTGTCATATCCGCATGATAACCGGCTATTTTTGCAGCAGCATCGATGACGATAAAATCGCCTTTTTTAAAAGGACGGTCGCTGGGAACAACATGTGGCAAAGCCCCATTTGGACCTCCGGCGACGATGGGTTCATACGCTTCTCCATCACTTTCCTGGCGATAGCGCATTACTAAATGATTTGCAATTTCCTTTTCCGTTATCCCGGGTTTAAGCATCGGTAGAATTTCATTATAAATAGCATCCGTTATTTCAACAGCAGTGCGAATGGCATCCAATTCTGACTGGTCTTTCACTGCCTGGAGGTTCTCCAAAAGCATAGATGTTAATTTCCATTTTACATCTGGGAAAATCTTGGTCATTTCTTTATGCTGGGCGACACTGACATGGTCAGCTTCAAAGCCCAGTTTCATTCCGTTTTTGATCAAATTATTCTTTTCTATTATTGAAAAATGCGTTCCGAAATCTATAAAGCAATCCATACCTTTAACCTGTTCATTCGCCTGCACATCATAGCGTCCATCTGAAATAAAAAAGGACCCTTCGTTTGTTATCAGGCACGAGGCTGTTGATCCCGTGAAACCGCATACGTAACGAATGTTGGTGAGATTGGTCAGCAATATTCCATCCAACTTTAGTTTGCCCAATTGTTGCTTCAACCGATCTTGTCTTTTAAAATAATTATTTTCGCTCATCTATATTTCCATTGATTCCTGAATGCTTTTTCGTTCTGCTGCTATACGTTGTTTATCATCTCCTTTTTCTTCTAACATGCCCAGCACCTGTAGCGCCTGAATATGCAACCCTTGATTTCGCAATACAGCAACCATTGTAAATGTGGCTAGGCGGGGACTGATATCTATATTATCTATTTCTCTTTTGAGCGCAATGGAATAAACACTTTTCTTTTTTGGTTTTGTATCTGTTTTTTGTGTGGTGGTTCTAGCTATTTGAGATGAGGCTTTTTCGTTTCCCGGATCCCATTTTGAAATCAGTTCCCATGTTTTTAAGACGGATGCTTCCGCCCGGTTTAACTCAATTTGAACATCAACCAACGCCAGAGCAGCCTGAAGATGAACCGTGCCGTTTTTGAATGCTGATTTCAGTGATTTTTCAGCATTGACATAATCTCTCAAAGCCTGTTGAGCTCTCCCCAATATGTATAAACCATCGGCATTTTCCGGATGGTATTCCAATCCTATTTTACATACTTTTATTGTTCTTACCAGGTCACCGCTAATTAAATAATGATTGGCCAGAACTGGAAATAACACCGTGTCAAATTGTTCGGCAAAATGGAGTTCCAGGGCCGTGCGACTGTTCAGGTCCATGGATCAGCGACGGTTGGATTGTACCCAGTCTGTAATATAATCGATGGTTTCCTGAACGGGTGTTCCGGGTCCAAACAATTTACCTACACCAATTTCACCCAGCGCCTCCATATCTTTTTTAGGAATAATCCCGCCGCCGGTGAGGAGGACATCGTCCAAGCCTTTTTCGTTCATTAGTTCCATGACTCTGGTAAAGATGGTCATATGGGCATTGTTGAGGCTGGACAAGGCAATGACATCCACATCTTCCTGTAAAGAGGCAGAAACAATCATTTCAGGTGTTTGTCGAAGTCCAAGGTATATGACTTCCATCCCGGCATCGCGATAGGCCGATGCCAACACTTTAATCCCTCGGTCGTGCCCATCCAGGCCTGGTTTGGCCATGAGAATTCTGATTTTACGTTTCATATTTTACCATACCTATAATATGCTGGAAATTACAACTCTCTATTCGTTGGATTCAGCCCAAATTCCTTAATTGATATTTTCAAAATTGAGATTATCAAAGTTTCCTGACTTTGATTTGGAGGTCAGGAGACCTCCAAAATTCTTTATTGAAAATATCTTTATTCACCAATAATTATTATTGACACTGAAAATGTATCCTAAAATCTATTTATTTTTTTAAACAAACTCGAAATTAGGTTCTCACTTTATTCTTTGCTATCCAAAACAATGGTTACCGGCCCGTCGTTATCAATCTTCACCTTCATCATGGCTCCAAATTCACCTGATTGAATAGGAATGCCTTTTGATTCCAACCGCTTCATAAAATTTTCGTAGAGGGCCTTCCCTTTTTCAGGTGGGGCAGCATTAATAAAACTTGGCCGACGCCCTTTACGGGTATCCGCACATAGAGTGAACTGGCTTACCACCAATGCCGATCCATTGATATCGTTAATAGATAAGTTCATTTTATCATTTTCATCATTAAAAATACGAAGCCCGGAAATTTTATCGGCAAGAAATTCACTGTCCCATTCGTCATCATCATTCATAACACCCAGTAGTACGACAAGGCCAGAATTTATGTGTCCAATAGTTTGATTATCAACAATGACAGCGCCGGAAGTAACGCGCTGTAGAACGGCGATCAATTAGACACCCAGATATTTTCTTTACCATAAACTTCTCGAAGTTTTTTAATAAACTCACGGCTGGAGGAAATCCTCACGTTATGTGATAAAATCTTTTGGCCTTTTCCTTCTTTAGCCCCTACATGAAACATTAATCCACAGTTGCCATGATGTTGTTGTATTAAAGAAAATAATGCATCCACATCCTCTGGGTTCATTTTATCAGGTTCAATGCGGATATTCACATGTTTTGAAAAGTAATCACGTGCTTTATCCAATGCGACAATTTCATCTGCAATGATTTTTAAATCACTGAAATCAGATGTATCCGTGGGCTTTCCGCTGATAAAAACAATTTCATCCTGATCCAACAAATCTTTGTACTTTTCAAAAACGCTGCTGAAAACCAACACTTCTGCTTGTCCCCCAAGGCATTCCAGTTTAAAAAATGCCATTTGATTATTCTTACGGTCGAAGTGCAATTTAAAATCTTGAATACTGCCTCCCAAACGTACATTATCTAATTTTATTTCTCCCACATTCTCACTAAAATCAAAATTACTGAATTCCTCCAGATCTTCAGCGAATTTCAGCAAAGGATGGCCGCTTAAATAAAGGCCTAAAACTTCTTTTTCATTTTGCAAGGATACAGTATCTGTCCAATCTTCAGCCGTGAGTAATTCAGGCACCATCGCATGACGTCCATTGGTGGCTGAACCAAATAAATCCACTTGATTCCTTAGACGGTTTTCCTGGATCTGCTGTCCATATTTAAGTGCAATATCTATTGATGCATATTTTTCTGCTCTCGTACCATTCATGCTGTCCATAGCGCCGGACATAATCAGGCTTTCCAATACCTTACGATTTACAGCCCGCAGATCAACGTTGGAAGTAAAATCGAATAATGATTCAAACGTTTCATCTTTGTCTCTAGTAGCCAAAATATGTTCCAAAGATTTGGTTCCTACATTCTTGATGGCATTCAAACCATATGAAATTGTTTTGTCATTCACCGGCTTAAAATGGATGTCAGATACATTTACGTCTGGCGCATCCACTGTAATTTTCAGCTTCCGGCATTCATTAATCAGAATCACCACACGATCGATATTGGACATTTCACTGGTGAGGTTCGCGGACATGAATTCAGCGGTATGATGAGTTTTTAGCCATGCAGTTTGGTAGGCCACATATGCATACGCTGTGGAATGACTTTTGTTAAAACCATATTCAGCAAATTTTTCAATAAGAGCATAAATCTTTTCGGCTGCTTTACGGCCGATGTTATTTGTCACAGCGCCATCAATAAATTTTAATTTTAATTCCTCCATAAGTTCACGATTTTTCTTTCCCATGGCCCGGCGCATAATATCTGCTTCCTCCAGTGAAAAGCCGGCAATTTCATGAGCGATCTGCATAACCTGTTCCTGGTAGACAATAATTCCGTATGTTTCTTCCAGGATATGTTCCATTGCAGGATGAAGATAGGTGATCTTCTTTATTCCGTGTTTCCGTTTGATAAAATCATCAATATTTTCCATGGGCCCCGGACGGTAAAGGGCATTCATGGCAATCAAGTCTTCAATCTGAGTTGGTTTCAACTTTTTCAAAAATTCACGCATACCGGAAGATTCAAACTGGAACACACCGACGGTCATTCCTTTGGCAAATAATTTGTAAACATTAGCATCTTCCATATTGATTTTTTCAATGTCAATTTTTTCACTTCGTTCCTTCAATAACTTCAGCGTATGGTCAATCACCGTCAAGGTGCGAAGGCCTAGGAAGTCCATTTTCAATAGCCCCAGATCTTCCAGACCTTTCATATCATACTGGGATGTTATATCGCCGGTGTTGGTTTTAAAAAGAGGTGTGTAATCGGTCAAATCTCCTGGGGTTATTACCACCCCGGCGGCATGTGTAGACGCATGACGGTTCATCCCTTCCAGGGTAAAAGCGTGCTCAATGAGCTCTTTAAATTGGCCATCGGCAGCTTCACGCAGACCAGGGCTTTGGCTCAAGGCTTGTTTCAATGTTACAAAGGGTCCAACGGGAATCATTTTCGCAATTTTATCCACTTCACCAAAGGAAAATCCGAGGACACGGCCCACATCCCGGATGGCTTGACGGGCTTTCATTTTACCAAATGTAATAATTTGGGTAACAGAATTTTCACCGTATTGTTTTTTAATATAATCAATGACTTCTCCCCGGCGTTCGATACAGAAATCAATATCAATATCCGGCAAGCTGATACGTTCCGGATTTAAAAACCGCTCAAAAAGCAGTTCGTGTTTTAAAGGATCAATGGTTGTGATATTAAGAGCATAAGAAACCAAACTGCCCGCTGCAGAACCGCGTCCGGGACCCACAGGAATGCTATTGTCTTTTGCATACTTTACAAAATCCCTGGTAATAAGAAAATAACCGGCAAAGCCCATTTTCTTGATTACATCCAGCTCGTGGTTTAACCTCTCCTGGAGTTCAGGAGTAATGTCTCCGTAGATAGTGCGTACTCCATCTTCACATAAATGCTGGAGATATTCATCCGGATTTCGAGATGAAGCATTTTCAGGAATTGGAAAATTGGGTAAATGATATTTCCCCATGGGTAATTCCAGATCTATACTGTCTGCTATTTGGCGCGTATTTGCCAGCGCTTCGGGATAATCCTTGAACAGCGTATACATGTCATCCTGCGATTTAAAATAAAATTCAGGCGTTGCATAGCGCAATCGGTTCGGATCATCCCTCTCTTTACCGGTCCCCAGGCAAATATGGATATCATGCGCTTCCCAGTGATCGTGTTTAGCGTAGTGGGCATCATTGGTCGCCACAAGCGGCAAGTCCAGTTCTTTCGCCAATTTGGTTATGAGTTCTATATTTCGTAGTTCAGCATCAATACCATGGTTTTGAATTTCTAAATAGTATCTTCCGGGAAACATTTCCGCATATTCCAAAGCAGCAGCCTTGGCGCCTTCCCAGTCTCCTTTTATCAGTTTCTCAGGCACTTCTCCTTTTAAGCATCCGGAAGAACATATTAACCCTTCGCTGTACTCTTTAAGCAATTCTTTATCAATCCGCGGACGATAATAAAATCCTTCTAAATACCCAAATGTCACCAGCTTCATCAGATTACGGTAACCGGTATAATTTTGAGCGAGAAGAATGAGATGATTGTTTCCCCAACCCCCTTCAGCCCGGGGCTTCTTATCAAAACGGCTCCCATGAGCCACGTAGACCTCACAACCGATAATGGGTTTAACGCCCTTCTTTTTCGCCGATTTATAATAAGGTATCACGCTGAACATATTACCGTGTTCCGTGAGTGCTACAGAATCCATTCCCAGATCATCAATGGTGTTCACCAACGTCTGAACGGTTTGAGCGCCGTCTAACAGACTGTAGTCTGAATGGTTGTGTAAATGAACGAATTCAGTTGACATAATTATCTATAAAAAAGGCCATTAATCCTGCAATTGTACTGAATTTTAGTACCTCGGAATAGCGTTTTGCCTGTTCAATTTCAGGCGATTTCAGAAATGAAAATACGATCATTCCCAGTGGTATTTCCACACCTAAAACAAGAATAATCAAATATGGAAGTCCATAATATCCGTTTAAAAATGGCACCAGCGAACCCAGCCCTACGATGAATGCAGCTGTGATGGCAATATAACCTGATTTATGCATTCCAAATTTTACCGGAAATGTGTTCAATCCTGCTTTTGTATCTCCTTCAATGTCCGCCATATCTTTAACCAGTTCCCGGACAAAGGTAAGACCAAACGCCAGCAAGGCAGGAAGAATCATTGGTTCCATATGATTAAATGCAGCCCCGGCAAAAATAAATGCCAAACCCAAAATCAAAGCCACAGTTGCATTTCCTATTAACGGTGTTCCTTTCAGTATTTTGCTATAAATAATCATGATGGGCATGGAAATTCCGATAGCAATGACGCGAGCTATAATTGGCAACCCAAAAGCGAATACACTGCCAACTACAAAAAGAATTACTGCCAGGGACATGGCCGTTTTAATTTTTACGTGCCCTGTAACCAAAGGTCTTTTGGGTCGATTTACACCATCCGTTTTATAATCCATGACATCGTTGTAGGCATTGGCAGCAGCATTGTAACACACAACAACACAAATGGTTATTAACAGTGTTTTTGTTTCAAAGAAACGGTTCATGATGCCGGCGCTAACCACCATAGCAAAAGCGCCGGTTAAAAGATTCAACGGACGTAATAACTTGATATGGTGCCAGAACGATTTCATTGTACCTGTACCTTTAATACTCTGTCATCTCCATTAAAATCAGCAATAAGTTCTAATTGATTAAAATTGTTTGTCCGAAAATAATCAGCAGCTTTTTGAGGGTGATCTCCCAATCCCACTTCCAGGATTAGCCAGCCTCCGGGAAAAACCCATTTCTTGGCATATTCTGCTAAATGCCTATAAAATGTGAGACCGTCGCTATAGTCTGTAAGCGCCTGCAAAGGTTCATGATCTCGAACTTCTATCATAAGAGAATCCATTTCATCTTTAGGAATATATGGTGGATTCATAAGCAATCCATTGTAGATCGGTTGCGGAGGATAATTATTCAAAAAGTTAGATTGCATGAACGTTACATTGGATAGTTTATTCAATTCAGCATTTTCTTCAGCAACAGCCAGGGATGTTAATGAAATATCCTGTCCTTCTACATCCGCATGAGGCAATTCTGCTGCAACGGATATGGCAATGCATCCGGCCCCGGTACCAATATCTACCAATCGTGGATTTTCCCATTCCTGAAATGTATAAATGGCCACATCTACCAAACGTTCTGTTTCCTGTCTGGGGATCAATACATCTTTGGTTAGATTAAACCGTCTTGCGTAAAATTCTGTCCAGCCGGCAATATATTGTGCAGGCTCCCCGGCAGATCGTCTTTTAATCCATTGTTTAAATGTTGTAGCTGCATCCGTTGATATTTCTGAATAATTTAACTGAAGTTCTGAAAGTGTGCAATTGAGCAGCGCTGATAGAAGCCATTTGGCTTCTTGTCTCGGATCATCTATAATAAATGAAAGTTGTTGCGCTGACCAATCCAGCCAGCTGTTGCTTTGATTGTCTTTTGGAACCGGGACCATCAGTCCCCAGCCAGTAGCTCCTGCTGTTCCGCAAGTTTTAATTGTTCAATCAATTCCACAATATTTCCATTCATTACATCTTCCAAATTATATGCTGTGTAATTAATGCGATGATCTGTAATGCGTCCTTGAGGAAAATTATATGTACGGATTTTCGCAGACCGGTCTCCCGTTGATACCATAGATTTTCGTACATCGGCTCGTTCCTGAGCCAACCGTTCTTGTTCTTGCGCCAATAATCTTGAGCGTAGTACTTTCATGGCCAGTAAGCGGTTTTGATGCTGAGATTTTTCATCCTGGCATGATACCACCAGGCCAGAAGGGATATGGGTGATGCGTATGGCAGATTCCGTTTTATTCACATGCTGACCTCCTGCGCCGCTGGCGCGGAACGTATCAATTTTTAAGTCATTTTCATTGATATCTACTTCTGCTTCTTCGGCTTCAGGTAACACAGCTACTGTCGCAGCCGATGTATGGACACGTCCCCCTGTTTCGGTTTTCGGAACACGCTGAACACGGTGCACGCCACTTTCATATTTCATTAATCCAAAAGCCCCTTTACCTGTCATGGAAAAAATGATTTCCTTATAACCGCCTATGCCTGTTTCATTTACATTCATCACTTCGCTCATCCAATTGTTTCGTTCTGCGTAATGGATATACATGCGATACAAGTCTGCTGCAAATAACGCTGCTTCTTCCCCGCCTGTTCCGGCGCGAATTTCTACAATAGTATTTTTATCATCATTCGGATCTTTCGGCAGCAATATGACCTTAAGTTCAGCTTCCAATGTGTTCTTTTGTTCTTTCAAATCAGCCAGTTCTTCCTGTGCAATTTCTTTCAGATCAGCATCGTCCCCCGATAGTATTTCTTCATCGTCTGCAATTTGTTGACATACAGATAAATATTCCCTTCCTTTTTCCACTATGACGGTTAATTGGCTGTGTTCCCGGGCTGTTTCTTTTAACTTGTTTTGATTATTCATCACCGCAGGTTCAGTTAATAACTGACTCAATTCATCATATCGAGCTATGATTATTTCAATTTTATTTTTCATCAGATAGCCTCTGCCGTGTATTTTTTTCCCGCCATCTCATTATACTTATCACCAAAGGCATTTTTTAAAGCGGTTATAGCGACATCAACCATTTCATCGTCCGGCGGTTGCGTGGTAATCCTTTGCAGCCACAGGCCGGGAGCCCGCAATGCACGAAAGAACAGATTTTTATCTTTCCGGGCTGTGATTTTAATAATTTCATAGGATATTCCTGCAACCAAAGGCATTAAGGGTAGATGAAATGCAATACGATACAAAATGGTTATTTCACCAAATATGGCTATTATTATGGTATCAATCAGGGCAAAAACAAGAATCGCTGACAACAAGACGATGAATAAAAAACTGGTTCCGCAACGGGGATGATGGGTCGGAAATGATTGGGCATTTTCTATATTAACAGTTTTTCCTGACTCAAAATTAAACACAACGCGGTGTTCTGCTCCATGGTAACAGAAAAGACGTTTGACATCTTTCATCATGGAAATGGCCAATAAATACAGTATGAAAAACGAAATGCGGAAACATCCTGAAATCAAGTTAAAAAAGAATGCTTCCCGTTCTATATCCATCAGCCAAGTTGTCATCCACAGGGGAGCGACAACAAACATACTTACAGCTAGACCAATGGCGAATAACATTGAAAAAATATTTGCCAGTTTTCCAGGTTTTTTTTCTGCTTCTTCCGGCATGGCAATATCCACAGACCATTGTAACGTGGACATACCCATTTTCATGGATTCAAATAAGGCCATTATCCCGCGGAGTATAGGTCTTTTCCAAAAAGCGGATGTTTCCACTCGCGATGTGAAAACATGTTTATCCACGTGTACATTTCCTTCAGGATCGCGCACGGCAGTCGCATACGCACCAGGCACACGCATCATAACTCCTTCTATGACGGCCTGACCGCCAACAAGAATGGAAGGTTTCATTAAGGTTAATAATAAGTGTTTCATAGGCAAAAAAATGGCTCCATCCAGATATACCTGTCCATGGAGCCACGATATTTTATGGTTGGTTACCGGGCTAATTTAGCGTATTTCGCTTTAAACTTTTCTATACGTCCGGCAGTGTCTACCAATTTCTGCTTTCCTGAAAAGAAAGGATGGCAAACAGAACAGATATCAATACGCTGGTCGCCCAAAGTGCTATACACTTCAAATGAATGACCACAGGCGCACGTTACCCTGCCAAGTTTATTTTCGGGATGGATTCCCTGTTTCATAATAAAACTCCTTTAATCCAATTGTTTTAATGCATTCGCCACTTTGGAAATTCCTCTTCGGATTGTATCCCTATCGGTGGCGCACGAAAATCTTATATGCCCCGGCGCACCAAAACCATCCCCAGGCACGGTTACTACAGACTCCAAATTTAATATATATTCACTCAGATCGAAAGAATCCTGAATTATTTTCCCGTTGGCCTTTTTTCCTATATAATGAGATAAATCCGGGAAGGCATAGAATGCTCCCCCTGGCATCACACACGTTACATTAGGAATTTCATTCAACAGACTGACCATCAAATCACGGCGTTTTCTAAATTTTATCCTCATTTCTTCTACAGGCTGTTGATCTCCGGATAAGGCTACAATGGCAGCCCGTTGACCTATGGAATTAGCGCAGGACGTTGTTTGTCCCTGAATCTTGCTCATGGCTTTAATGATCGCCTCATCTCCCGCCGCATAGCCAATCCGCCAACCTGTCATGGCATATGTTTTCGAAAGACTCATACACGTAACCACTCTTGCACCAATGTTATAATCACGATTCAATTTTTCAGCGCTGATAAATTCTCCATCAAAAACCAGGCGTTCATAACATTCATCTGATATCACCGTCCAATTACGTTTTGCTGCAAGATTCAACAACCTGATTAATGCTTCGGAGCTCCACACTCCCCCTGTTGGATTAGAGGGGGAATTAACAATGACACCTTTAACATTCTCGGTGACTTTCTTTTCCAAATCATCAAAATCCGCTTCAAACTGTTTATGGGGCAGCGTGCCAACAATAATAGGTTCAGCATCTGCCAATCGTACAAATTCCGGAAATGATACCCAATAAGGTGCAAAAACCACAACTTCATCCCCTTTATCAAATAGAACTTGGCATGCATTATACAAACTTTGCTTTTCGCCATTAGAAACCAGTATTTCAACTGGTGTGTAATCCACCCCGTTTTCACGTTTCAGTTTATCACAAATGGCTTGCCGGAGTTCTATCATACCGGCGCCTGCTGTATATTTTGTATACCCTTCATCCATAGCTGTTTTCCCAGCAGCAATGATATGTTCAGGTGTATTGAAATCAGGTTCGCCAACGCTGAAATTGATAACATCAATACCCTGAGAGCGCATTTCCGCAGCCCGGGAAGCCATTTCCAGGGTAAACGAAGGCTTTACCCGTGCGACACGGTTTGCAAACTTAACGGGATGGGATGTCATTTATAAATTATGTTGTTTTTTATGAAATTCCGGACTGTTGAATTTTGAATCCTCAGGGGCGATATCCTCCGACACAATTATTTTAGAAAATGAATCATCCTCTTCTATGTCAAATTCTTCCGTCAATACTTTTTTACTGCTTTTCTTAACAGGAAGTTTTTTAGGTTTTTTTTCTGTCTTTTTTTCTGTCTTTTTTTCTGATTTTTTGTCCAACTTTTTTTCTGTCGTTTCTTTTTTGAGTCTATTCCGTCTTGGTTTCGGAACATCTTTCATAGAAACACCTTCAAGCTCTGATTCTGCATAAGCCATTTTTTCTTTGGTATCTTTTTCCTCCATTTTCTCATCCAACTCTTCCAGGTTGAATTGAAATGATTTTGGATTAAACATACCATATAACGCACCATAACCGCGAGTGATTCCATTTCCGATTCCCATATAATTCGGGAGAAGGAAGTTCGTCCGAAATTCACCTGAAAATGCACCCCAAAAACGTTCATCAACCGGTTTAGGGAACAAAGATGTCAAGTTCACTTTTGTAAAGATTTTATCGTTGAGCTCAACGCCCATCTCCCGGGCTAAAAACACAATGTTTTGACCCAAAAGACGATTCAAGAAGGATAACCGTTCTGTATTATTCAAGAATCGATAGCGACTACCTGTTGTTTGGTTTAATGCCACCCAGGGAGTTAGAAAACGATACCTGACCAACCTGTCCACCTGTCTGAAATGATCTGCATTGGAGCTCACTTCTGTATCAAAAACCTGAAATGTAATATTGCCAAAATCCAATATATCGAGCCTGTCAGCCATCTCAATAACAGGATCTACACCTTCATGAATTCCAATAATATATATTTGTTCATTCAAGATTTTTACTTGTACCCGGGGATAGAGAAACTGATCTCGGTATGTTCCATCCATCATAGATATCACTTCCAAATCAGGATATTGGCGCATAAAAACACCCTTAACCTGGTATGGGGTCTTCCTGACCGGTTTATCCGTTAACACGCGAACAGTAACCGTGCGCACCTCACTGTTACTATATTCCATATTTACACCTCTTTAGCTAGTTATAATAAAAGGACTATACCTTTAAAGGTAAGTTACATTTATTGACTCATTGTTTCCATAAATTCTTCATTGCTCTTAGTCCGCTTCATTCTCGTATGCATAAATTCCATCGCCTCAATAACGTTCATTTCATTTAGAAGTTTCCTTAATATCCACATTCTTCCAAGTGTTTTTTTATCTAAGAGCAATTCTTCTTTTCTTGTTCCAGAACGTATTATATCAAACGAAGGATAAATTCGACGGTCACTTAAACGACGATCTAAAACAAGTTCCATATTACCCGTTCCTTTAAATTCTTCAAAAATCACTTCATCCATTCGGCTTCCTGTATCAATCAAGGCTGTGGCAATAATAGTTAGACTACTGCTTTCCACAGTGTTTCTTGCTGCGCCAAAAAATTGCTTGGGTTTTTTCAACGCATTTGAATCCACACCTCCTGATAAAATTTTACCACTGTGAGGAATAACCGCATTATGAGCACGTCCAAGGCGCGTAAGACTGTCAAGTAAAATTACAACATCATGACCGTATTCCACCATGCGCTTGGCTTTCTGCAAAACCATATCTGCAACGGCCACATGACGTTCCGGAGGTTCATCAAACGTTGAACTCACCACTTCAGCCTCTACCTTCTGTTTCATATCTGTTACTTCTTCCGGGCGTTCATCAATTAATAAAATTATTAATTTGACATCAGGATGATTTTTCAACAAAGCATTTGCAATCTTTTGCAGCAGAATTGTTTTTCCTGTCTTCGGCTGAGCGACAATCAGTCCGCGCTGTCCTTTTCCAATAGGTGAAATCAAATCCATAATACGCATTGATAAATCTTTTGGATCAGTTTCGAGATTAAACTTTTCATCAGGATATTTAGGGGTCAAATTATCAAACAAAATTCCTTTTTTTACTTGGTCAGGTGATTCATCATTTACTGTTTCCAGTTTTAACAGTGCATAAAATCGTTCTTTAGCTTTCGGTTTGCGTATTTGACCATAGATAGAATGGCCGGTTTTCAAACCGAAACGCTTAATCTGCGATGGGCTTACGTAGATATCATCTTGCCCCGGTAAATAATTAAAACTAGGACTCCGCAAAAAACCATAGCCCTCGCTTAATACTTCAAGAACACCTCGGGCATGCAATACGCCTTCTTTCTCATTTTGTGCTTCAAGAACTTTAACGATCAATCCCTGCTTATTCACACCGGAAGAACCTTGGATATTTAAATCTTGGGCCATTTTTGCCAGTTCTTTTATATTTAGAGATTGTAGTTGATTAACATCCATATATAAATAACTCCAATTGAATTATGATAGTATATTGTTTAATGTAATTTTCTTTGTGAAATATATTCCTGCGGAAGCAGGCGCATAGAAAGAGTGAAATTACTCTAAATGAGCCCCGTGTCAAAGGAAAATTGAAAATGCTTAAATACTTGCTTTGCGATATAATGCGAGCCAAAAATCAATCCCGGTTTATCCATACTGACCGAAGAGACAAATTCACTCAATTGACTGATTGGTTGAGCATGAATATTATATTCTTTTAAGAAGTTACTTAAATCGACAGCTCGTATTAGGAGACCATTTTCATCATCAAAAGTCCAAAGAGTTTCAAAATGTCCTTTTATTGATTTTGCAATTAAACTTAATTCTTTACCTTCTTTCAACGCAAATAAACCAAATGGTTTTGTGTTAAACATAGAGCTTATTGTATTCAGTGTACATTTGATACTATCCGCATTATGCGCCACATCATAGATAATGGGATTGATTGAAGATAAAACGTGAAAACGACCCGGCCAGAATGTCTTTTTCAAACCCCTGATTACTAGACTTTCAGTTATAGGATGGTTCAACGCGCGGACAACGGCAACCACTAAAGAAGCATTAACAGCCTGATGATGACCTATTAATGATGTTGTATATATGGTATCATCCCATATAAATGTTGTTCCATCTAATGAAACATCGCTGTGATCTGGTTCTGTAATAAATTGGATATCTGACCCAACGGACCTTGCTTTTTCTTCAAAAACGGATTGAACGGAACCCGTTTGAATACAGCTTATCACTGGGATACCCTTTTTAATAATTCCAGCTTTTTCCTGAGCAATTTTTTTAATATTATTGCCTAATATTTCTCGATGATCTACACTAACTTTTGTGATAACTGAAATTTCAGGATTGATTACATTTGTAGAGTCCAGACGTCCGCCCAGACCTGTTTCAATGATGGCATAATCAACTTTTTGTTTACTAAAATACCAAAATGCCATGGCTGTTGTTGTTTCAAAAAACGTGCTTTCAATCGTTTTAACATCATCGTAAAACAATTCAATAAACTCCACAATGGCTGCATCAGCAATCGGAATACCGTTTACCCGAATGCGTTCATTGAAACGAATTAAATGCGGTGAAGTATATAAGCCTATGTTCAATCCGGCTTCCCGCAAAATAGAAAAAATCATCGCGCAAGTAGACCCCTTTCCATTTGTCCCTGCTACATGGATAAACTTTAATTTTTTGTGGGGGTTGCCACATGCGTCTAAAAGTCTTTCGGTATGTTTAAGCCCTGTTTTAATTCCAAGGCGTTGCAACTTATATAATTCTTTCAGGATTTGCTGAAAATCAGACTTCATGAACGGTTTGGACGTTGTCTAAAGATGAGCCCAAAAAACGTTTACCAACCGTTTCAAAGCGCATAGGAATGTCCGTTACGTAACATGTTAACAATCCTTTTTGGCCACTGTTGTTTAATAAATCAAAGATTGAAAGCTGTACGTGTACTTCTCTTGCAACTGCTTCTGCCGAATCGATTAAAATCGTTTTTTCATCCACTTGATTAGTAATGACGTTTTTTAACAATGGATAATGAGTGCATCCAAGAATCAATGTATCAATTTCTTTTTCATTGAATGGAGTCAAATAGTGCGCGGCTATTTTTTCGACTACATCTCCTTCAAGCCACCCTTCTTCTGCCAATGGTACAAATAATGGACATGCTTGTGCGCTTATGATAATACTTTTATCAATATCACATATTGCATTTTCATAAGCGCCGGAGTTTACAGTCGCTACTGTTCCAATTATGCCGATATGTTTATTTAGAGTCGCTTTAGTCGCCTCCCTCGCGCCGGGGTTTATGACACCTAAAACAGGGACGGAGACGTTTTTCTTTAATGTATCTAAAGCCAATGCGGAAGCCGTATTACACGCCACTACTATTAATTTGGCATCGTTTTTTATTAAGAAATTGGTGATTTCATTAGAGTATTCGATAATTAATTCTTTACTCTTATTTCCATAAGGAACCCGGGCTGTATCACCAAAATAAACAATTGATTCACTCGGGAGCAATTTCTGTAACGCTTTAACAACTGTTAAACCACCCAGCCCAGAATCAAATACACCTATGGGTCTTGTATCTGACATTACCCTTCCACCAATAATTTCTCTCGAAGAGTTCGGAATTTTATAATTGCATAAAAAATTCCCTCTGCAATTTTTTGGCGATAAGCGGCCTGTTTCAAGCGGGCTTCTTCAGTGGGGTTTGAGAGAAAACCCGTTTCAATGAGAACATTGGGCATACTCGCTCCAATCAATACAACGAATCCCGCTTGTTTAACGCCACGGTTTGGACTGTCCAACCTTTTGCTTAATTCTTCTTGGATCAATGCAGCTAAATCTTCGCTTTCTTTCATAAACATGGATTGTGCCATGGTAGCCATTATCAAATTTTCACCTGTTAATTCTTTATATTTTTGACCACTATGTTCTTCCATTTTAATAACTGCATTTTCGCGATGTGCTAATTCGATGGCGTCATCTGATTTTCCCGGACTTAATAAGTACGTTTCAAATCCTTTTGCCGTACGATTTGGATTGCTATTACAATGTATACTGACAAACATTTTTCCATTATTTTCATTCGCTATTTTTGTGCGTTTCCACAAAGGAATGAAAACATCTTCTTCTCGGGTATACACTACATTAATATTGGTTTTCTTTTCAAGAAGAAGTCCCAAGCGTTTGGTTATATCCAATACAATATCTTTTTCCCGAGTCCCTTTTTTCCCAACTGCGCCACCATCTTTTCCACCATGCCCCGCATCTAAAACAACCGTGTTCAATTGCCATCTTTTCCTTAATGCTCTGATGCGATCAGCTCTTTTATCAAAAGGAGTACGTAATGTTATTACAATCGTTTTGGGGTCATGGCTTTGAAAAACCTCATGCCCAATAATATCCGATCTTAAACGAAAAGCTAATTGAGCAGATTCAGTAAATTGATGAGCAGTTACTTTTGCCACAACACCCCGGGTCTCAACCTTTTTAATTCGAGTTGTATCCACAAGTCCGCCCTGGATGGTTAAATAAAACCATCCGTTGTCATGAACAAAGGAACTGATATGACCTTCATCAAAACGTTGTTGTGTATAAAGCGTTAAAATAGTTCCATTTGATTTCTGATCAATTTCCAGATTGGTTATATTAAAATCGACAACATTAATATCCAGTCTCTTCTTTTTTGGGTCATAAGACAATCCCGGTAAAACTGTTTTTTTTAGAATATTAAAAAATGGTACCGTTGGCAAGTATATATCACCATCTTTTTCCCGCGCATAGACCGGCATATGATATACTTTTTCATCCACTAAAACATAACTGGTATTACTGGAAATTTTTATACGTGTATCAGAAAAATATAGCACCATCTTTTTTCTGTCATTATTTATATATGGCTGACGGGATGTTAGAATTTCGGATAGATTTTTTGCCGAAATAAAAGATGCCTTACTATCCAAAATTTTTAATTCAGCTTCCTGGTTATTTACACTATTGTACACAGTGATAGATGCACTCATCCACGATGAACAAAAAAGAAGGATCAACAAGCGATTTAGAATAATGTTAATACGAATCATATGCGGGAAGTTATTCTTATAAAACCAACCTCTGCAATGGTACTCTATAGATTTATTTGGATAGCTAACGCACCGGTTTTGACTGTAGTTCCTTCAAATTTTAATGAAGGCCACTTAATTCTATACCTTGCAAAAATTCGATAATTGTCTCGTTTCAATAATTGAATTCTAGCGCCAAGTTGTTGACCGTTGTGACTAATAGCAACACTGTTCATTTCTCCTGGAAGATTCAGTCCCCAGAAATAAACCCTACCACTATAATCATTCACTTTTGCCACAATCCAACTGGCGGTTGACACAACATTATTTCCCTTGAATAATATTCTTGTTTCTAAACCGTAACCATTGGATTCGTTTTTATTAAATGAAGCGGTATTGATCTGCCATCGGATATTTAATTGTTTATTAATGTTGTATTGATATTGCCATTTTGATGTCGTTCGCCTCTTTTCAGTTGAAAATATATTTTTTTCAAAATTAACTTCATTTATTGTTTGTGAATTTTGTTTAAACTGAATCTTAAATCGATGTGTTGAATTATACCATTGCCAGCGAAGACCATTTTCATGATTGATTAAACGATAAGGAGTATTATTACCTTCTTCAACTTTTTGTGCGATATCGCTATATAATGCAAAAGTATGTTTTTTCACTTTTACCTGAATATTTTGAAAGACACCCCTTTCTCCATCATTAAAACTGCTCCATTCTGAAAATGGTTGTGAACGGTAAGCTCTAAAATGATGTGGGTATGAACGGATGGTGACTAAATATTTAATTCTATCCAATCGAAATATCACCCCAGATAAATAGGAGATGCGCTGATTATGATGAATAGCGCTCTCACCAAACCACTGCCAATTTTGCCATTTTCCCGTTGTAAAAACAGATGCTGCTGCCTTAGATACCGTAGAACCATTTCCCTCAACAACATGCTGATTGTTCATGATTATACCAAAATGATTGCCCAAATAATCATTGGTCCATAAAAAGGTAGCTGATTGCTCCTTCAAATTATTTTTATACGCCAAATCATTTTCTGTTACATGCAATCCTGTTTCATCAATATTGATTTTACCATCTTCAACTTTTCCATCTTGCAATGTATTGCCAATAGAAACCATCATTGTTCCAAAAGACGAATTCCATTGAACCCCCAAGCCTTTAGTGCTCCAGTATTCATTGCTTGATCTATATGGTTTCAACCCTTTCCCTTTTCTGGTTAAAACATTTATTGTTTCAAATCCTTTATAAGCCGAGGTGGCTTTCCAAGTTATTAAACCATAACCGCCTTCCAATTGATGATCGCCCACAATCCATTGAACCGAGTTTGTATTTCCCTGAACACTAAATACAGCATGATCTAATATGTTCTGTTCACCTGGATCTTTTTCAAATAGTAAATGAAATTGATAATCACGAAATGAAACAGAAGACCGCAAATCATGTCGAATACCGTTTGTTATGGTAATTTTTTCTCTGATGAATGCATTGATTGTCGGTTTATTAATTATGTTGATGTTCATTATCAACCTTTTAAGTGACGTGGAAATTTGATTATTTTTATACAAATCTTTTAATGTACGTATCTGATTTAATATTTCCTGATCTTCAGCGGAGAGGATAGAAATGCTTGATAGAATTGTAATGGCGTTTTTTACGGTGTGATCCTCATTTAATAAACTATTTAAATAAATGATATCTTCCTCGGGTATAACTGCTTCAGAGTCATAACCGAGTTGATTTAGGATTTCTTCTGTTGAGTTTATCGTATCAGCGGAGGGTAATCCCCACGCCCATGTAATGAGAAATATCCAAATAACTGTGTGTTGAAAAGGCATAATTAATTTTAATATTTTTAAAGTCGACATTAAATCCAAGTGTTAATTGGCCTGGCGATGATGCGTGCCCCGTAAATACGCCGAACCACGGCATTAACATAAACTGGCCACCAAATTTTATCCGGCTCTCATATAATGTTTCTTGTTCCCATTCGACAATCAAATTGAGCTTTTCGGATGGATCATACAACAGTCCTGAAGAAATAACTTGCGGTAATAATTCATTTGATTGGCCAATGGTGGGTGCATTGATATTTCTTAAACTTCCAAACCAGCTAATGTTTTCATTTAAACCGGCTCGCCAGCCAAGATTAATCCCCACGCTGGTATCTTGACCATATTGCTTGATTTTTAGATCATATACCATTATAGATACGCCCAGTATCAATCTTTCCTTGATTTGTTTTCCTCCTACAATCCCCCAAATAGTTTCACTATATAACTTATCACCAATCATACTGGCTCCTGCAGATAAATTCCAATTATTAAATGTTCCTGCCACGACTGCACTGCGATGACTTAATGCTTTCAAATCAAACTTTTCTCCCCATGCTATCCCGAAGTTGATTTTATCAAACAGCATAACGCTGGCGGGGTCATTGAATATCCCAATAGGATTTAATTGAGTATTTACCAATACATGGCCGGTTGCAATAGCTGTCGGGCTTGAGGGATAATGCTCAAACGCGCCAAAAAGTGGGTTTAGCCCAATTATTATGCAAACAATTGAAACTGTTGCTTTTCTTTTTATTCGAAGAACGATAGTTAATGCCTCCTATATGAAAAATAAAACAGTCAAATTTCCGTTCAAAAATATATCAAAAACCCTATCAGTATTATGCTTTTATATTAAAAAATAACTTACTCCCCGAAAAGGATAAAAAATGTGTTTATTACTTAACCTGCATTATTCGCGGAAAAATGCACACTGCGCTAAAATTCACAAAATGTTAATATTATAAGGAGGTTGCCATGAATTATTGTTTTCTTATGTTGGATTATTCATTAGACACTAATTGCACAAATTTTCTTGAAGGAACACTAAATATTTTTTTATCTGTAACAATAATTAGTGCTTATTCGTGTCATTCGTGGATAGATAAATTATTCAGGTTTCATAATTTACTCAACAATTAGTCTATAAAAAACTACGCCCCGACAAGCGGGGCGCAGCAATTAAAACGGATATTGGTTTAAGATTACTTCTTAGGATAAAGAGCAACGAGAAAAATCAGAGCTAACAGACCCGCAAGGCCTGCATCACCAAATTGTCTCATTAAATCGCCTATTCCTTTAATCACGCCAAATGGATCGTCAAATAAAATTCCTATGACGATACCGAGGACCACCAGCGTTTTCAGCAGGTCGGTTATTTTGGCTATCCATTCATTTACTTTGTCAAAAGCATTCATATTTCCTCCTATGATGAGGTTATCAGAATCAAACAGGACTCAATTTTACAAAGGAGCCCTGGTATTTCATCCTGTTAATTATCCCACCAAGGATACGAGAAATAGCAATGCTAATAAACCCGCGAGTCCACCGTCAAGAAACGTATTTACCAAATCAACTATACCGCCAACAGGATCGAATCCTGTTGCGTATAGAATGTTAGCAAAAACGAATAATACGATTACGCCTTTAATAAGACTTACGATTCCCGTGACGACACTATTGACAGTTGAGCTTACATCAGCCATGATGTTCCTCCTTGGTTTGGTTATCTGGAAAGCGGAGGCAACTCGCCCCCGTTTTTTTGGTATGTTCTTTTTTACTTATATTTGATTTAAATATCTTCAAATCCTGTGAATTTAAGCACATTTCAATATTTATCAACATTATTTATTTGTATCGGGGCTTTTTATTATGTAATCGTTATTTCCCGACGAGAGCTGATCGCACGCCCCGGATAACTGCATCTACAACAAGATATCGAACTGACCAAAAACAGCCACAAAAACGATGCATTTTTCGGACCCCCCAGCGCACGAGTGGATTAAATAGACCATATCCTTTTATAGAGTTAATCCATTGTCCTCCCAATTCATTTGAATAGTGAGGATATTGAGCAATTAACGACGATAAATTGGATTTTCCATAATGAAACATTGACAAACAAAATTCATCCAGACTTCGTTTATGATGGTGTTCACTTATTGCTTCAGATGAATATCTCAACGATTCAGGATATGCTTCCCAAAGGCGTATTGCCAACTCGGTGTCTTCTCCTCCATAAGTAGTAATTTTTTCATCAAAAAGGTCAATGATTTCAAATACAGAACGCTTTACAGCTGTATTATGAAACAAAAAATATTGGAAATTGATAGGCTTTCCTTCGCCAAACTGGCGGGCGCCTCGTCTTTTATCATAGAGATATTTATCCAACAAGTTTGCTGTTTCGCCCTCGGGGATTTTGGAATCGCCAATCACCCCAACTACATTTTTATCGGAAAGAATTTGAATGTGTGATTTTATCCAGTTTTGCTTTACAACCATATCACTGTCTAAAAAACAGATGACTTCTCCGTTCCCGGCTTTAATTCCTGTGTTTCGGGCAGAAGCTAATCCCTTATTCCGCTCATGGTGAATAACAGTAACATTCGACTGATTGGAAAATGATTCAAGCAATTCAGCTGTATTATCGGTCGAACCATCATTAACTAAATAAATTTTTACTGTATTATCATATTCCTGAACCATGATACTCTTAACACATTTTTCAACAATATGAGTAACATTATAACAGGGAATAACAATATCTACAGTAGGAGAATAATTCAAATGATTCCCCTTTTTTCGTAATAGTTGTACAGTACGTCAGTTGTATTGTGCAGGTCATGGTATTTCACCACCCACTTTCTACCTCGTTTTTTAAATTCCATGATTTTATTCGGGTTTTCAATTAATTCCAGCAACGTTTCATAAAGAACGTCTCCAGTTACATTTACAAACGGATGATCCGGAATGAAGTCTACGTATTGTGGAATCAGTTCTGTTACACAGCATAACCCCATAGATAGCGCTTCCACAGAATTCATACCGTAGCCCCAACCTCCACGATTGTGGACCTGGTCGATCAAAATATCGCAGGATTGTTTAACGTGTTGGGCTTTATCATGAGGCATATTTTCAATTAATACAAATTCTATATTTTCATCTTTTGCCAGTTTTTCACAAATGGGTATAATCGTTTCACTCCCTTTGTAATATCGATTGGTAGGGCTGTGGCAAATTCGTATTGGATGATTAACAGTTTGAGGTTGACCATGCCGGCTGGTGTCATACGGAAGGAATAAATACTCTAAATCCGGATGTTTTTGCATTAGATCAAGTTCACTGGTCACATTCAAACTACTGGCTTTATCTATGATCGCAATCACTCCCCTTGTACGCAGATCCTGACCATGATATGTACAAATAATCGGTTTGCCTGCTTCTTTCAGTTTTTTCACAAAGCGTCCATCTCGATAAAACTCCAAGCCCCAGTCCAGATGATAAACATCATAATCAAAGAGCCTTAATGCTTCAATGGCTGGTTCGACTTTAAAACTCCACAGCCAGTCACGAAATTGGAAATACCATTTTTCCGGGGTTGAATTGGGTGTCCAAACCGGCGGGTAACCGTCTTTTTCCCGATAATCGCCTTCAGCCCCTCTTGCCAATTGATAATATCGATGCCTGCTCTTCATATACCAGGGACTGGCTTTTACTAATGGCAGATCAAGGCAAATCCCCGGATCGTAATCATGTGTTGTATGATACAGTGTAATAAATGTGCATTCATTGCCTCGGGATTCATGGGCCTGTTTCCAAAGACTTAATGTACCAACTGTGTTTTCCGGGGCGATGTATAAAACTTTCATATTTGACTATACTGTTTCTGGATATAATATGTAATGTCTAATGAAATTAATACAATTTAATGATATGATAATTTTATGAAACTGCATCGGAAAATTGCGCACATTACTATATTTCTTACGCCCATCATTGTTAACAGACAAATAATCGGCATTCTTGGAATCATCATTGTTTATGCAATCTTCCTAGTTGAAATCATTGAGTTTGTCGGGTTTAATGCTTTGCGAGTTATTTTTTCTATCATTGCTGTTTCGAGTTTTAGTCTGTTATTGTTTTCCATATTCCAAAATTACTGGATCAGGATTTGCGGAATGGCTGTTTATCTTCTGTTGCTCTGGACAAATGTACTCCATTTCAGATACTTCAGTTCCACAATGCATCTCGGCACATTGCTGAATATAGATTTTCTACCGGTCCTTGGATCACAAATGTTGGTTTTGATCCGTTGGTTCGATGGGTTCTATTTGTTATCATTTATTTCAGGAATCATCTTTTTCAAATATTCACCACAAACCTCAAAACAAAAAAGTATTCACCCAATATTATTCTTTGCCGGTGTGTGGCTGTTATTACAAGTCTTTCTATATTTTGCAGCAACGCAAAGTCCTCTCAACTCCGCCAAAAAATACAATGAACCATTTACTCGGTGGGATATTTACAAAGATATGCGCTTTGTGAGCCGTGATCATACCGGCAGTGTTTTATATTTTGGATTTCTCTGGACTTATGGAGTTGATCTATACAGGATGAATAAAAAACCGGCTCATGCAGAACCAATCCCTGAATCCAATTTTTCTGTCCATATACCTCCGGAAAAACAGCGAAATATTATTGCCATTCAGGTGGAATCACTAGACAAACATGTCATTCACCATACGGTTGACGGTAAACCGGTCATGCCCTTTTTGCATCGATTAACACAGGAGTCGATTTATTTTTCAAACGTATTTGCCCAGCATACCAGTGTGGGCGGAACATCCGATGCTGAATTCTGCGTGCTAACGTCCCAATATCCTCTTGGTCATAAAGGTACTTTTTTTGCCATTGGATTGGAACAACTTCCATCTATTCCCGCAATCTTGAATCGCAACGGGTTTACGACATTAGCCTTTCATGGTAACTCCGGTTCCTATTTCAATCGAAAGCGAGGTCTGATAGGACTTGGTTTTCAACAAACATTTTTCAAAGATGATTTTACCATCACCAATCCTGATAAATGGCATGCTCTGAAGGATAAGGACTTTTTACTCCAAGTTCAACAAATACTCTCCGACAATGGATCCCCTTATTTTGCCTTCATCCTCACTTTAACCAGTCATACACCGTTTGATCTCATTGATGAAAGGGATTACGTTAGTGATTTCGATGTGGAAGATCCGGTTGTGAAAAATTATCTGAATTCCATGGCTTATGTGGATTCTGCTTTAGAAGAATTTATATCCACTATGCAGCGCGAGGATCCCAATTCTCTTATCATTCTTTTTGGTGATCATTGCGCTAATATCCATGAAACAGAATACAAATCTTACAATATCAAAGGACTTGAGCCAATCCCTCTATTTATACTGGATCAATTGAATCAAACCAATGATGAAATTTTAATCGTCGGCACCACTATTGATATTGGTCCCACCTTATTCGATTATCTCGGAGTTGAAATTCCGGCATTCTGGCAGGGGAAATCATTACTTGATCAGCAAAAGCATAATAACACCTTCATTTACAATTCACCGTACTATTTTGACACCAATGGAACAATGCAAAAAATATCGGATCGGTCCGTCGATCTCGAGGAGTTGTACAGAATTCAAAAATACATCTGGTGAAAGATATTATTGAAGAGTTGTATAAATGTTAAACAGTTCTTTTTCCTGGGCTTCCCAAAAATATTTTTCAACAAAGGCATTATATCCATTTAGTTTGTACAACGAATATTTTTCCTTGTTTTCAAACATATACATAATTCCTTCAGCCAGGGCATGGTAGGAATCGGGTTCTACGCAAATACCGCATTGTACATTTTCAATATATTTCCTGGACGGTGGAAGGTCAAAGGATACAATCGGTAACTTGCAAGCGCTGTATTCAAACATCTTGATTACAATATTATTTCGGAATTTATCAATATTGTGAAAAGGAAGTAATCCAACAGTGTTTTGTGCTATTCTATGTGGAATTTCCGTATGGGGAATGGGCGCAGAAATGGTTACATTGTCCATCAATTTATATTTTTCTATTAGTTTATGGCTTAATTCTTCTTCAGAAGTATAGGAAAAGCGGCCTACTAAATCCAGATAAGCATCCGGATATTTTTCTACAACCAATTTCATAGTTTCGATCATCAAAAATAATCCTCGTTCTTTCCGTAATTGTCCATGGTGAACACAGGAATGGGGTCGTTGATCGATTGCATCATGATTAAAAGTAAAAATATCTTTATTGGGATAATTATAAATCAATGTACATGGACCAACAGATTCGTAATAATCATACAGCCAATCATCGCTGGCGATAAAATAATCGATTTTGTTAAGAAACCAGTTTTCAAATTGACGCATTCCAAAGCCCAACAATTGCGGAATGGGCGCTGGTTTTCTTGAAAATTCACGGTACATGGCGCTCCAATCCTCCGCTGGATCGTAGATTACTTTAATGGTATACTTGGATTTATATTTCACCGCCGGTGGCAATAACTGGGGTTCCGTGACCTGAATGATATCCGGTTTGATCTTTTTGAGTTGTTCAAAAATCCAAGATGAATTCTTGAGTTTAGATAGGGTATCATTTCCTACAATCGCAATTCCGTCGTTCTTTGTTGAACTGACTCTGGGATTAATAATGAATACAGAAGCTATTTTATTAAGAGAGCGTGCGAGTTTATAATAAATACGGTCATCGTGTGGATTGGGATTAGTGGTTAATAAACAAATTTTCATTTATTTAACCTGAATTTCGATTGCAAAATCTGTTTTTCTCCAGGTGTAAAAAATTGTAGAACCCATAACAATATTGGATATAAACAAAGATTAATAAAACCAACAATCCATTTTTCTCCGGACCATTCCCAGATTAGAAAAAGTGTGCCTGTAATAAGTATAATTTGCCCCAACCTTTTCCATTCCCATGTAAGTGGGTAAAAACGAATAACTACAAAATATTGCATTATCACCATGATACCGTAACCGATCAGAGTTGCTACCGCTGCCGATTTATACCCAAATCTCGGGATGAGTAGAAAATTTATCATAATATTGATAAGAGCAGCTATACCATTCAAGATTGGAATCCAGCCATTTTTCTTTTTGATATAAATACCTGGAAGCTGTACAAGAAATGCTCCCAAAAAAATATAGGCAAGGAGGATTATGGGGACAATGCTCAGGCTATCCCAATATACCGGGCTGATAATCGGGCGACCGCCAACGGGAATTTGAACCATATATTTAATAAAGAAGGATAATATGAGAAATAAATAAGATGTTACCAGCAGAAAATACGTTCCGGTTCGCGCAAACAATTGTGGCGCATCTTCATTGTCTGCCTGCTTCAGATAGTAAGGTTGCCAGGCAAATTTGAATGCCATTACAATAATCAGCATGAATATTCCCAGACGATAACTTGCGCTGTAAAGCCCGACGGCATTTTCATCCACAAGCCATTTAATCATGTAGCGGTCAATCAACTCATTGAAAATGCTGGCAATCCCGGACGGAATGTACGGCAGAGCAAAAATGAACAACCACTTCCACCAGCCTGTATTGAAACGGAATTCTATCGTCTTAATGATTTTAGGCAGAATCAGGAGAAAAGTGACTCCCGATGCAATGAGATTGCTCAGAAATATGTAATCGATGCTAAGCTGCTGTATTCCGATCCACCAGATATTCAAGCCTAACACAATGATGACATGAGATAGTTCCAGAAAAATAAAATGATATGGTTTGTTTTCTAGCCGCAACAGCACTTTCGGTAATGCAATTAATGTATCAAAGGCAAGGATCCCGATTGCAAGCTGAATAAGGTGTATGTACTTGTCCCCAACGGTAAAAAAGGCAATCTTATCCGCAAAAATAAACATAATACTACCCAGGATCAGAGACGAAAAAAGAAGCGAAATAAAACTGGTTGAAAAAATGGTTTTTTTATTTTCATCTGTTTTTTCCATCCCTTGATATCGCATGTAAGCAACATCCATTCCGTGTGTGAACAAAATATTGGCAAAAGCAATGAAAGCATAAAGAAGAGATACTACACCAAATTCCTCCGGCGCCAGACTATATGTGTATAAGGGTAGTAAAAGAAAATTGATAAAACGTGTTATAAAATGACCGAAGCCATACACAACAGATTGTTTCCCAAGTTGGAGTAGTGATGACATGCAAATATACTGATGTGTTTACAAGCGAATCGCCAGCGTATCTCTGAATTGACCGCTGGCGCCAAAGTTTTCTTTAAATCGAGCTAGTCCCATATTGGGTTCTTCGTTCACCGTAAAAATACCGAAATCAAACACTAAAAATTTTTCGTTAATAGCCCATTCAAATATTTTGTAGAAAAGAAGATTGATGGGACGGTTTTCCTGATAATTCTCATCATGACTAATGTAAAAAGCCAAAACAACATTGTCGGTAACAGCAAAATTCACCACTCCAGCCACCATTTTATTTTCCATAAAAGCGCCAAATAAATGAATTTTATTCGGAAATAATTCTTTGAGATACACAAGTTCATCCAACGTATGGGTGGGGCTCACATCGTGACGAATGCTCAAATTCTTTTTCAGTATTTCATAGAATGCGGCAAAATCATCGGATAATTTTATTTCAACACCGGATTTTTCAGCTTTGCGGACAGCCGTTCTATGTGTTGATTTGAATTTCGCTAAATTTTCTGTAATGGAATTTTCCAGAAACAAAACACTCGAGATTTCCCGTTTTACATATGAAAAACCGTTTTGCAGCAGGGCAAAATCGATGTAATGGGAAAGGCGTTTACTGTAAATCGTTGGCGGTTGTGTCAGTCGAATGCCGTCAAATCCGTTTTTATTTGCATAAGATACCAATTGTTCAACCATCACCAGAGCATCGGCAAAAGCAAGATTTTCCTGGACGACCAACGAACCAACTGAAGCACCCGGATGAGACACCAGCCAGCGTGTATTGTCTTCTAAAACTTCAGCAGCGGGAAAGATGCTGATCGGTTTCCCCTTTTTCATAAAAACCAGACTATGATCCTGAAATCTGTCAGATGGATGATAGCCGAGGAATTTTCGGGTATGGAACATTGTTCCATTATTAGCAGTGGAAACGAAACGGTCCCACTCGCCGGCATTATTACTATATCTTTTTAATGAAATCATAGGATAATTAGAACGAAAAATTAGGTGGAGATGTTTCCATAAACAATTCCTGATTGATTTACATTTGCACAGCTAAAATCGCCTCTCTAATTTGAACCCCTCAAATTTGGAGACTTAATGTCAGATTCGCGCATTGCACATATTACAGCCCGGGAAGTTTTGGACTCCCGAGGAAATCCAACCGTAGAAGTGGATGTTCAATTAAACGATGGCAGTATTGGCCGTGCGATTGTCCCGTCTGGCGCTTCCACCGGTGAACATGAAGCTGTAGAACTCCGGGATGGAGATAAGAATCGCTTTCTGGGCAAAGGTGTTCGCCGAGCAGTTCACAATGTTAAAGAAATCCTTGCCCCTTCTGTAATAGGGTTGAACGCCAACGATCAGAGAGGGTTGGACAACCATATGATAGAATTGGATGGAACGTTCAATAAATCCAAGCTCGGAGCCAATGCCATTCTGGGTGTTTCCATGGCCAATGCACGAGCAATTGCCACCAGCAGAAAGCAGCCGTTATTTCAATCCCTTGGCGGAGATGAGGCTGTTACATTGCCTATTCCCATGATGAATATTCTCAATGGCGGCAGCCATGCGGATAATAATGTTGATATTCAGGAATTCATGGTGTTTCCCATTGGAGCGTCATCCTTTTCCCAAGCGCTGCAAATGGGTACGGAAACATTTCATCATCTGAAATCTGTGCTGAAATCTAAGGGGTTGAATACAGCCGTCGGCGATGAAGGCGGATTTGCTCCTAACCTCCGCAGTAATGAAGAAGCGATTGAGGTAATATTAGAGGCCATTGGAATGGCCGGTTACAAATCCGGTGAAGACATTTTTCTTGCGCTTGACGTGGCAGCAAGTGAAATATATGATGAAGGAATGTATCATTTAGAATCAGAAGGACGAACGCTCTCTTCTGATGAAATGGTTGCGTATTATAATGACTTACTGGAAAAATATCCCATTGTTTCTATTGAAGATGGCTTGGCCGAAGATGACTGGAATGGCTGGCAACACATGAATGCAGAATTGGGTAAAAAAGTGCAAATTGTTGGCGATGATTTAACGGTGACTAACATGACCCGTTTGCAACGAGCCATTGATGAAAAATCCATGAATGCAATTCTGATCAAATTGAATCAGATTGGGACCGTCAGCGAAACCATTGATGCCATCAGCCTTGCCAAAGAAAACAATTTTGGAGCTATTATCTCCCATCGTTCCGGTGAAACCGAAGATACCACCATTGCTGATTTTGCAGTGGCAATGGGGATGGGGCAGATTAAAACAGGATCGGCTTCCCGCACAGATCGCGTTTGTAAATACAATCAACTTTTACGCATTGAAGAAATTCTTGGGGACAGGGCTGTGTTCCCCGGCATGGAGGTTTTAAGCAACTCGTGAGACGATATTCTTCCATGCAAAGAAAACGGTTGAAAGGGCGTCATTCACAATCAATCGAAATACAAAAAAAATTGGTGCGTGGCGTTTTAATCCTTGGAGCTATTGTGTTGTTAATTATTTTCTTTTGGGGGGATCATGGAGTGTATCAATTGTACCGTCTACGCCAAGAAAAAGCTGATATTCAGAAACTGATTGTTGAATTGCGGAAAGAAAAACAAAATTTGGAAGCAGAAAAGACTCGCTTGGAAACAGATTTTGAATATATTGAACGATTGGCGCGGGAGCGCTACCGCATGGCAAAAAAAGGCGAAAAGGTCTACAAAGTCATTCCAAAAAGCGAATAAACTAAAACCCTAAATTATAATATACCCTGTCACCTCCCATTTTACCGGTACAGATCAATTCAACATTTTTTGGTTTTGATTTGAAATCGTAGATTAACTCTGCTATGACTGATTTATTTGGTTTAATAATGGCCAGGTCTTGATATTTCCCCTCAAAGGGATTTAATTCGCCTTTGTTTTCCCCTTTGCCAATGACCTTCAATAGGGCCATGGCCGAAAAGTCAAGCTCTTTGACGGAATGACCGTTTGAAATTTTTAGCGATATTTTTACTCTTTTCCCATCATGTGTCGCATTCAATAATGTATATTTCGCATTATCTGCAATCTGTTCAACCCCGGCAAGGTGAGATACCCTTCCTTCTTTCAGTGATTCAATCGGGATATAAAATTCTATTGTCGCTTTAATAAACTTCCCCGACTTATCTTTTTTCAGTTTTGTAACTTTTATTCCCGGATACAATTGTCCAATCAACGATTTTTTTGATTCATTTGGTGAAGAATAGATCCCTGTTTTTTTAATCGTTTCTGTTTCTTGGGTTAAAATGAGAATTGGGAACAAAATAATCAACAAATATTTCATGATTTTTTTTACTTAGTCAGCGTATGAGTCTTAATAAAAGCGTCTAAATAAATCTCCACCCTTCTGTTCCTGGCACGAGTTCCCATGAGGGCTAAACTGCTTTTCCCTGCCGTGCTGATATCCAAAACCGGACGATATTCTCCATAGCCCATGGCAGAAAATTTACTTTCCGGTATTTGTGAAAATTTACTCAACAGTTTAACAAGATTTAGAGCTCTGGCAGTGGATAAATCCCAATTACTTTCATACTTCGAATTTTCAGGAAGAGGTAAATCATCTGTATGTCCTTCACATCTGATTTCCACATTAAAATATCCACCACTTTTCTCAATTGCATCTAATAGTTTGTCGTATTTTGGATCATCATCAACATTTAATACTTTTGATACACGAATAATCCCCCCTATTTGTCTAATCAATGGATACACCTTTGTCTGGACTTCCGCATCCATGGATTTGAACAGCCTGCCGCTGGCCATCGTGATTTTAACCCCTTTGGTTACTCGATCCACAGAAACATACGATGATTCAATACTTTCCTTAAGTTCCTCATATGTTTCATCCAAAAGCATATTAATGACACGATCGATATGCTTTTCAGCATCATTCATAATCACCAGCAATAAAATGAAGAATGTCAATAGCAGGGTTACCAAGTCTGCATAAGTTAATGCCCATGCCGTGCTTTTGGCTCTGGCTTCATCAGCAGAAACAGCTATAGATTTTTGAGCCACGGATTAATCCTCTAACTGTCGTTCTGTTCTTGGGACAAATGTCATCAATTTTTCTTTGATAAGAATTGGATGGTCTTTTCTATGGATGCTGATAATACCTTCTAAAACAATATTTTTAAGCATCATTTCATTTTCGGATTTTCGTTTGAGTTTACCGCCAATGGGTAAAAAAACAAGATTGGCAAGCAAAACACCATAGAATGTGGTTATTAGCGCCAACCCCATTCCGCCCAGCAATTCTGCAAATTTTTGGGCGACATTAAACGACATTGCATCGATTTCTTGTCCATCGCCTGCTCCGGAAAAATTGTTCATCATAATTATGAGTCCGATAATCGTCCCCAGCATACCAAAAGCGGGAGCATAGGCGCCCATATAAAAGAAGATCTCCTGCCCCATGCCATGGCGGCGCTCAATATTATTTAGTTCCAGTCGTAAGTATGTACGTAAAAGTCCAGGGTCTCTTTCATTGATGGCTAACTCCAATCCATTGCGTAAAAAAGAGTCTTCGATATTTGGCAGGTCTGCTTCTAAAGAAATAACTCCACTTTTGCGAGCCTTTTCAGCTTTTTCAACAATTTGATTTATCATGTTCTGATAGTCATATTCTTCCTCGGTAAATACATTTTTGACCACTCGAAAAATATTAAAAACATGTTTTAATGGATAATTCACCAGAGTCGCTGCGAAAGTACCACCAAACACAATCAAGATAGAGTTAAGGTTATAAAACCAATAAAGGTCCCCGCCGTTACGTACTACACCCACGGCTATAATTGCCATCCCGGCAATAAGTCCGATTGCTGTTCCAAAATCCATATTTACTCCTAAATCCTACTAATGCTATACCTAATTTAAGGAGATTTCCTAAATGTCCCCTGTAAGTAAAGTTAATACATATATTTTTGATTGGTAATGGTTGATATAATCAAAGTTCATTCATATACTGTTGTGTTGTTTTGAGGCTTTTTAATATACCAAGTGGTGGTTTTTTCATAAAATGATTATATGATATTAGTAAAATACATTTATTTTTTCTTTCTGTTTTTTCTCTTTTACAATTACACTTTTAGAGTACAAATAGCAGGAGTAAGAGGAAAAAGTTTGAAATTATATCGCTTTTTTTACAACCTTACACAAGGAATACTTAAACTATTAACTAACTATTAAGGAGATTGAAATGTATAACCGATTAAGCTTAACTGTATTTCTGATGTTAATCTTTATACAAGTAAATTATGCCCAATTATCTATCGCTGCACTTAAAACAAATTACACGATCGATTTTGATAATACTGTAGCTGGCGTCAACAGTGGTTCGTTTGATGGTTCTGGCTTTGCTAGTTCCCCCTCAAGCGGACAGATAGACTGCGACGGCCTCATTGCCACGGGATTAAGTGACGGTGATGGTGCATTCGGGGGTGACAGTACATCTGTTGATTTTGCAAGGGGATCCAGTTCAGGTGGAGTAACTACCGGCGGTATTTATGCCTTTGAGGTTTCTATAGGAAATTATGCATTGGGAGTTCAGCCAATAGGATCAGATTTCACTCCAGGGTCATTCATTTTAAAGTTAACTAATAATACAGGAAGTACAATCTATGCAATTAATGTCAGCTACAAGGTTTATGTGTACAATGACAAAGGTAGGGCCAATACGTTTAATTTCTATCACTCATCAGATAATTCTACCTACACGAATGTTTCGGAATTGGATCTCACTTCCACTGCGACGGCAGACGGCTCCCCTTCATGGAGTTCAACAAGCAAATCAACAACGATCTCTATTTCAATATCAGATGGTGCCAGTTATTACTTAAAATGGACAGGTGATGATAACTCCGGGAGTGGTAACAGAGATGAATTTGCTCTGGATGATATTGTAATTTTTGCATCCGAGGGAACCGTAATTGCAGGCGATTCAGGTTTCCGCATGATGAGCAGCCCAATCTCGGGTCAAATCTATAGTGATTTACTTTCGGAACTATGGACTCAGGGTATGACAGGTGCTGATGTGACTTCCGGTTCAGCCAATGTATGGACCTTTGATGTATCCAGCCAGAGCTGGACTGCATTATCCAATTTATCCACAGCGTCACTAACAGCAGGGGAAGGATTTCTGGTTTATGTCTTTGCCGATACAGATAATGACGGAACGGATGATCTGCCCGTTACGCTCTCAGTTTCAGGTACAGAGAACAGTTCCAGCGCCACCGTAGGAAATATATCAAGTGGTAACTGGGCTTTAGTTGGTAATCCCTATGCTCAAACGATTGATTGGGATCTGGTCACTCGAACAAATGTAACTACATCTGTTTATGTTTGGGATGATGCCTCGTCTGCCTACAAAACCTGGAACGGTAGTATCGGTAGTTTAACCAATGGTCTAATCGCACCCTATCAGAGTTTCTGGGTACAGGCCAGTAGCGTGACAGGATCGGTGACTATTGAAATGGCAGATAAATCTTCCAGCGCGGGAACATTTTATAAAACCCTGAATGACAGCGCCGGCAGTATGAATTTTACCATAACAGCCGGAGATTACAGCGACCAGACCTTTGTGTCGTTTATGAATAATGGTGAAGAAGGAATAGACAACGCCGATGCCTATAAATTATTACCCATGACGCCAACTGAAAGAGTCGTTTGTTTAAGTTTTGCGGAAGGCAATGGACTGGATATCAATAATCTGCCTTATTCTTCTGAAGGTTCGATTAGCATACCGTTGGACATTATGTATTTATCCCTAGATGAAAACACCAACTTTGTTACCGAAGAAAATGAAGTAACTATAACCTGGAATTTGAGCAATCTGCCTATGACTATAACAGCCATAACCTTGACGGATAATATTACAGGAACAACTATCAACTTGGATGAAGAAAACGAATACACCTTCACCACAGAAGAAAAGGGAAATTTTCCTGCGTATGGCTCCGGGGGCGTGAACATTTATCCGCAAGTGGGAGAAAGTCATTTTACACTGACTATATCTTATGGTGCATTAACGGCAGAAGATGAACCAACCAATCTGCCGAAAGAATTTGCTCTGTATCCGGCGTATCCGAATCCGTTTAATCTCAGTACGACAATTAAATTTAACATAGCAGCGACCTATGCGACGCTTCTTCAGGTTTACGACATCAAAGGACAATGGGTGGAAACATTGATCAATGAAGCTCTCCCTATCGGCAGTTACAGTATTCAATGGAATCCGAATAATTTGTCCTCGGGATTATATATACTGCAATTGAAGGCCGGAAATAAAACGTTTAACCAGAAAATTACACTATTGAAATAAAAATGGAAAATTGGATTGATGGATTGTTGGCTATGGACTTTGCGAAAGTTATACTTGTCCATCGAAGCTTCGGCGCAGGAGGAAACTTCCACAAAGTTTTTCCATCGCTGAGGACATCCATTTTACAAAGAAGACAGAGAAAAACCTTTGACGGTTATGGATAATCAAATGCAAAAAGAATTAAGCAATAAATTAACGGTTTTCCAGAACCTACCGAAGGTTTAATTAATTTTAAAATAAGGAGTATGAATTATGAAAAGCAAAGCTATACAAACCATCGTTTTCTTACTTCCAATCATTTCCACGCTCACCGCTCAACCGAGTTTCCCCAGTACACCCAACCAAGCACCTATAGGCGGTCTTGGACTCTTAGCGTTAGCCGGCGGAGCTATAGCATTGAAAAAATTGCTGGACAGGAATAGGAATAAGGATAAAGATTAGGATTAGGATTATGGAAAAAGGAGCAAGAAAAAAGAATCTTTACGGAAGTTTTTGTTTCATTGATGCAATCATTTTATAACAAAAACGTTTGGGTAAAGCCCCAGCTTCCGCAAAGATTTTTGAATTAAACTAAATGATAAAAATAAAACTATCCCCGCTTACCCTCTTTCTTCTGAAAGCCGGTGGTGTATACGCAGCCTGGCAATTGCTCTATGATTTGGTCGTATTACCCGACGGCAGGCTGGACACCTGGTTGAGTCTGACGGGTGTAAAACTCGCTGCCGTGGGCTTATCTTTTTTAGGCTGGGACATTGAATCTACCGGTCGCGTTATTGCCTGCGTTGGAAACAGAGGAATTGAGATTCAAAACGGCTGCAATGGGTTTGATTTACTCGGACTTTACTCCGGTTTTATTATCGCCTATCCCGGTAATATTAAAAAAAGAGTATTGTTTTTAGCCGGTGGAATTGGATTAATATTTACAGCGAATGTATTTCGCATTGCATTTTTTACTCTTTCCAATTTGTATTTCCCGAATTATTGGGAGCCTGTACATCTTTATAGTTCTTATGTGTTTTTCTATCCAATCGTGTTAACGCTATGGTTCTTATGGACAACAGTAAACGAACAAAACGATATTTTTTCTGGCGCCGGCTTTTCATCAGCCTGACGGCTGTCGGGCTCCTTTATATTTTAATTATTCGCCCTGTACAATCATTTGCCGTTCGCGAATTTATTCTCCCTGCTTTTAATTCGTTAATCAAGCCCGAAAACGATATCATTTCTGCTCCGGGCATAGATGAATTTTTCCTGGAATCGACAACCAATTCATTTCCCCGAGTAAAAATTGAAGTGCCTTTTAATGGCTATTTCTGGTTGGCGATGGCCTTTATCTGGCCATCTAAAAATAAACGTTTTGGTCGAGTGATCTGGCTCTACAACTGGGCGTTATTCTTGATCATTCCTTTAGTGGCAATCGGAATTTTAGGTGGTTTAACATGGCTTGCACCATTAGCAAATGTTCACGAAAAAATATATAAAGCAATATTTTTGATACTGGGAATTCTTGCTGTTAAAGAAGCAGATACACTGATGAAAAAATAATGGATTGATTGCATGATGGATTGAATTTGTTTTCCTCAGCTGGATTAAGATTAGGAAGTTTTAGAGTGTTAATGTGTTTTTGCAAGTGACCATACCGTCTATAGATGAATTCAGTTACATCCCAGTGTTAACCGGTTGCAGACCAGTAGGCATTTCCCATCATATATCTCCCTTCCGTTCATGCCGTTCAATCAGTCATACATTCAATCGACCAAACGATATAAAATTAATCTTTTTCTCTTCCCCGGGAAAAATCCTGACTGGCTTTATACAATAAATCTTTTTCTTCTTCCGTCAACTTTTCATACCCTACTTTATTAATTTTATCCAATAATTGATCAACTTTCCTCTGCATTTTCATACGTTGCTGTTTTTTACGTGTTGTGCGTGAAATTCGGAATTCTTCTAACTGTTTATGGATAGAAAATTTCATATCTTTCCAGCGTCTATAATACCGCAGATATATAAAACCGATTACCATCCCGGATAAATGGGTTATATGGCTGATATTCGAATAGTTATTTAAAGAAGATACAAAAGCGATTACACCGAGAAAAATCACAAACCATTTTACTTTGATTGGAATCAGAAAATAGAGATAAACGGTTCGGTTGGGAAACATCATCCCGTAGGCCAATAAAATCCCGTATATTGCCCCGCTTGCACCAATGAGCACTGAATATGGTTGAGCAATATTAAACAAAAGCCAAATCAATCCTGAACCAACACCCGTTAAAAAATAATATCGTAAAAATTCTGTTCTCCCCCAAATGGATTCCATTTCAGAACCAAACATCCACAATACGAACATATTGATCAATACATGAAATATATCTCCATGGATAAACATATAAGTCACCGGCTGCCAAATCATCGGCCAAACCATATTGGGTGAAAGTCCAAATAAACGCGCTAAATCAACTTGGCTTGCTGACAATTCTTTTAGAATAAACAGGCCGATATTGATCCATATAAGGACCTTAATCGCTTCTGTAAAAAACTTCGGTTTAAAAGATACATTACCGTGTTCGGATTGAAATTGATATCTCACACTAAACCTATTTTTTCAAGTGCTTTGTATCGTTTTCTATTTTTCAAACTCATTAATGGTGTCACAACTGATTTGGGTGCTTCCGGCACTTTTAATTGCGGCATAGTACAAAGTTCCAATTCAACGTCCATTACAACCTTTTGTTTATTCATATTATATATGACATTTACGAAGAGATCTCTTGGCAATATACCCTTTAAATTTTTAAATCCATATTTAATAAGACCATCGCGAATAATGGTAGAACAACTACGATTGAAAATGCTAAAATCTTTATATTTCTCCGGTGTTTTCGGATTCACCGGAGTATTGTGGATCACGTCCAGCTCATGGTTATAAATTGAGCTCAACTTTTCGGTGTCCATCCCTTTTATCCGAAATACATGGATAGTACGCATAAAATTACGTCCGAATTTATCATAATAGACTCGCCCCTCCTCCAGAATCTCAAATTTTCCACTTTGGGGCGAGGGAGCAAATTCCCCTAATGCCGGACGATAAAAATATTCTTCCGATGTCATCATTTCATTTTCATTGATTAAATGGGAAAAATTGTAAATGCCCCCATTAATGCTAATGGCGTTGTGACCGAACAATGATGCCGGATATTTTACTAAGCGCTCATTATAGTAAAATTCCACAATAGGTTCCGCGGTTTTTTGAACATCAGGCCATAGAATGATAATAGGGTTGCCCGTTTCATAATCGGTTTGCGGAAGTGTTCTGGCGCAAATATTTTTATTCAGCCAATGGGTTAAATATCCACTCCAGATCATTCTGTTTTCAAAATATTTCATCCCGTTTTTACCGATTATAAAGGGTTTTCCATCCGATTCTGACAGAACTCCTTTAATGATTTCATTACCCATTTTATGACAATAATTGTTTCAGCACTTTTAACGATTTAAGATTTCGACATGTCTCAAAATGATATTCTAAATTGGATAGGATATAACTGCCTACAATTCGCCTGTCTTTTGCGGTAACCTCTTGCAGAGCCAAGTCAGATTTGAATGTGCTATCATGTATATTTGCCTGGAGTAAAAACTCTAAAATTTGACGGCTGTTAGGACCGGCGTTTGGATTTGGGAGAACCATCCCCGGGAACTCCCTTTCCGGCAAGGATGGCTGAAAACCTAACAGGCTCAACAATTTTAGTTCATAATACCAAAAACATAAATTGAAATACTTTTCTTCAGTATGAAAATAAGATAACGTTGCCACAAGCTCATCAAAAAGGATTTCATGAGGGTCATGATCCGTAATGGTTTTATCGGTTATTTCAATTGCGGAAAGTGCATAAGTTAGTTTTTTCAATTCGTCTTGAAAAAGAATCCAATTATCCATAAAACTCACTTTTGACAGTGTTTGTAAATCGCGGTTTTCCTTATAATAAAAAAGAATTTCCAGATGATTCGCCGGCTGAAAATAGGAACTCAACGGATCTCTTTTACGCTGGGCGCCTCTGACCATAATACTTATTTTTCCATATTCCCTTGTGAAACAATGTGCAATGACACTGCTGTCAGAATACGGAAAACGTTTTAGTACAATGGCTGGTGTTTCAACGATCATGATGATCGTTGCTGATCAATACGCCTTTGCGTAGATCACCTCATGTTTGGCCGGTTTACCGGAATAAACACACTTTAAATCTTCAATATGCCCATCAAAAGGAATGAGGCGAATTGTCGCCTTAGTTTCTTCTTTGACAGCTGCTTCTGTTTCCGGATTTCCATCCCAACCGCAACGGACAAAACCGCCTTTTTTTATCATTGTTTTGAATTCATCGTAACTGGAAGTATTAAGTGTATTTTCATCCCGAAACGCTTTGGCCTGTTTAAACAGTTCTGATTGAATTTCATCCAATAAACTCGGAATGCTGCTGATTAGATCATTTTTATTTAAAAACATCTTCTCACCTGTATCCCGACGAACCACAACCACCTGATTATTTTCAACATCCCTTGGACCCACTTCCATTCTTAAAGGTGCGCCTTTCATTTCCCATTCATTAAATTTGAAACCGGGAGAATTATCTGTCCAGTCTTCATGAATTCTAACACCCTTTTCCTTGAGCCCAAAAACAAGTGGCTCAATAAAATCTTTAATCATTTTTTCATGTTCTTCATTCCGGACAATGGGAACAATGACGACTTGATATGGAGCAATTCTGGGGGGGAGTCTCATACCCTTATCATCACCATGAGCCATAATTACCGCACCTACCAGCCGTGTGCTGATGCCCCAGCTTGTGGCATAAACGTAGTCTTCTTGATTATCTTTGGTCTGGAACGTTACATCGAATGCTTTAGCAAAATTCTGCCCGAGATTATGCGACGTCCCGGCCTGGAGGGCTCGCTTATCTCCCATCATTGCTTCAATACAATACGTTGATTCTGCACCTGCAAATTTCTCTACTTCTGTTTTCAGGCCTGTAAAAACCGGAATGGCCAAATAGTCCTCTAACAGTTGACGATACAACTCCAGAATGGCTAACGTTTCCTCTTGCGCTTCTTCGGCCGTAGCGTGGGCTGTGTGACCCTCCTGCCAGAGAAATTCCGTTGTTCTTAAAAATAATCGAGTACGCATTTCCCACCGGACAACATTGGCCCATTGGTTGATCAATAACGGTAAATCCCGATAAGACTGAATCCATTTTTTATACATAGACCAAATCACTGTTTCGGACGTAGGACGCACGATCACTTCTTCTTCCAATTTTGATTCAGGATCAACCACAAGTCCTTTTTCACTGTCCATTTTCAATCGGGTGTGTGTAACAATAGCACATTCTTTGGCAAACCCCTCTA
>JADFRD010000040.1 GCA_022561485.1 Fidelibacterota bacterium | reverse complement strand
CTCGTATTTTAGCTGACGGTATTCGTTTTCTTGCCACGGCAGTCATTGTTCAAGTCCTCACCGGATGGTCCTTGCCGGTTGCGGTGTTAATCATAGGGATTGTGACATTGGTATACACAGTTTCAGGTGGTATCCGCACGGTGATCTGGGTGGACAGTTTTCAATTCATATTGTATTTATCAGGAGCATGTATCGTCATCCTGCATATTTTTTCACAACCGGATGCGATCCCCACCGGCTATATTGCCGATTTAATGCATGAAGGAAAATTAAGTATTTTTCGTTTTGGCAATGATATTTTTACCAATCCTTGGCTTTTTTGGCCTGCATTCATCGGGGGAATATTTTTATCTTTTGCATCCCACGGCGCCGATTATATGATGGTCCAGCGGACATTGACGTGTATTGATTTACGATCAGCTAAAAAAGCCATGATCGGCAGTGGATTTTTTGTCTTTTTTCAATTTTCACTTTTCCTGTTTGCCGGTTCACTGATCTATATTTCCTTGGGCGGTATTCCGTTGGAAAAAGATCGTGAATTTGCCCATTATATCATTCATGAACTACCCGTTGGATTACGTGGTTTACTGCTGGCAGGAGTGTTATCAGCGGCCATGTCTACATTGAGTTCATCTATTAACTCCTTGGCATCGTCCACCGTGCGGGATTGGATAAGGAAGGATGTTAATCTCAAGACAGCGCGAATGATCAGTGTATTCTGGGCAACCGTTCTCATCGTGATCGCTATGGTTTTTGATGAAAGTGACGAAGCCATTGTTGAAGTCGGACTGCAGATTGCTTCCTATACTTATGGCGGACTATTATCTCTTTTTCTCATCAGTAAACTTCCCGGGCAGTTCAGTTCCGGAAGTCTCATTTTGGGTTTGATTGCCGGCTTCTTAACTGTTTTCATTGCCCAGGAAAACGGCATCGCCTGGACGTGGTTTATTCTTTTGGCGATTATCGTAAATATTGCTGTGGTATTTCTATCTAAAGCCATATTTTCCCGGCGCCATGATGTGTAAGTTTATTAAATGAGTTGGGAAATCACTTATGGTTAAGTCCATAAATTTTTCATCTGGCAGTCCGCCGGAACTAAAATTTAGGTGGTTAATCATGGAGAAACAAGGTATCAATAATTACAGTTTTATTTGGTGAAAATAATTTCGATAATTGGGAAATACTTGATGAATAAGACCTTTCATTTTTCCCCTGCGCTTTCGCTAATAGGGGAAACACAATGCTCGCTTGCCGAAGTCGAAGCGCAGGCAGGGGGTTAAAAAATAACGGTCACAACCGATGAAAAATATCAAACAAGTCAATAAACCAAAACTCAAACCCATAAGGAGATTACAGCGAAATCATCCAACGCCTTGGGAATGGAAATTATGGCAATATTTAAAAGATAGGCAAATTGATGGATATAAATTCCGAAGACAAGTTAGTATTGAAAATTATGTTATTGATTTTTGCTGTTTGGATTTGAAACTAATTATTGAAGTAGACGGCAGTGGACATTTGCATACCAAACAACAAAAAAAGGATAAGCAAAGAACTGAAGATTTACAAAAATGGGATTATTCAATTATTCGGTTTTTTAATAACGAGATTGATGAAAATCTTAATGAAGTTTTAGAAATAATATCTCAAAAATGTAAGGAGTTAGATACTTAACGCATGAATTTTCAATATTTAAAACCCCCATTGTCCCCCTATTACAGGGGGATTTAAAATGATACCTGCAATTATTAATTGGTTAATAATCCGACTGTCTTCCCCGGCCAGTCCGCCGGAACTGAAATTTAGGCGGGTCACAAGGGAAAAGCAAAGCCCGCTTTCCGAATTCGAAGCGCATGCTGGGATTTAAAAAATGCTAATATTTAACCGCTATTTTGCTATTATTGCTTTTCTGTTCGTTAGTCTTCGAGGGATCGATTTTCGTCACAGCAAAGTCATGGCCGTTCCTGACTTATCCTTCATGCCCCATGTGTATACGGGACTGGATATTCTGGAACAAATGGATTTCAGTCCCATTTCCGGTAAAACCATTGCCGTGTTTTGTAATCAAACTTCTTTAAATAAAAACGGCAGGCATATTCTTGATGTGTTGAAAGAGCGTGATGATGTGGATGTACACATTATTTTTACACCCCAATACGGACTGTTCGGCGATCAGGTGAGTAAAACGAAAATGCTGGGAAAGGTTGAAAAGGATCCGAATACAGGCGCCCGCATTGTGAATTTATTGGATCGATTCGTTAAACCGCCGAAATGGGCTATTCGAGATGTCGATCTTATTCTGGTGGATATTCAAGATACAGGTGTTCGTTATTCCACATATATGACCACGCTTACCAAGATTATGGAAGTGGCCAGCGAATTGCATAAACCGGTCATTGTTTTGGACAGGCCCAACCCAATAAGGGGTGATCGTGTGGATGGCCCTGTCGTAAGGACTGCCTATCAGTCTTTTGAAGGGTATCATTTGGTTCCTATTCGCCACGGACTGACGATAGGTGAATATGCCTTAATGGTGAATGAAATGGGCTGGGTAAAAGATTTAAAACGGGCAGAACTAACCATCATACCTATGGCCAACTGGAAACGTTCATCGTGGTCTGATGAAAATGATCTACCTGAAGCGCCTTTAGGCCCCGGAATTACAGATGTCGAATCCTGCCTTGCATATTGTGGAATGAATTTATTGAAAGGGACTAATCTGAATGCAGGGCATGGGACTACCAAACCGTATTTTCGTGCAGGCGCTCCATGGATAGCAGGAAAAGTTTTTTATAATAAATTAAAGGATTTGAATTTGCCTGGAATCCGCTTAAAGCATATTCAATACACGCCTCACTTACAAAATGCAGATGGTTCCATTCCGTTATACTATCAGGAAAAATGCAGCGGAATTGAATTTGAAATAACCGATAGGGAAGTGTTTGATCCTATTGCCACAGCCACATCCATTATGATACTGGCATTTCAACTTTATCCCCGTCAATTTCAATGGATTCATGATGATTATATCCATAAACTGTTTGGGTCTAATTTATTAACGACATTTGCCGCCCAAGGAAAAACACCGAAATATTTACCCCCTCAATGGATGCATGATGTTATTCGTTTTAATACATTCCGACAGAAATTCCTCCTCTACGAATGAAACGTAAAGATTTAATAAGTAAAACGTAATTATAAGTGCCTACTATCCAATCACCAGTTACCAGTCACCATTCACAAATCTTGTTATCATTTGGATGTTTATGAAAACTCACGAGGTCATGAGACCTCGCTCAATCAAATTCTATGTATATAAAGTTATGGTGAATTTCCTATGTGTTGATTATACACCAGTTACCCCGCCACTCCACGGTGCGCAGGCACCTCGGACAGGCACTAACCGCTCACCAGTTAGTGTTTCACCACTCACCAGTTACTGCTCACCAGTTACCACTCACCAGTTATTATTCCACCGCTCACTATTTTTATTCTTCCTTCTACCTTATTTCTTCTTCCTTACACCTTCTTCTTTATTTTCTCAAACCCATTTTACCGTTCCGGAGAATGTCTGGCGGATCAGCGTAGAGCCTTCAGTAACGACGGGAAGTTATATTGGTCCCGGAGGAGTTAAAGGAATTCCGAACATTCCTTTCAACTTGGCCAATTATGGAAAACGCTATTTTGACCATGGATATAAAGTGGATGGTTATTATGCCAGCGATAATGATTTATATGATTTGGATACATTGGGATATAGTTCCAATTATACCGTCGGAGAGTATATTCGTTTTTATAACTTAATTTATAGTGATTCAATTCCTGATTTAAGCGCAGATTTCTTCGGTCCGGATTCGGTTGTTGTCGGTGGTACCTTGGATCAGGAGATAAACCGAAAATCGTGGGGTGTGGATTTCAAAATTGAATATGGTTTATCCAACCGGGTAACATTTGCCATGAAAATTCCATATTATACCTATGTTTCCCAAGAGCGAACAAATCGCTGGACTTCCAATGAAATTGAAGGACTGGATGAGTTTGCAGCCTATCATCTGGAAACAAGAGCGGCCATGGATTCAGCCCTGGCGAATCACTATGACATTAATTTGCAAATTATCCGTGACCGGTTTTACAGCTTGAATGGACAAAATTCCATTCTATGGGCATTAGGGGGAGATCCATTTGAAAATGGAATATCCGGCCCCGAATACAATCCTTTTGCGAATGACGATACATCTTCCGTAACCATGGATAAATTTCTGAACTATTATTATCCGGATAAACGAACCTCTTCCGGACTGGGAAATGTGGAACTGGGAATGAATATTTTATTATTTGGAAATCCTGCATGGAGTGAGAGAGGTAATTATTCCGTTTATACGGGTCTATCCGTTTTGCTACCGTCTGCAGATCGGTTGCATAAATATGTATTGAGTAGTGGGATTCCTAAAAGTCAATCCCATTTTACCACGTTGCCCTTGGGGGATGGGGCCGCACGATTCAATATTTCATTATTTGGTGAATTGTATAAAACAATCCTGCGCCGAAATATTAATATCAATTGGCAGGTTCGTGCCGGAATGCACGGTCAAACAAGGGTGTATACACCCATATCTTTTGCCTACTTCAATACGTTCAACCCGGATTCGATTGCAACATCAACCGGTCTTGAGTATACCTTTAAAAAAGGGAATGAACTTTATGCGAATATTCTCGGGCGCTTAGAACTGATCCCGGATTGGATTTCCGTTTCCGGTGGCGCATCTTTTTATCTGAAAGGCCGGGATGAATTCATTTCCAACAATAAGGCTTGGGATTCATGGATGCGATATCGTAAAAATGATTATGATACAAGACAGACATCCATCAGGCAATATGCAGAAGTGACATTGTATAATGTGAATCCTCTAAAGCGAATTGGCCCCATTCCGTTTGAGCTCCGTGGTGGGGCGTCAATTCCTCTATTCTCCCGGAATACCTTTAGTGATTTTTCTACATGGATTCAATTAGTCGTTTACGCTCAAGCGTGGTAGATTAGAAATTATTGAAACAAGAAGGGAATTGAAAAAAAGTAAGTATAAATGGCTAATTTTTCTCTTAAAGTATATCTAAAACAAAAAAAGTATGTCTTTGCGATCCCGATTTATCGGGCGAAGCAACCTCCTTGCATTAAATAAAGCCAAGGAGATCACTTCGTCGTAAACTCCTCGTGAAGACAATGAATTATCTTTAGTATTTATGAAATACATCTGGTACTGTTGGATTATGTAGATTACAATAGTGTAAAATATGAAATATGATGAACGCACAAAATAAAAAGATTTGGGCTTGGTCTATGTACGACTGGGCAAATTCTGCCTTTTCCACGACTGTTATGGCTGGATTCTTTCCGATTTTCTTTGAGAAGTATTGGTCGAATCCCGATGATGTCATCCAGAGCACATACCAGCTTGGCATGGCAAACGCACTGGCATCCATTATCATTGCAGCTGTGGCTCCTTTTCTGGGCGCTATCGCTGATAGAGGATCCGCGAAAAAGAAGTTCCTCATTTTCTTCTGCTATCTCGGTGTGGTAATGACCTCCGGATTGTTTATTGTCGGTCAGGGGGAATGGCAGCTGGCATTGATGCTGTTTGTTGCAGCGACTGTAGGATTTATGGGTGCAAATATTTTTTATGATTCATTGTTGCTCTCCGTATCTCCAACAGAAAAAGTGGATTATGTGTCCTCTTTCGGATTTGCTCTGGGATATATTGGTGGCGGTTTGTTATTTCTCATTAATGTGATTATGTTTCTTAAGCCGGAAATATTTGGTTTCATTGATGGAGATGTTGCTACCCTCGCTCGTAGTATCCGGGAAGATGAAATTGCGTATGCAGATGTACAAGCTGTCGTGGCAGGATTGAGTAGCAAATATGCTGAACTAAAAACTGCTTTTATTTCCATGTCCACCTCAGAAGTAGATTTGTTGAAAAAAATTACTGAGTTTTTGAGTTCCGCCGAAGCTACCGCCATTAAATTGTCATTTTTCTCCGTTGCAGTATGGTGGGGTTTATTTACCATTCCATTGATGATTTTCGTTCCTGAACCGGAAAGTGATGATTCAACCACGTTGGGTCGGGCTGTTCTGGAAGGGTATCAGCAAATGAAAACGACATTTAAACATATTCGTGAATTAAAAGTGATTGGTATATTTTTAATTGCTTATTGGTTGTATATCGATGGGGTGGATACCATTATTAGAATGTCTGTCAAAATAGGTTCATCATTAGGATTTGAGACCGGGGATTTGATTACGGCTTTGCTCATGGTCCAATTTATCGCATTTCCCGCAGCATTAGCCTATAACTGGTTTGCATCAAAGATAGGAACAAAAAAAGCGGTGTTGATTGCCATAGGTGGTTATTCTGTGATCACATTGCTGGCGTTTTTCATGACTCATAAAACACACTTTTTTATGTTGGCGGCCTTAATCGGATTATTCCAAGGTGGAATTCAGGCCTTGAGCCGTAGTCTTTATGCACGGTTGGTACCGAAGGGAAAAGAAGCAGAATTTTTTGGTTTTTACAATATGCTTGGGAAATTTGCAGCAGTGATCGGACCCATCTTAATTGGTTGGGTTACTCTGGCTACCGGTAATGTACGCTTGGGAATTTTATCCATTATAATCCTATTTATCAGCGGCGGATATTTATTAAACAAGGTCGATTTTGAAAAAGGAGAAGAACTGGCTAAACAGTTTTCACATAAATAAAAGAATGGTTAAAAAAAGTATTGATTGCTACATGGATTATCTTATAATATTGAACCAGCCCCGCAGGTGTGGCGTGCTCTTCAGGGAAAAAGAATTTTCTCGAGGGTAAATTTGCGGGGCTTTATGCTAATATAATGAAAGATAATATAGATATATAAAGTAACACATGAAGTACACAGCTAAATATTCACAGTTGGTTATGCCGGATAATATCAACGTTATTGGTACTCTTTTCGGCGGCCAAATGATTTCCTGGATGGACATTGCTGCGGCAAAAGTATCCTATCGATTTTTAAAAGGAACAGAAGCAATTGGCGCCGTAACAAGAGCCATTGAAAAAGTCGAATTTAAAGAACCGGTTTATACTGGAGAATGGGTGAACTTTGAAAGCACAGTTATTGAGACAGGAAAAACGTCGTTTAAAATCAAGGTAGATGCAATTGCTGAAGGTCGAGAAAGGGGAGAACGGTTAGCTTGCACCGCAGTGATAATAATGGTTTCTGTTGTGAAAGATGAAAACGGAAAGTATCATAAATATGAACATGGCAAGTTATGTGAATAAGGTCAAAGTCAACATTCTGATCATTACATTATTACACCTCCATTTTTGGGGGTGTTCTTATTTTCAAACTGCAACATATCCAAATCCGATTCTTATTGAAGATAATGATCAAGTGTATATCCGTTATGAATTTGCGGAAAAACGTATCATCGGAACAGTAGAATCAGGAAACTATCAGCCGGAAGCATACATTTTTGCTATTTTCCACAGAGGGGATCTGGAGGCTCCTATCATACAGAAAATGTTTTTTCCGGGAGATACACTTGAATTACTGGTTGCAGAGAACCACTTAAATGCTGCGTTCGATGGTAATCTGGCTGTTCTCAAATCATTTGGCGGAGATTTCCAGCAGGAGGAAATTACTTTTTCCTATTCTGGAGAAGACAAAATAAAACTGCCGCCGTTTCAACTGCACAAAGTTCCGTATTATTATGTAAAACAAACCATTCATCGAGTTGAAGGTTTTTCATATTCCGATCATATAGACAGTGTGGAAATATTGTTTGCTAGAATGATCGAGGGCCAGCAAGTCGGCAAATATCCCAAGCGAGGGGATGAAAGGAATATTACAATCTCATCCGATTCTATTATCATCGATCAAATTCCAGCTTCCGGAACAGTAAAGGCATTTATTTATAGTACTCCGGACGACGCTGAACTTATTCTCGACGGAAAACCTCGAGGTGAAACTCCGCTAGATATTTTAGATCTATCCGTGGGAATACATACGTTTAAACTGATGAAGAAAAACTATGCACCATTCGAGAAAATATTAGATATCCAGCCATCCAAAAAGGTAAAAATAGAATTTCGATTGAACAGATTAAACACCATTCATTTTACATCTAAAGAAGAAGGATTGAAGTACGTCCTGAATGAAGAACACGAGTGGTGGGCTAAACGCATAAAACTGCAAGTAGAGTCCGGAAAACATACATTGAAGGTGTATAAAAGAGGTGAAATGATTGAAGAACAGATTTTGAATATAGATTGGAATGATCGTTTGGAATTTTCCATAGAGGACCAGGACAAGGTTGAGCGGAGCGAAATCCCGGCGAATGTCGGGGATTAGGGTTATGGAGTGTAAACGCGTAATATTGCTATGGAATTCCAAAAAGTAAAAGTAAAAAGTTGACAATCAATCATTCATCCAATCATTCAAACATTCATTTATCCTTCCTATTAATAATAATCAACTCATCTTATGAAATTTATAGAATTCTGTTATTGCATTTTGTTCCCTTTGAAACAGCGAAAGATTCAACTTAATTTCACGCCCTAAAAATTTCATTTTCATTTGAATTAAACGAGGTATTCATGGCTCATTTATCCACTTTACATCATACGACAGACTCATTAGACAGCATTAAGGCAGATGCAATTTCCATTGGAATATTTGAAGACGGATCTCTGACCGCTCGCGGAAAATCCATCGATGTTTTGATGAACGGACAAATCTCCAGTGCAACCAAGCGCGGTGATATCAAAGGAAAGGATGGAGAAACGACCATCTTTTATTCTGATCATGCACCAATTATTGTTATTGGACTGGGAAAATCGAAAGAATTTGATACTGAATCCATACGCAAAGCAGGCGGGACTTTGGCCAAAAAAGCCATTGCTAAAAAATACCCCCACGTTGCTTGCGAAAATTTTGGAGGAAAGGGTATTGAGCCCTTTGGACAGGCTTTGGCTGAAGGACTCACAATGGGCAGTTACCAATTCAATGATTATATAACCCAAAAGAAGGATGAACTGTTTGAGCTGGAAAAAGTGACAGTGTCCGGTGGATCTAAAGCTGGATTGGAGAAAGGAACGATTATTGCCAATGGGGTCTGTTTAGCCCGGAATTTGGGTAATCACCCCGGAAATGTGACCACACCCACACGATTGGCTGAAGAAGCCAAAAAGATCGGCCGTAAAGGAAATATGAAGGTGACGGTATTTGATCGTGAAAAATTTACCAAAATGGGTATGGGCGCTTTAGCAGGAGTTGCCGCCGGGACGGACGAACCGCCAAAATTTATCCTCATGGAATATTGGGGTGCCAAAAAATCTGTTAAGCCAAAAGTGTTGGTAGGAAAAGGCCTAACGTTTGATTCAGGTGGTATTTCCATCAAACCAGCCTCGAAAATGGATGAAATGAAATTTGATATGTGCGGTTCAGCTGTGGTGCTTGGATGCATGCAGGTCATTGCTGAATTAAAACCGAAGATCAATGTGGTGGCGGCCATTGCATCCACGGAAAACTTAAGCGGCGCCAAAGCCTACAAACCGGGTGATATTTTGACTGCTTATAACGGCAAAACCATCGAAGTTTTGAACACCGATGCTGAAGGCCGTCTTATTCTGGCCGATGCTTTGAGTTATGTCAGTAAACATTATGATCCCGCATTCATTTTTGATTTTGCCACGTTGACCGGCGCTGTAGTTGTGGCATTGGGGCATATCGCCACGGGCATCATGGGCACCGATGAAAGACTCATTGAAAAGGTGAAGAAGTCCTCTGAAATGACCGGCGAAAAGGTCTGGGAATTTCCATTATGGAAAGAATACTGTGACCAGGTTCAATCCAAGATTGCTGATGTAAAAAACGTTGGCGCTCCCAGGGAGGCAGGAACCATTGCCGGAGGCGCCTTTTTAAAAGAATTCGTGGATGAAGACATTCCATGGTGCCATTTCGACATCGCCGGAACAGCTTGGGGTGAAAAAGAAAAACCCTACGGCCCGAAAGCAGGAGCTACGGGAAATATGGTACGACTCGTTTTGGACACTTTGGGCATTTAATTGGTGAGCGGTACCTGGTAGAGTGGTGAGTAGTTTTCAATCCAGAGAAGAAGCGATAAAGCTTCTTCATGAATATACAAAAAGCGATTCTTTGCGGAGGCATGCCTTGGGCGTGGAACAGGTCATGCGGAAGATGGCAGAGAAATATAACGGTGACCCGGAGGAATGGGGATTAACAGGCTTGCTCCATGATTTTGACTATGAAATGTATCCCACAGCAGAAGAGCATCCTTATAAAGGTATTGCCATATTAAAAGAAAAAGGTTATCCCGAATCTATTTGCAATGCCATTATGGGTCATGCAACCTATACCGGCGTTCCCCGAGAAACAGACATGGCCAAAGCATTATTTGGTGTGGATGAGCTAACGGGATTCATTTTCGCCGTGACCTATGTCCGGCCATCCAAATCCATTTTAGAAGTGAAACCAAAATCCGTGAAGAAAAAGCTGAAGCAGAAAGCATTTGCTGCCAGTGTTAACCGAAATGACATTTTTCAAGGCGTAGACGAATTGGAAGTGGATTTAACCGAACATATTCAATTGGTTATTGATGCACTGAAAGAAAAGGCGGAGGAGTTGGGATTGAGAGGGACTGGTGAATAATAATTGGTAACTGGTAACTGGTGAGTGGTTACTTGTTGTGTAATTATATTTCACCATTAACCGGTTACCAATCACCATTTTTACCTTAATTTCAATCATGACTTTCACAATCGGAATTTTATTATTACTCCTTGGCGTTGCTATATGCGCGGTCGTTATTTTGCTGTTTAAGCGGAGTAGCGCTCAAGATCAGCAGCAGCTTAAAGATGCCTTTGGCAATCTATCCAAGGAAGCACTGGATCAGAACATAGAAACATTCATGAAAATTGCCGAAAGCAAATTTGGTGATCTCATGAAAAGCAGTGACGCCCAATTAGATGAAAAGAAGAAACTCATTGATTCTAGTTTAGTGGAAATGAAAAAACAATTGGAAGGGTTGAATAAGCAAACTACCGAGCTTACCGGTCAAATGATGGAGTCTAAAAAAGGAATTACAGATCTGGCAGATACCACCACTCAATTACGTCAAATTTTATCCAGTTCACAGGCTAGAGGGCAATGGGGTGAACGAATGGTAGAAGATATTCTTTCTTTTATTGGACTAATCGAAGGAATCAATTATGAAAAGCAAAGTCAGGAAGGCACTGATCGTCCGGACTTTAAATTCAACCTTCCTGATGGAAAACACATTAACATGGACGTGAAATTTCCATTGAGTCATTATGAGAATTTTCTGGCTTCGGAAAATGAAACAGAACAGGAAAAAGAAAAGAAAGCATTTTTAAGGGATGTCCGTAATCATGTAAAAGAAATTTCCGGACGATCATATATCGATCCAAATGCAGGAACGGTGGATTATGTTTTAATGTTTATCCCAAACGAAAGCATTTATTCATTCCTGAATCAGGAAGACCATGGGTTAATTGATTTTTCCCTTGGGAAGAAAATCCTGCTCTGTTCACCGGTAACGTTGTATGCGATTCTTTCACTGATTCGACAGGCAGTATCAAATTTTTACATGGAACAAAAAGCAGGTGAAGTGCAGAAACTGGTCATCACATTTCAAGAACAATGGGTGAAATTCACTGAAAAACTGGATGCTCTAGGGAAATCACTTGGAACGGTAACAACACATTATGAAGCATTAACAGGGCCGCGGCGTAATGCACTTGAAAAACCCATGGACAAAATTACTGAACTACAGATGGGACAAAGTGAAGACATCAAGAAAATTGAGGATGAAAATGAAGTTGATTAAGTGGGTGACTGCCTACCTACGCTACGCCTTCGGTAGGCGAACCTGCCCGCCTGTCCGCACGCCACGGCGCACAAGCCGTAGGCATGGCCTTTGGTGGGGTAAATTTTTACTGGTAACTGGTATATTGGTATGTTGGAATTGTGTGGGGCCTGAAGATCCTCTGGACGGTTTATTAGACGATCTGCCAGCTGTGGTGAATACGCCAGATGTTTTTACGTTTAACCTCAAAGGAAATAAATATTCGTTTGAAGAAAAATATACTTTATCCATGAAACCCGATTCCAATTCGGTTTTAAAGATATCTTTGATTGTTCAAAACTGGACAGGGAATGACACAACAAGAATATTTTTGATCAATGTCATTGATTCAACATATGCCTGGTTTCAGATTACCGAAAATTTGATCTATACAGCGATAGATTCGCTTTCCATCGATACAAAAATTCATCCCAGAAAGATTCGATTCGAAGGAACAAATTTCTCCGGCACGATGTTGTTTACATTGGTGAAAGATTGATCGTCTACCCGCCGTGCCGGGGTGAGTAGTAACTGGTGAGTAGTGAAGGGAGGATGATTGATGTGAAATGGAACATGTAAGATGGAACATGTAAGATGGGATTTCCTGCCGGAAAAAGGGTCGACTGGCTAATTGACTGTACGTACGATTGCGGTACTGATTTGAAAATCTAGAGTTACTGTCTTTATTTAAATATAGATTTTACAAGACTATCATAGGAGTTTATACTAACTACACATATTACGGAAGATAGCATTTTACTTTTTGCGAAAATTAGGGAAATTCGCGGTAATCGGAGTACACTTATTAAATAATGTTTCTTTATCACTTAACCTACTATTTGAGGGCTTTGCAAAACCCTTTGCCCAAATTAAAAAGTGTAAAATCCGCCTGTTTTTCGTTGGAAAACTTGTCCATAGTACCACTATTGACTGCGTTTCCCGCCTTCCCGCCTGCCACAATTGGATTAAATAAATGGGGGCGGGCAGGAATCAAGCAAATTTTACCTCTTTTTTCTTCACACATTAAGTTTTGCAAAGCCCTCTCTTTCTTATACTAAAAACGTAATAATTTGATTATTTTTATTTATTTGGTTTTTTGTGCGATTTTCCATTTTTAAACTATTATCTTTGCGGAAGTTCTTGGTCTATGGACATATTAATTTTGAAAAGAAACGCTTGGATAGTTTCATAGCTTCCGCAAAGTTTGGTTATTTTTGACCGCTCCACCAGCTACCATTCAACTATTGACCAATCACCAAGTACCAATAACCATTAACTAATCAACCTCCCACGCCGGGCAAATGAGATGCTTATAATCGCACCAATCACAGTGTTTTCCGGTATTCGGTTCAAATTCATTCCTGCGAATGCCTGAAGCCACTTTATGAATATTGTCAGTCGTTGTCTGCAATTCTTCAGTGGTGAAGGAATGGGTCTTGACCGGTTTTTCTTCTTCGCGTAAAAAATACAGTGTCGCACTGGCTGGGAGTCCCCCAAACTGTTCTGAATCCGATTGCTCCAAAAACATACTGTAGACAGCCAACTGTAGGTTGGATTTGGCAGGGGATGGAGTTTTACTGGTTTTGTAGTCAACAATATGAACGCCATTTTCATCTTGGTCAATACGGTCAATGGCGCCGTTAATCGTGATATCTTCTATTTCAAATGAGAATCTTTCCTCCCGTGCGATGACATTGGGGGGATTATTTATGACAGAATGTGCATAACGTGACAGCATTTCCTGTCCTTGTTCATAAAATTTCTCTTCCCGAACTGTATAATCAAATTCACCTTTTTTCCATTCTTCCTTCAATAATCGCTGGATACGTTCGTCTGATAATTCTTTATCCGGTTCATGGAAGCGTTGCAAGACGCTGTGTATAATATTCCCAAAGATTAACTGCGGTTTACTGGCCGTCTGTGGAATACCATCAATTCGTCCAAATCTGTACTTTAAAGGGCATTGTTCATAGGTTTCAATGGCGCTGGCAGATAGAACCAGTTTTCCATTGATAGCAGGTTCAAATTCTCCTGATAAGTCTTGAGTCAATTCTCTTTCCCAATCACTGGTTCCCAAATCAATAGTGTCCCCTTTTTCAAATTGACGGATCAATTCCAATGCATAAGTGTTTTCATGTACTTTGTCAAACTGATCACTGGCTAATGCTTTTTGAATTTTCAGTTCGTATTTGATTCTCAAGTCTGAATATGTTTTCTTATCCTTATTATCCTGCATGTCTATTTTCTCCATTAGATGTTCAGGTAATTCTTTAACAAATTTTGATGTAGCTTTTCTTGGAGCCAATAAATACAATAGTTCTTTTGCACGTGTCACTGCCACATAAAACAAACGGCGCTCTTCTTCAAGATGATGTTCTTTTGGTGAAATATGGGTTGCTTTCTCGTAAGCCAGCCATTCATCGGATGGTCTGGATATCATCGCTTTCTTTCTGAAATTCAATGGAAAACTTGCTGATCGCAAAAAAGGCAGAAAGACGATAGGAAATTCGCCGCCTTTTACGCTATGGATCGTTGATACTCTCACTCCATTGAGCTGATTATATTCTTCCGGGATAATCGTCTGTAATCCTCCGGAAATCATGACTGCTTCCACATAGACATTGAAGGCGTCTATTCCATGGTCTTCAGGATTGCGTTTGGAAAAATCCTGTGCTCGTGTTAAGAAGTCGCCAACATTCAGCATGGCCAAACGATCATCCAGAGTATATCGGTGATTATAGGGTTTTAACAACTTGGTTTCTTCGCATATCTCCCAAACCATTTCACCGGCGGACTTTTTTCGCATGATATTCCGTAAAGATTTGATTTCATCCAATAATTCCTTGATGTGCGGGAATTCCTCAATGATACGTTTATCGGCCGTAATTAATTCTAATCGGGGAGTTTGATCCCGTCGGTGCCATTTGTTAAAAAGGATATGAGCTGTTTCCGCTCCACCGCATTTTTCAATGAGCCGAAATAATGCATTGTCTTGAAATGTTCCATCACCGATGACTTGACACCATGACACCAGGTCCAACACAGCCGGGATGCTGAAATAATGTGGAATCCGTGCCTGGACAGGAATACCAGCCTTTAATAATGCTTTTGCAGCGCCATTAGCTTGGGAGTGGGTTCGGCATAATACGGCTATATCTTTATTTTCAGTTCCATTATTAAGCAAATTTGTGATTTCATTGCACAGAAATTCCAGTTGATCACTTTTATCACCCCAATAAATTTTTGGCAGTTGGCCCTCAATGCTATCTTTTGCATATAAATTCGTTTCCATCCGGTCGGTGTTGGCTTGGATAGATGCATTTGCAATATTTAGGATGGATTGGGTAGAGCGAAAATTTTCTTCAAGAGCAATGGGTTCACCGCCAAATCGTTTTTTGAATTCAGCAATATTATATGAATTCGCACCCCTAAAACTGTAAATAGTCTGGTCTTCATCACCCACGACAGTGATTTGTTGATAATGTTGAGCAATAAGAGCAATAATTTCGTTTAAAGCAAAATTATTGTCTTGGAATTCATCCACAATCACATGCTGAAATTTTTCCTGGACTGATTTTAAAATGGGTTCATTTTTCTTTAGGAGATTGTATGCCAAAAGGATCATGTCGCCATAATCCACCACATTCATGTTCCGTTTCCATTGCTGAAATTTTGGAAAGATTCGTTTCAGGTCGTTTATTTGAGCAGCGGTTTCAGCAGAAATAGTGTTCTCATCAATTGCAGGAGTTTCCATCTTATCCGGTTCAATGAGTTCATCCCGTGCTCGATTGAAAAATGGAATAAAACTTTCAATGACAGCCTGCTGGGGGTTTAAAGGAAATTCATCTGATTCAAAGGGTTGCAAATCATCAAAACGTTCCAGAAGCATATGAATGGCTTCGCTTTCTTCTAAAAGTGCCGGCAGTTGTTCCGTGCTGAAATCACGTAGTAACCGGTAACAAAAAGAATGAAATGTCCCAACTGTCATGGCGTGAGCAGATTTACCCACTATTTTTAAAACACGCTGTTTTAATTCACGTGCGGCTTTTTCTGTATACGTAATGGTCAGAATATTTTCAGGACTTGCTTTAAAGTGTTTAATAAGATACACAATTCGGCGCTCAAGGGTAAAAGTTTTACCTGTTCCGGCACCGGCCAGAATCATCAAAGGAGATGGCGGATGCTCAATGGCTTGGCGTTGTGCCTCATTGGGAGTGATTTCAGGCATAAGTAAAATTACCAAATACACCATGTATGTTCTCCCTTTAAATACATCAAAGAATTGGAGAAATAATTTAATTGGTGATAGATAGTCATAATATTTCACTCATTTCAAAAAGCGAATGTATAAGAGGGATTTGCAAACCACTTTGCACAAACCTGCCTACGTTCCTACGGCGGACAAGTTTAAATGTGCAAAATCACTTTGTATCATCAATCACCATTTAACCTGAATTAGCGATAGCGTTCGCCACCCCGCCTGCCCCATTTGAAAAATTAGATATGTGGCGGGCAGGGAAGAACACGAAGGAACACAAAGTGCTGGTAAATATGGGGATAGTAGACAAATATCGATTAATTTTTGATATACAGTTGATATTTTCAATTTTATTAATCTCCTTCGTGAAACGTCGCCCCGATAAATCGGGGTGGCTAATGAATTAATCAGGATAAGTAAATATTGAAAATAAATATTTAATAGGATATATTACATGTAGTAAATAATACATGTTGAGGTTACTATGAGTGTTTTAAGTATTCGGATTAAGGATAATAAGAGAAAGTTATTAAAAATCATTAGCGCTTTGGAAGAAAAGACAGTTAGTGGACTCATTGAGATTTGGATCGATGATTACATTGAAAAGAATAGGAAAAAGTATGCCAAAGAATTAGCGGAAAATGGATTAATTGGACTAATGAAAGTATCCGAACCATCATTTTCTGAATGGGAAAATGATGAAGATGAAATTTATAATGAATTATAAAAAATGGGATATTGTATTAATTCCTTTTCCTTTCACTGATTTATCCGTCACAAAAAAACGGCCTGGACTAGTTATTTCACCGGACAGGTACAATAAATTTAGCCTGGATGTGATTATTGTGTTCATGACCAGTAAACTAGATGGCGAGAAACGGTTTGGTGATTACAGAGTTCAGGAGTGGAAAAAATCAAGTTTACCAAAACCAACAATTATAAGAATGAAATTTGCAGCAATTATGTCTTCCTTGATCGTCAAGAAGATCGGACAGCTGCACCAAAAAGATATTGATAGATTTTCCAATGAGCTTATATCATTTTTTACTTATTAACAGAGGGATTTGCAAAGCACTCTAACATTATTTCTCGATAACCATGCCGGTTGTAGTTTTACTTTTTTAATAATCTCACAACTAAATTTTTGACCAACCAATAAAGTCTTCCCTGGCCTCAAAAGATCCCCGTATGAATTTCTGCCCCAGGCAGGGGTCAAAAATTACGTCTAGCCGGCACCGGAATAATTAATAATTACCTGCCCCTGCCCGCCCGCCACAGCCATGCCGAAGACAGACAAGCGCACAAGCCGGCGGGCGCTCCCTTTTATTTATTTCGATTGGAACAGACGGGCGACTATCTATCGCCAAATTAAAATCAATCCATTTTTATGAATTACGCGTTAAATTTTACTGTTTATTGTTTTTAAAGAATGAAAATATTTTTTAACCTTTCATTCAACTATCGTGTCTTATGGTGTGAATGAATGAAAACAGACAATGAACTCATACAATTATTTCAACAAGATAATTCATCTGCATTTGATGAATTGGTCAAACGGCACTTGGATTCGGTTTATCACTTCTTTTTACGCATTACGGGCGATGAAATGGATGCAGAGGATTTATCGCAATCTGTTTTTATTAAAATATTCAAAAGTCTTAAAAAATTCCGTTTTGATGCTGAATTCACAACTTATTTATACAGGGCAGAAATCAATACAGCTAATTCCTACCTCACGCGAAACAAATGGCGAAATTTTCTGCACATGGATCAATTACCGGAACAATCCTATTCACATGATGAAACAAGTATCACAAAAAAGGAAATTTGGAACTATGTATCCAAGTTGCCGAGAAAGCAAAGGAATGTGGTCATGATGCGATTGAACCAGGAATTAGCGTTTAAAGAAATCGGTCTAGTACTGAATATGACCGAAGGAACAGCAAAAGTGAATTTTCATCACGGTATCAATAAACTTCGCGAATGGTTGAATGATGAATTTAAATTTTGAATCCGAGCTGAAAACAGCATTGCAAATTGAAAGCAAAACACCGGATACAAATGCGTTCATCAGCAATTTGCATAACATACAGCACAAATTAGCCATTAAGAAAGCTCGTATCCAGAGCGCTTTGGCTACATCAGTATTTTTATTCGTGTTTGGATGGGTGTCTTTTTCACAACTCAATTCAACAGTGTTTGAAGAAACATATTATACCTATGAAGAATATTTTGAACCATATGCAGATTTGGATTCTTCTTCCTTCGATTTATACGTCGCAGATATGGCTCTGTATTTATTAGAAACTGAAGATGTTTGGTCAGTATTGGAATTCTTCCAAGAAGAAGAATATGAAACTGCATTTACTTTAAGACAGGAGATTAGCTTATGAAGAATATTAGTAAAGTTTTCTTAATCTTTATCCCAACGATTAGCCTTTTGGCCCAATCGCCGGCTCCCCGTCATGATCGAGATATGGATGGCCCCAGGAAAGAAAAGATGGAAATGATGATGATGTGGCGACTGACAGAAGACCTTGAGCTCACAGAAAAGCAAGCGGAGACCTTTTTCCCAAAATACCGTATCCATCAAGAAGAAATGGAAAAATTGAGACTGGAAGGCACGAAATCCCTACATGAGATTAGGGAACTGCTGAACGAAAAGAAAAGTATTTCCGACAAAGATTTGGATAAAGCAATGAAAACGTTTAGAGAGTTGGAATTGAAAAAGACAGAAGCCCGTGTGAATTTTGTCAGAAGTTTGAAAGGAACATTGACATCAGAACAGCGGGCAAAGTTAATGCTTGCTCCCCATAAAATGCGTCAGGAAGCGAGGCGGAATATCATGGAGCACAAGAAATTCAGAAGCCGTCGCGATAGAATGAATCGTTGGCATTAATCAATCACATAAAAAAAAGGACGAATAAAATGAAAAAGATTACACTTATTTTAATAATAATCAGCATGATCTGGGTAGGATGTGGAGACAGCGTGAACCAGAATAATGATATCAGCGAACTGTTAAAATTAATCGATGAAGATGTTATGCTTAAATTTGATCTCCTTGATGAGGGGGGTGCCATGGACGAAGAATACACGGACGGACTTGACCTCGACGGTGGGTATAAAACCATGGCAGATACACTTTGGCCGAATTCCGATTACCGTTTACGGTTTGGTCGTCAGATTTTAAATCATGAACGTGATGTAAGCTTCGACGTCCAAGGCGATACAGCCTATGCGGATATAAGTCGATCAATCAGCGGGAATTTCTTTGTCGTCGCTTATGATTCAAACCATACGATGGTTGATTCCTTCGTAAAGGTATTTGATTCAGAATTTTCTCGCAGAGTACGGTTTACGCGGAATGATAGTACCGCTGATCGACCCTGGCGTGTGGATGCCTTTACAATCGGTACCGGCGGTAGCGGGTCTAAAGTGAGCATTACATCTCTGGTATGCTATGATGATGATACCGGAGATACACTCTACGCTTTTTCAGCGAATGATGCCGGTGATGTTTTTATTTTAAGAAGTGATGTACCAACATTCGCTCCAAGAGACCGGGTCAGGATAGAATTGTCTGTTGAAAACGAAGATCCGGTATTTATTGTCGATAGTCTGGACAGCGGAGAAAAAGCGATGCTGAATTTTGGCCGCGGCAGGGGCGAACGTGCCCGGAGACGATTTAATGATTCCGGGTTATTTGGTGATGAAACTGCCGGGGATAATGTATTCACCATGATCTGGCAGGCCCATGGAATCCATTCGCATCATGGCAATCGAAGAGCATTTAATACCCATTTTGAAGTCATTGATAATGCAACACTTTTTATTAGTGATGGTGGATTTAACGCTGCTGTTTGGTTCATACCATACAGGATTGTTCGGCCTTAGTCTAATTAGTATCTGACCGAAAAGTAATAATTTCCTAAATTTTTGGACAATAAATTTCTTGTATGGCCTATCTGACTTCCTGCCCGGCCGGCCGGAGGGAAATAAAATAGAGTTTGTTTATTATTTTAGGCAATCCCAGTGGGGGATTCACTTAAGCACAACCTGGCAGGTCAAAAAATGGAATGTCGGGGTGGCGGTGAAAGGACTCTTTCATTCGCTGGCAGAACACTATGCCACCGGAATAGGAATGGATATTGGCGCTTCCACATCCTTTTGGAAAGGAAATACAATTGGGTTGGTTGTTA
>JADFRD010000039.1 GCA_022561485.1 Fidelibacterota bacterium | reverse complement strand
AGGATTTATGCTCCTTATGAAGACGGACGCATTATGCGCTATGATGCAAATGGGCAGAATGGACAGGAATTTGTCAACACAGGCGGACGTCCTTTGGGCTTGGAATTTGATGCAATTGGCAATCTCATTGTTTGTGATACGAAAAAGGGGCTTTTATCGGTTTCTCCTGAAGGTCGCCTAACAACATTAACGACTGAAGCTGATGGTGTTCCTTTCGGTTTTACAGATGATGTAGATATTGCGAGCGATGGTACCATCTATTTCACGGATGCTTCAACCCGCTGGAGAATTGAGGATTACCGATCTGATTTGATCGAACACATTCCCTATGGCCGTTTATTAGCATTTGATCCCGAAACAAAACAAACCAGAGTGATAAAGGATAAACTCTATTTTGCAAATGGCGTCGCAGTTAGTCCGGATCAATCGTTCGTATTGGTAAATGAAACATCCGAATATAGAATTCAAAAAGTGTGGATTTCCGGAGAAAAAGCAGGCCAGTCGGAAATATTGATGGACAACTTACCCGGTTTTCCCGATGGAATTTCATCCAATGGGAAGGGAATTTTCTGGGTGGCATTTCCTTCCAAACGAAAGGAAATTATAGATAATTTAGCAGACAAACCATTTGTCCGAAAAATGATTATGAGATTACCGGAATCGTTACAGCCGGCTCCGGATCGGTATGGTTTTATCATAGGGATTGATGGGGAGGGAAATGTAATACATAATTTCCAAGATCCTTCACCGGAATCCTTTTCACCCATAACCAGTGTTGAGGAGCATAATGGATATTTGTATTTGGGTAGTTTAACCTATGAAGGTTTTGGAAGAATCAAGGCACCTGAATAAGAATTTGACCGATATCGATGAAGTTTTAATAACCTCATTAAATTCATTAGCCGCAAAGAACGCAAAGTTTCACGAAGTAAAAGAAAAAAAATGAAGAATAAAATAATTTCAAAAATAATAACTCAAGAATTTCTTCCCCGCCTGCGGAACGGGCAGGTAACTTCTTTAATATTAGCCTTTTGTGAATTTTAGCAGAGCGTGCCTTTTGTGGCGAATAATGTAGGATAAGAAATTGATGGTAAATATTTACAAGCCTTATACTTGGCAAGATCTGCCAGATATTGAACTCCAGACAGAGTTCGGGTATTGTTTGATTACTTTGTTATAAACATGCAATCTCTACTGGGGGTTTTTATTAATCGGACTCCGGTAGGAGTCAAATATTTATAGCCCAAAAACAGGAAAAATACACAACGCCGTGAGCCCAAGATCCTGTACCGTAGGTCGGGGGAGTTGAATATTTTAGTGGAAATTGTATCTGATATTCATCATGAGTATCAAATAATATTGGTTCAATCAAAACGGTAATTTTTCCATAATACGTTCTTTAATGGATTTCACTTTATTTTTTATAATCCGCTTTGGGTTAAACCAGTACATGGAATGTGGGAATTTTTCTTCACGAACCATTGAGCGAAAATAATGGGTACGTTTATCAAAAATATAATCGTAAACCATCCATCCAATGGATGAAACAGGAAAAATGATGGTTAAGGTTTGAAATTGGTTTCCGGCGGATGAAAGTCCGGGAATAAAGTTCTTCACACTGGTTCCCAATGCACTTCCCATGGTTTTTGATTTCTGGAATAATGATGCATCATCGGGCAATTTGTCACGGCGGTCTCCGTAATTGGATAACGTTTGCAGCGCCAATCCCGTCAGCACAAGGCAGGTGCCGGTGATGAATCCCCGGCGAACGGAATGTTCCATATAAGATGCGTCCGACCGGATTAAATGAATATCAAACAATGAAACTTTTTGACCCAATTCTTCCTCAGCAGAGGAGAGGTAGATATACGGCTGATCCATGCGTCTGTCAATTTCAATATATGCGTAATACAACGTATCGCCGATTGTTGTTATTAAATATCCACTCCTTTCCTCAATGAGATTGATCCTATCTTCGTAGCTTGGGCTTATGTAGTAGAGCTTGCCGAAAGAATTATAGATGTAGTATACATTATTTAGAGCAATGGTTGAACGAGCAGAATCTTCCTCGGTTGTGATAAAAACGGAATCGGTATTCATTGAATCCACAAGGCCAACCACGGACGAACCATCCAGATTAACGATAATGTGCTTCACGTCTTGGGGAAAGCAAAATGTTAAAGTGGCGATGAATAGAAATAAATAGCGCATCATTCTGGTACAATAATCCGCAATTCCTTGTTTAAATTCAAGTCTTCTTATGAGAAATATAATTATCACTGTTTCACTGTTTCTAACAGTTTCAATCATGGATGCCCAACCAAAATTGAGCGGCAGTTTAGGGATTGGCTACACGTCCCCGGATTATAAAACATTTGCAGAAGACCCTTTCCCAAAGCTTGGTACGTTTGAACGCATGATGATACATGTTTCATTCGCTTATCAATTTTATCCCAATGCTCGAATTGGTTTCAGTCAATGGACGGCATTTACGAGCGATAAATATTCAGGACAGGATTTTAAAAGATCGTTTAACTATCGAGCCATAAGTTTAGAAACATTTTTTCACATACGAAGACGAATTGAATTGAATTTCACCTTAGCGCCTATGATAAATTCCGGAAAAATTTCCATGACCTCGTCACAATCCGCCGCAGCTTGGGATAGTTTAATGGCGGAATTCGACAATAGTGGAATTGAAATTTCTTCTACAGATGAAATGACAAAAACATTTTTTGGGTTTACCAGTAGTATTGGGTTCAGATTCTATTTTAAACCCTATTTAGCCTTTGAGGGGAAAATTGGTTTTTTAGAAACTTTTTACAAAAATGATAAGTGGAAATTTCAGGGGAAAGCTATTAAAGGACCCGATATTGATATCGATGATATGCCATTATTCACATTTGGATTGGTGTACGGATGGTGACTATTCTAAGAGTATTTATTTTTTCTTTTGCCGTTTTGTCGGCCCAGGAGGTAATTAAAGATAATGCCTGCAATTCTGATTTAATCAAACGAGCCAAGAAAGAAGGGATGCGTTCCATCCGCGTCAATGAAATGCCGCGATATCTTATTGATTTATGGAATTGCCGAAAAGAGGAAAATGGGAAAAAAACACTGAAAAGAATCAATGATAAAACAGTAGAAAAAGATTTTGAACATTCAGAAAAATTTACGGGATTTACCGCAACGTGCGCTTATTGTACAACGACAACTGTATTCATATTTTACATTTATAAAATTTTGAGTAATTAAATCGAATAAAATGAGGAAAATAAAATGAATCGCAATATTCTAACAGTAGCCATAATTGTTTTAGTGGTATTTCTGGTTATTATGACAAAAAATAATCCACAGGTCCGCCGGCCTTCGTCTAATCCATTGATCGTAGAATTCAATGAAGTCCATGAATTTGCCAAGTTACGTCCGGGGCATATCGAGCGAGCCACCAAATACGTTTTGGAATTATCCGATCAAATTTTAGCAGAAATCATAGCTGTTCCGGATGGGGAACGCACATTTGAAAATATAATGGTAGCCACGGATGATATTTACGCAGTTATTGAGTCAGTCTGGAGTCCGGGATACTTAATGGGGTCTACCCATACCAACGAAAAGATTAGGGATGAAGGATTGGAATCCAGTCGGCAGATTCAAAAATACATAACCGATATTTCATTGAATGAAGAATTATATAATGCAGTAATTGCCTACTCCCGGTCCAAAGGCGCCCATCAATTGACTGGATATAAAAAGAAATTTCTGGATGATGCGTTACTGAACTACAAACGAAGCGGATTCGGACTTCCAAAAGAGAAAAGAGAAAAAGTAAAAGAGATATTCAATGAATTAGCTGACTTTGGACTTGCTTTTAGAAAAAATATTTCTGATTTTTCGGATACCCTTTTTGTAACCGAGGAGGAAATTAAAGGTTTACCGGAAAATTATAAAAAAGAACGATTGCAGGAAAATGGATCGTATGCAATCGATATGTCTTACCCATCTTACCGACCTTTCATGAAATATTCAGAATCAGATGAAACACGAAAAAACTTAAAATTTAAGTACAACAACAGGGCTGTCGAAACAAATCTGGATGTTTTAAATAATATTATCAGAAAAAGACGAGAACTTGTTGAGGTTTTAGGATATGAAACGTACGCTGAATACAGGACCGAAGATCGCATGGCCAAAAATCCTCAAAACGTTTGGGATTTTGAAAATGATCTAAAAAACAAATTGCGGGCAAAAGGAGAGATGGACGTAGCGGAAATGCTTGCGATAAAATCCAAAAGAATCGGTCAGAAAGCCATAACAATACAATCCTGGGAAGCCGGTTTTTATGAAAATTTGGTTCTTAAGGAAAAATTTGACCTTGATCCGGAAGAAGTTCGCCAGTATTTTGAATTCAATAATGTGACTGATGGATTATTTATTGTCTATCAGAAATTATTTAATATAACATTTAAACAAGTTGAAAATCCATCGGTGTGGCATGAAGATGTGCTAATGTATGAAGTGTATGACAATGTGATTGGTGAATTAATCGGGCGGTTTTATTTGGATATGTTCCCCCGTGCAAACAAATACGGTCATGCAGCAGCATTTTCCGTCACCATGGGAAAAATGACAGGCGAGGGGTATACAAAACCGACAACAGCTTTGGTGTGTAATTTCCCGAAACCGACAGAATATCAACCATCATTATTAACACATGATAACGTGAATACATACTTCCATGAATTCGGTCATTTAGTCCATGGTGTGTTGACAAAATCAGCCCTGATGGGCTATGCCGGTACTTCTGTAGCCAGAGATTTTGTTGAAGCTCCATCCCAAATGCTTGAAAACTGGGTTTGGCAGAAAGAATCACTGGCTCTGTTTGCCAAGCATTTTGAAACAGGTGCAATAATACCCGATGAGTTATTAGATAAAATGCTGGCGGCCAAAAATGTTAACTCCGGGACGAAAGCACTTCAGCAGGTTTATTATGGTATATTGGACTTTACGCTTCATGATGGATTTAATCCCGATGGAGATCAAACGACAACAGACATTGTTTCAAAGTTACAAAATGAGATTACGTTATATCCTTATCAGGAAGGAACGCATATGGAAGCCGCGTTCGGTCATCTACAGGGCTATGGCGCTGCTTATTATGGCTATAAGTGGTCCGAAGTGTATGCCCAGGATATGTTTTCCATATTTGAGGAAATAGGCATTATGAACGAGGAGCTGGGAATGCGATATCGTAAAATCATTCTTGAAAAGGGCGGTACGGAAGATCCATTATCATTGGTTAAAGAATTTTTAGGACGCGAACCCAATTCCGATGCTTTCTTAAGGAGTATGGGTTTGGAATGAGATTCATTTGGGATACGTATTATTTTACCCCTTTGTATTTCCCCTATGACAGGGGAAAATGGAAGGTTTTAATGGGGTCTTTTTACTATCTCCCCTGTAACAGGGGAGAATTTAAGAGGGGTATTTTGTAGTGAATATCAGATTAACATATGTCGGAATTATAATATACTTAATCTTTGGTATAGTATTTATGAATGGCGAAGAAAAATCCATTAATGATGATATTCGAACTCGTTACTATAACATGGCAACCAGAATAGAGGTACATGTTTTAGAAGATCATGAGTATTATATGACCAGCCAGATCAAGTCCTACGATCTTCAATCTGTTCTGATAAATAATGGGGAATTATTGTCACTTTTAAATGATATTGAAGTCTTGGAAAAAGACTTAATGAAACTGGGAAAGTCAGTGTTACAAAAAATTAAAGAAAGCCAAGTTGAGAAAAAAATGATTCTACCGGAATCAATTCCGAAAAGTAGAATTACATATAATTACTTTTCGTCCATCAATTGATCAGGCGTTATTCCTAATTGGTCTATGATTATTTTTGCTACTTCCTCGGCTATTTCGTCTCCGGTCATGCCACTTGATTCTAACTCTTTCCAGTTTGATTCCAATACATCCAAATCTTCAGGATTTGAGAAAATCTCATCTAATATTGAAGCGGGTACATTAAAATCCCGCAGGCGCTGATACATGTTTAATTTGAGTAAATCCATATCGTAAACTACCACAAAGCTATATGACCCAAAAGGAGCCACCATGGAAAAACACATTAAATATTTATACATTATTGTCGTAGTGGGGTTTTTATCCATTTCCGTACAATTATGGATGCAGTATCGAGTCATCCAAACGTTGGAAATAAAAGTAGACGCAATTCGTGAATTATTATTCAGATTTGTCTAATAAAGCTCAGTAAATTCATCGGCTTTTTTCTAATGGAATACAGATAATTGGCGTCGTACCCAAGTGGTCTAAGGGAGCAGTTTGCAAAACTGTCATTCATCGGTTCGAATCCGATCGACGCCTCAAATGATTAGAGGAGCCGTTTGCAAAACTCTCATTCAAGGTTCCCTGCCCGCCGTTTTAGTACTGGCGGGCCTGTCCGCCTTTGATTTGGCGGGGAATCCGATTGACGCCTCCAATCTACGCTTTCATCTACACTTTCATCTGCACTTTCATCTACACTTCGTTACGATGAACAAGTCGTTAGGATGAACAAGTCGTTACGATTGGCAAGCGTATAAATGCCCGGGTGGTGGAATTTGGTAGACACTATGGACTTAAAATCCATTGGCAGTAATGCCGTGCCGGTTCGAGTCCGGCCTCGGGTACTCATGGCTTCACGATGAGAATTATCATAATATGGTTCTTTAGTTGTGGAGCCATCTTTTTATCTAAATTTCATATAACCTATCAGATAGTATCAGATATTATGTAATAAAGTGGGGACAAAACGGGGACAAGAAATTATTCATAGGGTTTTAATGCAACAAAAAATGTAATAATTCAATCCAAAACCTAATGCTGAAATTTGAGATGAATTTAGAAACACAATAAGGATGTTTTAAGAGCGAATTTCGAGTTAATTTGGATTTATCATAAAAACAATAGTTTATAGCATTTCAGATGGAAAATATTTTAGAAGAATAGAATGTCAATTGAAACACGCACCCCTGATAATAATATATGCCCGATTTGTGATTTTCATTTAATATCTCCGACTACCTACTTTAATGATGAAAATACCAAAAAAAATGTATACGGAATACATTGTTTCAGATGTAGTCAATTCATTATTGAAGATTTAGCATTATCTGATATTTCGAGCTATTTTTCAACAATTGAACAAAAAGCATATCTATCCGGATGGATTAGAGAACAAAATAACCCCACAATCTTACAGGATAACTTAAGTCAACTTTCTCAACTAACTCCACCCACTGACGAAGAAAGAACAGCAAAATTACTCATCCATTTTTCAAGAGAATACCCTCATAGAGGCGATAAGATTGCTAAGATATATATCGAAAAAAGTATAGCTGAATTATTAACTCCACCAGATGAAGGATACTCAGGTGAAATGTATCAATATTATGGAAAATTAGCCCCTATAATATCAGTTAGTTGGTCAGTTAGTTGGGAAGAAGTAAATTATCTGCTTATGGATTATCTTACTGAAGAAAAAGAATTTTTTGATTCAGAGATTCTGTCAAAAAATGGAAAAATAAAAATTTCACCAAAAGGTTGGACATATCTTGAAAATTATAATAAAGGTAAATATAGTAACAGTGTATTTATTGCATTGAAATATGAAGAGGATTTATTAGAATATTTTAGAAATTACATATCAAATGCGGTTGAAGATGCGGGTTATCAAGCTATAATCATATATGACAAATCACATACAAATATAATTGACGATGAGATGAAGGTCGAAATAAAGAGATCAAGATTTATTATTAGTGATTTAACAAATAACAGCAGAGGAGCTTATTACGAAGCTGGATATGCTCATGGTTTGGGATTACCTGCCATTTTTACATGCAATAAGAATTATTTTGAAAAACCGCCGACTGATAGCGATAAAATCCATTTTGATACTAATCACTACCCAATCCATCTATGGGAATTTGGTGAAGAAAATGGAGAGACGTTTCGTGAATACTTGAAATATCTAATACTGTCTGATGAGCGGCTTGGAGAAGGAAATTATTTTAAAAGATGACTTCGTGACCGACGCCAAAAACGAGCAACATTGAAACCGCTCTTCGTAAAGAACAGGATTTAACCAAGGAGGTCAAAATTAACAGAGAGAGGAACAGTTAAACACTCATATCGAGATTGTTATTTTCCGAATATAGTAACATATTAACTATTAGATAGTATTTCAATAATGGATAAACAGACAAAGAATCGGCTAAACGAGATCGGGAAAAAGATCATGGGAGGTGCCTATGGAAAAGGTGCAAAAGACACTGCATTGGTTTATGATAATTTATCTGGTCAAGATATTGAAATTTTTCTAAAAACTGTAAATGATTTTTATATAAAACGAAAGAAAGTTGACGTTGAGTTTCTGCCAATTATTGATACCTTTTTTCAAACCCTATTAATAATTTATGTCAAAGCACATGAAAAAGACCCGGGGATAGCGGAATATTTGGTTATATCATATCTTGATAATATCCCAGGTACTCAAGGTACTGCTCTATTTCATAAGTATTCAGATTTTGTGGATGCTGGACATGCTTTTAAAAATGTCATAAAGACAAGAGATCAAATTTTATTGTGGGAAGTGGCAAAAAAACTTACTCTAAACTACAATGAATTTCTTAATGGGTTACTTGGGATTCTATTACTGTTAATTAAATGTGGTCTTGAATTAAAATGCAGTACTACACAATTGAAAGCACCGTATGGTTCTAAAATTCATAGTTTTAAACAGTTGATTGATGATAATAACCTTCCATATGATATGCTCGTTAAATTTGCTAATTCGAATCTTCGTAATAGCATAGCTCATGGTACAATTTGGCTTGACAGCGAAAAGGCTATTGTAAATTATACAAATAGAAATGAATCTTATTCGATTAGCTTAGTGGAGTTTTTAACCTTGAACGCATGTGTCCTGCATTTTCCAAATGCTTATCTCTCCTCAATTGCTACAATTGCTATTTTTATGAAAGGGACTCGAGAGGATAAATACAAATTGCCAACAGAGTTATTACAATTTTTATCGAAAATACTATGAAAACAAAATACTACCTAAAACCCGTTTCAACCAGATGTGGTGAAAGCAATTAATGATTTTGAGTTTGGGAGAAAATAATAAATACAATATTTTGACTTCATATATTACGTTAGTGAAACCTATCACTTCTGTAAGGTTTGCTGTTAGCCGTAAAATGGAATCAGATATTCATAATCAATTAAAGAAACTGGATAATATTTAAAAAAGGAATAGCCTATGACACTTCTCGATGATATTCAAAATGAAGCAATTGATGCATCAAATGACCTTGGTACATTACTTAGAAAGTGTAAGGTTCTTGCCGCTCGTTTAGGCAGTCAGCCACTGGAAGATTGGTTGCTTTGGGAATCAAATGGGTATCCCGATGGTGTTGAGGTTCCTAATTACCGGATATGGCCGCTTGAACTAAAAGGTCATTTCTTTGGTTCATTTGGAGCAGAAATGAGCGACGTGCCAATACCTCTGGCCGTTCTTTCTGATAAAGTACGTGAATCCTATCAAAATTGGGAGTGCAGACAAAGCATTGCCAGCATTGAAGCTTTAGTCAGCTTATTAACTCGCAAAGGATTAATAACCCAACAGGAAATCCTGGATGAGTTGAAGGCTATTAAATTAAGAGATGAGAAAAAGAAGAATTGAGTCAGTTAAAAGAGAACTAATTTTATGTTCAAAATAAATAAGGAGTATTAGATGCGTAGATATTTCATTTTTAGTTTAACAATAATTTCCTTTTTCTTGGTTATGCAATGCCAACCACCGATAGCTATTCCACCGACATCCAATGGGCCTCCGGGAACGTATATCCCATATGATGAACCTCCATATCCGTTAACACCAATACGTCCAAAATATCCTTTATTTGCTATGAATGGAGGTGTCGAAGGAACAGTAATTGTCGAAGTGTTTGTTGATAAAAACGGTCGTGTAACTGAAACATCTATTATGAAGGGAATCCGGCACTCTAGTTTAAACGGTGCTGCTATAAAAGCAATTAAATCGACAAAATTTAAACCAGCAAAACAAAAAGGGGAACCCGTCGGAGTATGGATAAGTATCCCAATAAGCTTTAGATTAAAATAAAGAAAATGATAATACACGCTGAAATAACAGGCTTGCTTCTACTATTTACTTCTGTGCTTTTTTATAGAGAATCATAGGTACTTAAAATTGAAGTCCATATGAAGTCGTTGGACAAAACAAGATGGCCAGTAGAAAGATGAAATATCATGTATATGTTATTGAATTGGATAATAAAGTCAAAACGTTCAGAAAAATCCAGAAAGCCAACCCTAAAAGTCTGCCTGATATGCCCTGTGTTTACGTTGGGCAAAGTTATCGTCAACCCGAGATTAGATTCGAGCAGCACAAAGAGGGACATAAAAGTAACCGATATGCCAAAGAATTTGGATTGGCCCTAAAACCTGAATTATATGAGAAATACAACCCTATTCCAACTCGTAAAGACGCAGAAGAAATTGAGGTATGGTTAGCAAATGAACTGCGAAGGCAGGGATATACAGTATGGTTTGGGTAATGTTTCTATTCTGACCACATAACGTCTCTTTTGTGGTCAGTTTTATCAAGAATCATGTCCTATTGTTGCGACTTTACAAAGTAATGTTGCCAGAATGACCTGCCCCTCAAGGTTGTACCTATGTTTTAGGTAATTGGCTACATTTCATACGATATATAGCCAATTTCACCTCAAAACAGTTGGTATTATAGCCAATACTTCAGGTAATGTAGCCAGTTTATAGTATGTTAAAAGAGTAGGATCGCTCCTACTCTTCAAACTCCAGATTTTCGACTGCTTCTTTTAACTAAAAACGATCTAATTATTTGTGTTGATCATTATTTAGTCCCTCCCATGCTGCTACCACTTCACGATTCTCACGTGTGCCATCATAAAAAGAATTACGATCATCTTCACTCGTATATTCGTTTGCCCTTTTTTCTATTTCTGTAAAGGCACTATTCAAATAATTCTCACTCTTGTTATTATTACCTAACAAAGAATAGGCCTGCGATAGATTCCAATGAACAATAATGTAATCATCACCATGTGGCTCAGTTGTTTTCATCAGTAATTCAGTTTTATCAGCTTTGGTTTTAGCTGCTTCTATGTTCCCATTTTTCGCCTCTGACAGCACCCACCATGAAAGAGTCCATAGGTGTTGTTTTTTATCCTCTAGTTCGTTCCATATTGTACTGGCTGCGTGAAAGTGTTCAGATGCCTTGCGATAGTTTTCCTTCTGAACATATATTTCTCCAATTATATGATGTGAAATACCCTCTTGGTCTTTAAATCCAAGCTCTTTCTCTATCTCAAGATATTGGTCATAATACTTAAGTGCCTTATCATACTCTTCTTGCACATGATAAGTTAAAATTATATTTCCGAGAAGTCCTGGAATCCAATACTTATCATTTAGTTTAATTGCTAGCTCCAGAGCTTCCTGGTAATACTCTAAAGCTTGATCATATTCATCTTTTTGAAAATAAATAACACCGACATTTTGAAGTACACCTCTTATAGAACTCATGTCCATTATTTTCCGGCTTTTTTCGAGTGCCTGTTTATAAAAATTAAGTGCCTCCTGGTTATAACCGTTTGCATTGAATGCTTGAGCTATAAGAATACGTATATGAATCTCCTCGGAAATATATCCTAGTACTTCTGCTAAATTAAGCGCTTCATTAAAATACTTATCTGCACTTTTTTTGTCACCGGCGCTTAAAGACTCCTCTCCAAGGATGAAGGCAGTAATTGGCTCGGAAGGTTCAACACCAATCTTGTCTTTTATGGAACCTGATTGTTTATAATACTCTGATGCCTTTTTAGTATTGCCTTTACGGCTAAATATTAGTCCAATATCATGTAGGATTAATGATTCTCCCAATTTGTCTTCTATTTCAATTGCAATCTCCAATGCTTCTTCATAATTCTGCATAGCATTTTCATAATCGGCTTTAACCAAAGAAATTCTGCCTATTCTAATCAACGAACTTTTAATATCTTCTTTCATATTTTGATTTTTGCTCAGTATTAAACAGTCAGTGTAAATATTCATCGCTTTATCGTATTCGCCTATACCTTCGTAGCTTTCTCCTAACAATAATTTCGCTTTTATTAGATTTTCATCTATCTCGATACTTTTGTTTAGTAAGCCCCGAACGACCTCGGTATCCTCCATATTCCGTCGCTTATTGTACTTGTATTTCGCTCTCAAATAAAACTCATACGCTTCTGGATTCGGAGTATAGGATTTAGTTATGTCCCTATTTGTCGAAACATTTAAACTTTTAAGAATATTCTCTGCTAATGTCTCTGTAATAGTGTTTGCTTTATCCAGAGACTCACTCCATTTTTTGGCATAGATGCTTTTACCCGATTTCGCCTCAATAAGTTGGGTGCGTAGATCAAAACTATTCTCTTTTTTATAGATGCTGCTAGTCAACAGATACTTTACGCGCAGTTTTTTGGCAATTTCAACCAGTGGCGAATTAGATGCTATAAATTCTAGGATTTCTCTCATTGGAGCTACGCGAATCAATCCGGCGCCGGCGACTTCAATGATCACGTCTTCGGTAATACCCCGAGCCCAGAAATCATCTTCTTCACTCCCAAGGTTTTCCATATATAAAATTCCAATTGAAGGAACCTCTTGCTGTTTTGGAAGAACAAAATAGAGTACTACCACAAATATAGCTAGAGCAGGAACAACCCATTTAATCCAGTAAGTTGGTTTTTTCTCAAGTTTGGCAGATACGTCAGATAGTTTGGTTTCAGGTAGATTATTTGATGTGATACAATATACTTCAACCTTTTGTGTAACGCCCTTGAGCCTGGGTCTACCTACATACTTTGTGGTGATTTCGGGACTGCTGGAAATATCTCTGTGGACTTTATCAGAAATTGCAACCCCACCCACAGCAGCAAACGGTTCGATTCTGGAAGCAATATTGACATCATCTCCAAACACATCGCCACTTTTCACAAGAATATCCCCCTGGTGAATGCCGATGCGGAGATTAAGGTCCTCAATTTCTTTAACGGTTTGCTGGATCTTTATGGCACAATTGACCGCTTGCTTGGAACTGGGAAAACTCAATAATAAACCGTCGCCTATTTCTTTGAGCCAATCCCCACCGAATTCTGCCACAATCGGTTTGAGGAGTTCCCGTTGCAACTCGATTAGATCTAATGCTTTTTCCTCATCCTTCGCCGACAAGGCAGTATACCCAGAAATATCGGTAAACATAATAGCGGCAAGTTTTCTGATAGGATTCACTTGAAACATCTATAAATCATGTAGAAAAGTAGGACTTGAAAAACAATTGGGCAACAATCGAATTTGCTGATTGATTACCAGAATTGACCGTTTTAGGTTGATTTGGATACCGATTTGCGGGATGCCGGCTAAACTCAACCATTTACGATATTCCTACTCAGCGAAAAACCCAAAACCCGATCCCGAAACAAAGGGGGTGGGTTTGTATATAGGTAACGTCCGCAAATTGTACGACTGGTTTTTGAGATGAACGATCTTGATAAATAAAAAGGTATATAGCCTCCCACATTTTTCCGAAATAATTCTTATATTCATCTGTGGGAATTGAATATATACACGTTGTTTTACTGACATTTATCACTAACTATATTGTTTGATGTTGGTGTTTATAAAAACACGCCGCAGAACTATTCCGTTTGGCAAAAATAAGTAGGATATGTGTATGCAAACAACAGAACGTGAATATGTTCACGGTTATTCATCAAAAGAAAATGAAAGACTAATAGACCAGGCAACGACTTTAGCAGAATTATTACACAATGACACAAGATATCCAGCTGGTTGCTCAGTGTTGGAGGTTGGTTGCGGTGTGGGATCTCAGACAGTCACCTTGGTAAAAAATAGTCCCAAAACCCATTTTACATCCATAGACATATCACAGGAATCTCTTGACCAGGCAAAAGCAAGAATCAGAACTGCGGGTTATGAGAATGCTACATTCCAACAGGCCGATATTTTCAATATGCCTTTCCCTGATGACAACTTTAACCATATTTTTGTATGTTTCGTGTTAGAACACCTCAAAAGCCCATTAGACGGATTACGTCAGCTTAAAACAAAATTAAAACAGGGTGGTACAATAACAGTTATTGAAGGAGATCACGGATCAACATATTTTCATCCAGAGAGCCAAGATGCTTGGCGAACAATACAATGTCTTATTGACGTTCAGGCCAAAATAGGAGGGAATTCTTTAATAGGGCGTCAACTATTTCCTTTATTATCTAATGCTGGTTACAATAATGTGAACATTTCACCAAGAATGGTTTATGTTGATTCAAGTAACCCTGAATATGTTGAGGGATTTACGAAAAATACATTCATTGCAATGGTCGAAGGAGTGAAAAATCAAGCACTGGACAAAGGCTTAATTGATGAAATAACATGGAATAAAGGTATAGCTGATTTACATAGAACAACTGAGCAAGATGGAACCTTCTGCTATACCTTTTTTAAGGGTGTTGGGATAAAATGAGATTTTAGCCTAACAATGTCGTTAAAGCTGACCAAGCTCGCTAATGATATGAAAGTAATCTTACAAATATTAGATTCGATATACACGCTCAACTTACGCGCCGTTAGGTAGCCTGAGAATAAGAAACAAATAAATTAAATGTGTTCAGAATATTAGGGAAAAACCTGTGAGAATAAAATTTGTTCTACTATTCATAATTATTTCGTTTACTATTCTCAATTGTAATAATGAAAATAACTCACCGTACTATATTCTTGTGGAGGGTAATTGGCAAGGTACAATAAATGGGGATACTCTGTTCATTACGTTCATTGAAGGAATGTTTGAAAATTTTCCTACTGTATCTGGAGCAGCCCATATTACAAACGATTCTCAAACAGTCGCCTACCAGATCATGAATGGCACTCACAATCAAGTCGAGACGGTTTGGTTTGCTCTTTATGAAATCCCTGTTGAAGGGAAAGAAGATTATGAATTTGTCGGTAATATTGTCGGTAGTACAATTGAAGGCACTTTTTCACAATTTGATTCAATAAGTACCGTAATCCGAACTGGATTTTGGGAAGTGGGAAGAGTACCTTAATCCTTGATTAATGTATTAAAACCTATGATTAAATTTGTAGGGCTACCTAACATACAGTCAACCGGTCGTGAAACGATGGAAGTGTGAATTTGAAGTTTGAGGAAAAAATGTGGTTAGATTCAATTATGAATGATTGTATAACAATAACTGCCGTGCTGACTAACAGCGGTATCAAATACAAATAAATAAGGTAAGCAAATTTATGGAAAAAGTATCCGTTTTTGTGGACGTTCAGAACATTTACTACACGACAAAAGAGTACCACAATTGTCATTTCGACTATAACGTTTTTTGGGATAAGGTAACTTCAAATAGGGAAGTGGTGAAGGCAATTGCCTACGCTATTGACAGAGGTGATGAAAAACAGAAACAATTTCAGAACATACTTAGGGGAATTGGATTTGAAGTAAAACTAAAGCCGTTTATTCAAAGAAGTGATGGTTCCGCAAAGGGTGATTGGGATGTTGGTATTACACTTGATTTGATGGAATATGCAATGGAATCAGATGTAGTTGTGTTAGCATCCGGGGATGGTGATTTTGACTTGGTGGTAGACAAAATAAGAAATGACTTAGGAGTTTCTGTTGAAATATATGGTGTGGCTAAACTTACAGCCAGATCTTTGATTAAATCAGCGTCAAAATTTGTACCCATTGAAGGTGATTTGCTATTACAAATTACTAGGTAGTTAAGATAAAATACCTAATTTTGAATTCAACAATGTATATACTGACCTTTCTAAAAAGTAAATTCGGTGTAAAATGGAACCATTATTTATAAGTTAGTTTTATCGCAATATCACACCTGGGTTCATTAAATGCTTATATTTAAAGTCTAAAATATTACATCTCTGGGCCTAAATACTTTTCATTTTAACACCCTGCACGAGGATTTCAGCCTTTAGGTTCGTATTATAGTAATGATCCAATCAACTAATATAACTTGTAACTTTTTTTATTCATCGCCTCGGAAAAATCCGGGATAAAGAGGAAGAATTTGCCGGAGGATAAGACGATTTTACTGTCCGACCCTTTGGAATCCACAGCGATAGTTTCTTTTGGTACTTTTCTTACGCTAAGAAAAGTACGATATATGATTGTTATCCAATTCTTTGGCTTTTTATCCACCATTTTCTTTAAAGGCCTGCGGGCAGGAACGAAAAACAGGCATATTTTGCACTTTATAATTTGTACAAACTATTTTGCAAAGTTCTCTAATAGTAATTGGAACACACATTTGTAAATTGAAAGTAATCTGTACTATTAGTTTTTTAACATAAACACCATGAAAAAATATAAACTAGGATTAATCGGATACGGTGGCTTCGGTCAATTCCTCCATGCAGCCTGGGTTAATAATAAAGCTGTGGAATTAATCGCAATTGCCGATGTCCAGCCTAAACAAGAAATTCCAAATGGAATCACTTTTTATCATAACTGGAAAAAACTTATTAATAACTCTTCCATTGAAATCGTTTCTATCGCTACTCCGCCCGCGACTCATGCCGAGATCGCCTGCTTAGCTCTAGAAATGGGAAAGCACGTATTGCTTGAGAAACCAATGGCAACATCCCTATCCGATGCACAGAAAATAATCGACGTAGCTAAAAATTCAAACCGCGTCCTGATGATCGACTATATGCTCAGATTTCATCCACTGATTGAAATCCTTAAGGACTGGACACAATCTGCCTCCTTTGGACGACTGCGAAGGATCGGTGTTGAAAATTATGCTCAAGATGAATCGTTACCGAAAAACCACTGGTTTTGGGATCAGACCCAATCTGGAGGAATTCTGGTGGAACATGCCGTACATTTTATCGATCTTGTTAATTATATTTCCGGATCCAACCCGAATCATGTAAGCGGAACCAGTCACTGGCGTAATGAAAAACAAGAAGATCAAGCGCTGGTGACAGTTCGATATGAAAACGGTCTCATTGCTACCCACTACCATGATTTTTCACGTCCGGGGTTTTTCGAACAAACTTCCCTGGTGTTTGTTTTTGATCTCGCGCAGATAACACTTAACGGATGGATTCCAATATCCGGCCATTTCACTGCTCTTATTAACCAACAGACGGAGAAAGAACTGAGCCGTTTACCACAATTGGAAATCAATCAAAATGTACCCATCAACGAGGTCGATAATCTTTCAAGGCCCGCAGGTTGGGGCGGCATTACCAGCTTGTCTCCAAAGAGCTCCAGTGAAGTTCATTCAGGTGGTAAGTATTATCAGGTAGATAAATTGGTTTCAGGCCGATTCGCGCTAAGTAAAACAAAGGGGGAAATATATGGGGAAGTTTTAAATTCTCTATTGACAGAATTTATAACCGCCATTGAAAATCCAGGGTATCATCCGCGCATTACTCCCATGGATGGGTATAACAGCCTCCGCATTGCACTGCAAGGGAAAAAAAGTTTTAAGGTTTTCCTTCCCCAAAACTAAAACCAGTGTAAAATATAACCATTTTTATACGTTATTTCTTCCGAGATTCATTATTTTGAAGTGAACTCAAACAATAGTCAAGTGGGTACGGATTGGGGATGCAAAGGGTAGGGGTACCCGGATGAATTCAACCGTGTATGAATTGCGCGCTCAACGAAAAAGCCAATAGTCGATCCCGAAACAAAGGGGGTGGGCTTGTGAATCAGCTCTTTAATTGACTTTATCCTACTCGAGGAGTACATTCAACTGAATTAAACTTGGGGTAAGCTATGAAAGAACAGGAAATTGGGTATGTATCTAAATATTTTGGACAGATATCGATCGCTGCCATTGAAATGACTGCGGGAAAATTAAGTATTGGTGATACAATTCATATCAAGGGATATACTACTGATTTAACAGTGGAAGTTGATTCCATGCAAATCGAGCACGAGGTAGTGGAAAGTGCCAAGAAAGGCGACAGTATTGGCGTCAAGGTAACTGACAAGGCTCGCCGAAAAGACAAAGTATTCAAATTAGTTGACTGAACCAGATTTAGCATGGCTGAAGTCCAAAGTCAGGTTTGAATTTTCTGTTCCCGTGGCTGGTTTTGGGCAGCGATGCTATGGAAGACTTTCGATATATACTACGCTGAAAATAAAGCACCACATTCATTCAATACATTATTTTCAGACAGGAATGTCTGAAAATTTGTAGCCATTCGTAAAGCGCCCCATTGACTTAGACTTTCTTTCTCCCGTAACTTCCGTTGATACGTGGAAAAAATAATTAATTAAGAAAGTTTGAGATTCCACAATATTACTCATATAATAGCAAATCTTAATTAATTTTATTAAAAAACAGCTAATCAAAAAGGGAGTATTTTTATGAGTATTGATCAAATTGCCAGTGAAGCATTGCGGCTTAGTCCCCATGATAGAGCAATACTTGCTGAAGCAATATGGGAAAGTCTAGAAGATCCATATTTTTTGTCTTCAGATATTTCAGAAAATGAAGCAATTGACTTATCGAAGCAACGAGATAGGGAAATTGAGCTTGGCAAAGTAGAACCGTTGTCCCACACGGATTTAATGGAAAAATTGCGAAAATGAGAATTGAATATCATCCCGCAATTGAACATAAATTACGGGAGATCATCAGATTTTATAATGAGTGTTATCAGGGCTTGGGAGCAGAATTTCTAGACGAATTTGAGCGGCAAATATTGAGAATTTCATCAAATCCAACTCAATGGATGGTTATTGAAGAAGATATTCGGAGATCCTTAATGAAACGTTTCCCCTTCGTTATTTATTTCCGCGCTGTAAAAAATGATGTACTTCGGGTTACAATAGTTAAACACCAACGCAGACACCCTGATTATGGACGAACTAGAAAATAACTTATTAGCCTCATTAATTCATCAGCCGCCAAGATCGCCCGCCTGCCACATTAAGAATAAATTAAACGGGGCGGGCAGGCGAAGATTCACGAAAAGAAAGAAAAAATATGAGTAATAAAATATTTTTATTAAAAATATTTAGTGTTCCTTCGAGAAAATTCGTGCGCTTCCGCTAATTTGTATCTAATGAATAATCCAGGTTAAGAATGTACTTTTTTATTTTGATGGAACCGGTTGAGGTTAGAGAAAAAGTGATTAAGGGATTTGAATGTCTGAAATCAAAAGCCCGTTTTGAATTTTCTGTTCCAGTGGCTGGTTTTGGGCGTTGATGTAATGTTTATTAGGCTAAACTTATAAGGAAGCGGAAAAATATTGGTTATTTACCATAATGAAAAAAGCGGACCCTGTAATGCCGATCATCACTGGGCTCATAGCCAACCTATGGAAGGCAGCACCCAAGGCACACTATAGGTTTTACCCGCTTTGTTCACAGGAAATTTACAGTATTCACAAATTAAATGAAAGAGTTAACAGAGAACTGGATTATAAGAGACAGGCGGTACTTTGGGCGTTGATTCATTGGTTGTGGTACATTATTTTCGACACGGGATATGAGACCGCATAAATGAGTTTTACGATTAAATATGAGACAGTTCAGTAAAGTATCAAGGATGGTCATTGATACTAAAAAAAGGGGTTTTACGTGTATTTCCGGTTAAAACGTAGTGATCAATTAAGAATTAAAAATGATAAACGTAATTATTGGATTTAGCAAGACTTTATCTGAAATTGCGATGGTCTGTTTGAGAGAAACACTATTTATTTGAAATGATGAATAAAGTTAGGAGAATACAATGACTGGTTTTCAGGATCGTATGCTGCGCGCAGCCAAGTTAGATGTTAATCTGTATGAAGAGGTTGAAGCCGACACTGGGGCCATACGCCAAGCCATGGGAGTGGTGGTTCTCTCCAGTATCGCCGCTGGAATAGGCAGCATTGGCACAGGAGGGCTTGGTGGAATTTTGATGGGGACGATTGCTGCCCTTATCGGTTGGTATGTCTGGGCCTATATCACTTACTATATTGGCACAAAATTCCTGCCAGAGCCACAGACCAAGGCAGATCTCGGTGAGTTGCTGCGCACTATTGGCTTTTCGAGCTCTCCCGGTTTGATTCGAGTATTAGGTATCATCCCCGGGCTGGGAGCGGTGGTTTTTCTTGTGGCGTCTGTTTGGATGCTGGTGGCAATGGTGATTGCCGTCAGACAAGCCCTTGATTATGAGAGTACATTACGAGCGGTAGGAGTTTGTGTGATTGGCTGGATCATTCAAGCGTTAATCCTGGTCTTATTGTTTTTTATTTTGGGTGGTGCTGCAAAACCAGTCTAACGCTTTTTCATGCAGCCATCATAACATCAGATAACACACCATATACGCTGCGGGCTTACGCCCTTAGGGATTGTGAAATAATAACCTTTACAAAATTGACGAAGTTAATTTGCTTATTTTCAAGGCATAA
>JADFRD010000038.1 GCA_022561485.1 Fidelibacterota bacterium | reverse complement strand
TGTCTTTCAATCACCCTGCCAAATTTATCGCTTCCCACTAGCAGAATCTGACTCTTGTGAATTTCAATTTGTGCTTCAAGCAGCATCTTAATACAAAGCCAGCCGCTGTAATCGAAAACATCCAGGCCCGGATGATCTTCATTGGTTCCCACGACGCGGATTCCGTTTCTTCTGCAGGCATTTAAATCAACATCTCCTTCTCGGAACTCCCATGACTCACACATTAGGTGTATCACCGCCGTGGGCCTCATCACCTCAACGGCTTCAGCATCAATTGGCCGAACAAAGCCCAGATTTGTCACGATATCAGCCTGGTAAAATAGATCCGGCGACCGTTGTGTGTGAATCTCTATACTGCCTTCCACACCACATAGTGCTTCCAAGGCCCGGGTTTGGGCATTCACATCTTCTGTGCTCCCATAGCTTGATTCTGATGTCAAAGCCAATACTCGTTCTGCCCCGGCCATGATCGCGATGACCGGGGTCACCACGTATGGCCCACTGGCGGCTTCGGTTAGAATTGTCATTCCAGATAGGTCAAGTTGTAAGAGATTAATAGCATCTCTGACCAACTTCACCAAGCGCACTGGATTAGCAATACCACCCTCTCGTAGGATCTCAATAGCTCTGTGGTTAGCGCTGATCGGTGTCATTATTACTTTTCCGACCTATACTGTCACTATGGCAGCACTTTCCGACTGCCTTTTGAAGGTCAATGCACTTAATATTTGTAACATGTCAGGCAAGAGAATGGTATTTAGCCTAAAGTAGATTCTCATTTAAAACAGCGTTTATTTCCAATAGCCGATAGTTATGTTCTATTCTAAAGTAATAATTGGAAGGGGTAAAATGAAACCAAAATATCTAAACAACTTAATTGAAGATTCATATAGTATATTTACCAGAATAAAGAGTGGAGTAAGAACAGCTGGTCTGGCTGCTTTATTGGTAGCAACAGTGGGTATTGGTTATGCTGGTAGTAAAAGTCAAGATGATTTTAAAAAAGAAGATTTATTGCCAAAAAACCCAATTTCATTAGAGGAAAAAACATATCAGCAAAGCAAGATAGCTTTTGGTTCAGACAGAGATGGAAATGATGAGATATATATTATAAACTCTGATGGAACAGGATTAAAAAGATTAACAAATAATCCTGCTTGGGATTATCATGCTTCATGGTCCCCAGACGGAAAAAAGATAGCTTTTAGGTCAGATAGAGATGGAAATGATGAGATTTATGTTATGAACTCAGATGGAACTGAACAGAAAAACTTAACAAAAAACCCTGCTCGTGATTTTAACCCTTTTTGGTCTTCTGATGGAAAAAAGATTGCTTATACCCATGTTGCTTTAGATACAAGTGAACTTGTGAATGGTTATTATCAAATTTGGATTATGAATATTGAAACAGGTGAAAAAGAATATTTAACGCCGGGGATGTCCCCTAAATGGCACCCCTATGGAGAGAAGTTAGCTTTTAAAGCAGGTGGACTTTATACAATAAAAATTGACGGTTCTAAATTAACGTATATTGAAAAAGCTCATGAAGGCAGACAACTCCCGGACTGGCACCCAAATGGTAAAATATTAGCATACGAACATTCCAGTCCAGATGCATGGGTTGGAACATGGGTGCATGATATTCAGTCAGGAATTGATAAATACCTTAATATAGGTGGAACGCCGCGCTGGTCTCCCGAAGGGCAGAGGCTTTTATTTGTAGGAAGAGATTTAATTAACGACTCTTATATACAAATTTGGCTTATTGATGTTACAATCCTGGATGAATATCCCTTCGTTTTACTACATGATAGTACTAAAGCACAAGTAACTTTTCAAAGTAGACAGTCTTGGTATCCATCTTGGCATCCCAACGGTAATGAAATAATATTCAGCTCTTGGGATGGCGATATGAAATATTGGCAGATTCACAAAATAAACATCTCTAATAACGATACAAAACAGTTAACCGTTCATGGAGGAAGCTATCCTTGTTATTCTCCTGACGGCGCCAAAATAGTATACTCGGGATTGAACCGTAATTCTGAATCGCTAACGGATGATACGATTAATTTGTGGATTATGGATTCGGATGGTTCTAACCAGCGCCAATTAACATTTGGGCAATTTGTCGACCCTTAAATTTCTAATATAATTACCAACAAAAAACGAAAGGATATCAAAATGGCTTATTCAAAAATCATACTGACAGTTGCCATATTATTTATTAGTAATTCGGATGTGCTTTTTCCAAAGAACCAAACTAGCGCATTGCAAAAAGAAATATTAGTGATGTTAAAACCCGGTGTCGTTTCTTTAATCATGCGATCAAATATTTCTTTTATATTATCCCACAGCGCAAAACCATAGGGTCTGATGACCATGGTTCCTTTTACAGGGCCATAATCTGCCATACTGGCTTTAATCACTACATCGGTATACCAAGCGGAATAGTTTTGACTTTGGGGGGTAACGCCTTTAGACATTTTATTTGTTCTAATTAAAATTGAAGCTGAAATTACCGGGGTTCAAGGGGCAATCAAACGGTTAGTTCGCAATTTTATGATAACAAAAGCTGAAAAAAAACATATCCAATCCCTGCACCATAGAAAATGGCGTAATAAACACAGCCAATTCATTATTGAGGGGAAACGGCTTGTTCAGGAAGCCTTAAATGCCGGTGAGTTATTTCAATCTGTTTTTTATACAGACGAGTTTTTTCAAGTAAATAAAGATGTGATTGAAAAAATTTCTTTAACCTTGCCCGCTTGCCAAAAAGTTGGGGATAAGGAAATGACGGCCATAGCCACAACAGACACACCCTCGGGGATTCTTGCCGTGTGTTATATTCCGGAATACTCAAATGCCGTACATGGGGGGAATTGGATTTATCTGGACGATATATCAGACCCGGGGAATATGGGCACGTTGCTTCGCACGTCCGTTTGGTTCGGAATCCAAAATATTGTTTTATCCAAAAACTGTGTTGATGTTTACAATCCAAAAGTGGTGCGCAGCGGAATGGGGGCACATTTTTATTTAAAGTCATTTTCTAATCAATCACTAAAACAATTTAAAAAATCACATACAATAATCGGCGCCGACCAAAACGGAAACAATATTAACGATTTTGAAATAGAAGCACCATGGGTACTCGTATTAGGCAACGAGGCACATGGTCTTTCTAAAAATACCAAAGTGCTGCTTGATTATACTATTTCTATTCCAAAAATTGGGTATGGTGAATCGTTAAATGTTGCTGTTGCGGGTGGAATTCTTATGGAAAAGCTGGTGAATGAACGGGGTAACTGGTGAGCGGTAACTGGTTACTGGTGAAAGAGTGGATATAAGAGATATTGATTTTATCTGTAAGCGGTCAAAATTACATTAAAACATATTATTTGATTGAGCGAGGTCTCTCTTGTCTGCCGAAGAGGTTAGCACAGGCAAGCAGACCTTGTGAGCCTGCGACAATTAACATGTTAAATATTACCGAATTTCTACTCTGAATTTTTAGTGATATAAATATTAATCGTTTGATTCTGGGGAATTATTTGATTACGCTAGATATTTTTCGAAATGAATACTTAGTTTATTGGAAAAACGAATAGGTTATGGATTGTTTTTGTCGCATTGGAAAATTTTATCTTAATAATTAAAATAGGGTTGAGGATCCGAATGATTTATTGCCTGCCCGCCATGTTTTTGGAAGGGTCTGAAGACCCGATAACATATCGGAGATGAGTTTAAATCATTCCCGAAACGATGTTGCAGATTGATAAAATTTCCCACAGTGACTGTTTCTTTTGCAGCCGTTTTCTTTGCGTCAAAGAAAATGGCGAGGGGGGTTTGTTTGCAATAAAAGAACTGGGTATTCCTTCCTATGCTATGCCTCTACTCCTGCATTTCACTTCCGGCCAGGCCCTCCTACTTTTCATTGCGGCGGGCAAGCTTCAGTCGCAATACGAGAATGACATATACTTTATATTTTATGTATTATTATGATGATGAACTAAATAAAAAGCCCTCTCGATTTTTCAAGAGGGCTTTATAGGTGCTGGCTTGAAATATTTTCGATATAAATTGGCTTAGAACATATATACACACGGCTATCGATTACAATAAGAATTACAAGGTCTCTTTGCTTTTCCGTTGACCTTCCGTAATTTTTTGGTCTATAAGAGGGATTTGAAAAACCTATTGCACAAATTAAAAAGTTTAAAATTCGCCGGCTTTTCGTTCCTGCCCGCCCCTTTATTAGTATTTTTAAGGTGGCAGGCGGGGAAAAACTTGTCCATAGTACCACTATCGACTACATTTTTCGCCTTAAGCTGACAAATTTTACATCTTTTTTCTTCACGCATAAGGTTTTACAAAATCCTCTATGAATCCAATAGAAACCGACCCTTTGTCAAGGGGATTAAGATATGAACAGCACTTTAACAATAAAGAATGTTTTCGGAATTGTCATTCTTTCTGTGGTATCCGCACTTGTGGTGGGCACCATTATTGCCTCCGTTGGATTAGTATATCTTCCTGAAGAAAATACAGTGTTTGCAAATTATCTCGCGCTTTTTGTTGGGCAGGGATTTATGATAGTCCCCCTGCTTCTTTTTTTAGTAGCAAGAAAAGAACCTCTATTAAGACGTTTACGTATCCGCAAAATTTCATTCCCTGTCATTATCACATCCACGATTTTATCCATTGGTTTAATTGTCATTGTAGATGAATTTGACCGCCTGTCCAGCTCTCTCTTTACACCGCCTGAATTCCTGAACCAGATGGGCACCATGTTAAAATTTGATTCTTTCGGTATGGCTTTGTTTCTCATGTTTGGTATCGTTTTACTAGCGCCCTTGAGCGAAGAACTGTTGTTCCGTGGCTTCCTCCAAAAATTTTTGGAGGAACATTGGCAAGATATTACTCGTGCCGTGTTGGTGACCAGCCTCTTTTTCGCGTTAATTCATTTAAATCCATTTTGGTTAATTCAAATTTATGTTTTAGGTGTTATGCTCGGTTATCTTGCTTGGAAAACAGGTTCTATCTGGGCTGGTTTTATTCTTCATGCGGCCAATAATTTCGTTGCGCTGATGTTTACAAATTATGATGAATCTCTCGTGGGGTTTTATACCTGGAATGGGCATGTTGCGCCATGGATTTTATTGTTGGGTGTAATCTGTATTTATTATGGCTTTACCGGTTTAAATAAAACAGCGAAGGTGCAAGCATGAAACATCAAATGTTTGAACGGGAAATTCATGTTCTTAGGAATACGTTTCGCAGATTAATGCGGCGGCATGCCCATACGAATCTCATAAAGCTGATTGCTAAAACTCACCCGGCAGATCTCGCGATGTTGTTTCGCTATTTCGACGAGATTGAGCAAACGGAATTATTCAAACTCATGCGACCCAGTGAACATACAGGTGAATTTCTAACAGAGTTAGATGATTCAACGCTTCAAAGTCTATTAGCGGGCCTATCTGCTGAAAACATAGCTGAATTTATTGAACCAATCAGTTCCAGCGACCAAGCAGAAATCTTAAACACCTTTTCTGAAGAACAAGCAAGTGATGTCATTGAGCTATTAAAAAAAGAGGAAGTAGAAGAGCTTGAAGAAATAATGGCGTACCCGGAAGATAGTGCGGGTTCGTTGATGTATACAGACGTATTTACTCTCCATGAAGAAACAATGGCAAAAAATGCGATCGCAACTTTACAGCATGAAGATGAAGCAGAAATGGTGTTTTATTTATACGTTACCAATGATGATGGTCAATTAACGGGGATTATTTCATTACGCGATCTTGTCACCACTGCTCCGGATACATTACTTAAAAATATGATGATTCGAAATGTCCATTCGGTTTTTCCTGAAACAGACCAGGAAGACGTGGCACAAATTGTTAGCCAATATAATTATCTCGCCGTTCCTGTGATTGATCAAGATTCTCATTTGCTTGGAATCGTAACGGTTGATGATGTGGTTGATGTTATTCGTGAAGAAGCAACCGAAGACTTTTTAAAAATGGCCGGTGTTGGAAAAGACAGAGAAATCTTACTCAAATCCACCTGGAATAATGCCAAAAGTCGATTTCCCTGGTTGTTTGCCAGTTGGATTGGGGGTATCGCCGCAGCCACAATCATTGGTCTCTATGAAAATCTCCTTCAAAACACACTAGCGTTGGCTGCATTTATTCCTGTCATTATTGGTATGGGGGGTAACATTGGCACACAAACATCTACCATCATTGTACGGGGATTAGCAACGGGGCGAGTTAATCTCGGAAATAATTTTAAAATACTATTTAAGGAAATTCGCGTTGGATTAATTCTCGGAGCTTTATATGGCATTTTGTTAGGTTTATTTGCTCTTACCAAATTTGTTGATCTTGCACCAAACCTGGGAATTATAGTCGGCTTAAGTATCAGTATATCGATGATTATTGCCACAACCATCGGCGCTTTTGTCCCTCTGTTTTTGAACAAACTTGATGTTGATCCGGCTATTGCCACAGGCCCGTTTGTTACCACAAGCATAGATATTGTTGGTGTTTCTCTATACTTTCTGATCGCATCTTTGTTTTTGCCTTTGGCATGAAACGTAGTGCCCTGTTTTTAGGTGTATTTGGAATATGATTGATTATCTGTCATTTCTAAAACCTAATTATGTAAAACGTAAATATTTAATTTCATTCTTTACGTTTTACCTACCTGCACCGTCGCTTCGGCAGACAAGCGTTTTAAATAATTATTTTTGTCTATTGCTCCATTGACCCCATGAGCACCTGAGGGATAACCATGAGTTATTTATTTTTTGTCCTTTTCAGCAGTTTGGGCGTTTATATTTTATTCATCCTGTTTTTTCTTATCGGCTTACGCAAACTTAAATCGGTACCCAATAAAATAACAGATTGGCCTCACGTGGCTGTGGTGGTTGCCGCTCGGAATGAAGAACAAAATTTAACCAATCTATTGCAAGATTTTTCTCAACTGGATTATCCAACGGATAAATTAGATATTGTCATAGTGGATGACCGTTCATCAGATAATACCTGGTCAATCATTGAACATTATTCAAAACAATACCGCCAAATAAGGGGCATTCAGATTCGGAATATGGCCACCAAAATGACGCCGAAAAAATATGCTCTAACACAAGCAATAGAACAATCAAATAGTGAATATATTCTATCGACAGATGCGGATTGCCGCATTCCACCTGGCTGGGTCAAAAGCATGGTCAGTCATTTAGAATCCGGGAGCGGGATTGTCATCGGGGCATCTGCAATCGAGAGTTTAAACCATTCCTCGTTTTCTCATTATCAGATGATTGATTTCCTGGCGTTAGTCTCCGCGAATGCCGGTGCATCCGGATGGGGATTTAGCTGGACGGGTTCAGGTCAAAATTTGGCTTATAAACGATCTGCCTTTGAAAAAATAAACGGATTTTACCCCGTTAAAGATCGTGTATCCGGAGATGATATGTATCTTGTACAGGCTATTTCAAAAACGCATAAATGTACATTTAATTCTGATGCCGGCAGTTTTATTAAGGCTCGGCCTGTTCGATCTATAATTCAATTTTTAAACCAGCGCATTCGCTGGTCCTCCAACTCGAGGTTGGCTGTAAAAACAGATTGGTTTTTTCTGCTGTTTTTGTTTAACGCATTTTTACTGAATACTGCAATCTTATCCGGTTCGTTCGTGCCTGGTATTCAAAGCCATATTCCCATGGTTTTTGGAATAAAGTTTGTTTGTGATGCTCTCGTTATTTTTTCCGGCGCTTCCATGCTTCACATGTTTGTGCCGTCAATCATATTTATTATTTGGAGTATGTTGCAACCGATATACATTCCATTTATCGGTATTTCCGGTCTTCTGGGAAAATTCATCTGGAAAGCATGACCAAATATTTTCTGATCTGTTTGGTGATTTTCTCCCAGCTTTCTGGACAAAATTATACGATTACCATTTTTGGGTTTCCTTTTGTTTCAGTCACCATGGACAAAATCCCCGGTGAATTAACATTTCAAACACAGACAACCGGATTATTAAACTACTTCTGGCCAATGGATAATACCTATTTTATTTCTTATGATTCTTTGGATTATTCTTTCAAACAATTCGAAAAAAAGATTCATCAAGGGTCTGTAATGTATTCTTTAAATGCTAAATATGATCAAGAAAAAGGACAATTATTTTATGATGACATTGCATTAAACCGTCCACCGGAGATACAGACGATATTTTCCATGTTAGTTCGGGTACAAGAACAACATAAAGATGATTTAGATACAAAATGGTTTCCTATGGAACACGATGGTCAGTTATTCGAATCTCGATACCTTTGGGCTGAAACAGATACTATTATCATCAACCGCGTGGAAAAAATTTGTGATCATTACCGACTGGACATCAAAGCAGTAGAAGATGTAACATCTCTACCGGAGCAATCAGATTATTTTATGAATAACATCATAGCAGAAAAAGCCATACGCCAGATTTGGGTGGAAAAATCCAGCCCCCGAAGGATTGTACAAGCATCGGTAAAATTATATGGTATAAACATTATCGCGAGATGGACCCATGACTGAACCATCCTTCTTTCAAGTGTATAAAAAGCACATCCTTCTCTGGTTAATGATTGCTGGTTTCATTATGATTGCTCTTAAACTGGGGATCGATCAGAAATTGGTCGTTTTTGTTACGTTGGTTTTAGGGCTCTTTACACAGCTTTTTGTCGGATTAGGTGCATTGCTTTCGATGATTCCATTTATAGGCCCCTTGATTGTAAAAGTATTTGCCATTCCATTTTTCTGGATACTTAATGCATTGGGTTATTTTGTAGGCATCATAGCCATTAAGAGGGGATATTCCGGCGAATTCATGAAATCCAGGGTGTTGACCATTGCTCTTCTGGTTGGGATTATTGTTGGTTACATAATTGGACACATTTTTCCTTTAAGATAAACGATGGATATTCTTGTACTACAAGGACCTAATTTTAATTTAATTGGTGTTCAATCAGCAAACGCCGGTGAACGAGTTACGCTTGATAAAATGAATAGAGTGTTACATCGGCATGCTCATAGCATTAACTTGGATATTCAACTGCGATTTTTGCAAACACATAAAGCTGACAAAGCAATATCATTTATTCATAGGAACCGAAACAAAGCAAGTGGTATACTGATTGCACCCGCATCCTGGGGTCGTTATGAATATTCAATATTGGATGCATTGCATATATCTGGTTTACTAAGCGTGCAGGTTTTATTAGATGATCTATATTCATCATTGAATGAAACAAACTCCATATTTACACCGGTCTGCAATAAAACGGTGGTTGGACATCCGCTATCCGTATTTAATTCTGCTCTGGATGCATTGTTAAAACATATTAATTGAACCTATGGAGTAGTGGAATAAATGGATAAATGGAGTAATGAAAATCATGACTTTCTATCTTATTATTCTAACATTACAGCATTCCGATACTCCAATACTCCCATATTCCAATATTTTTGTCTCGCTGTTTGTATTTGGCTGAATAGTTGCGCACCACCGTCGCCAGTTTCAACGCCGGTATTAACCACACCGATACCACCTCAAATAACCATATCTGATAGTGAATTAACGGTGACTGTATCCTTTTCTGTAAGCATGAGCGCGGATCACATTATCACTGTAAACGAAGCGTTAAAAACTGTACCATATAAATACATCGAAAATAAAATAAACAATCGCATCAACGATGATTCCCTTGCCGCTGCCATTAATACGTTGATAAAAAATAATATTCCTTCAGATATTTCGTTTTATTCGTTTGACTCAACTATGTATAGCCATAATACCATTTCTATGGTCTATACATTAAATGAAGAACTAATTAACCACATTATTGCACCATTCACACAAAAATATGGACACCCTGAAAACAAAATAATCTACCCTTTATTCAGCAAAGAACATTCACCTCCAGATTTAGATGCTATTTCCGAATTAATACTTTTTTTACCTTGTGAAAATGTACCTGTTCCAACACAAGCTCTCCTGTTACCAAATGCGCCTCGTTCTTACCGCAGCGGTACCCATCGCGGAATTGATTTTTATGTAAACTGGGGTACACCTGTCCGGGCGGTGGCCGACGGAACGGTCATTCGGGCCGATCATCATTTTGAAGAAGTTTCTCCTGATTTCAGGCAGCAACTTCTGGAAGAAGCAAAACAGTTGGGGCGTACACCTTCCGATGTTTTTGAACACGTGCTGGTGGGTCGGTCGGTGTATATTGATCATGGGTTTGACTTGGTCCCCGGTTACAGAGCCGTATCCATTTATGCCCATTTATCCCACATCAATGGAGAAATTAAACCGGGGTCGATTGTTACTGCCGGACAAACGATCGGACTTTCAGGAAACAGCGGTACGGAGCCCGGCACCCAAGGTACACGAAAAGGCGCTCATCTCCATTGGGAATTGATTTTACAGGATGCAGGTGGAGAATATTATTTGGGGCAGGGATTTAATAGTGAACAATTATACAATATATTTTTATCAATCTTTTCGGAAGAATCAATTTATTGATTTTATTACTCGTTGATTAATTACAACGTTATTTGAATTCTCCATAAAAATACGGTTTAATATTATGGCTTCAGTTAATCCGGAATTTTTTTCCATTAATAGATGTAAATAATACTGATATAATTGTTTTTTGTAATCCAGCGTTAAACGATCGTGCAACATACTTGCATCAATTTTTGTTGTATTCCAAATCCACTTCTCTGTTAAATAGCGGTTTAATATATCTCTTAATGTTACAAGTAGGCTGAATGGTATTTTAAATCGTGATGCGGTAATACCTGGTTGAGCTGAATAATTTTTAGCAAACCATTCTAATTTTAATGGTTTGTTTTTGATATAGGCTAGAGGGGTCTCAAACGGAATTGTATTCAATTCATCTAATGAAATCGCTTTTTTTAATACATCATAATTTTTAGTTACTTCACCCCACAATTGTTCAATGGCATTTGTATCTATCTTTACATTGTATTGGAGAAACAACTCTTCTGAAAAATAATCCATCTGATTTTCCAGAATGCGATATTTCCCTTTTTTGATTTCTTGGGCAATATTACGTTTTTTTCGAACTTTTAAAATATCGCTCTTACCAACCTTGATAATATGAAAACCGTATTTTGTTTCTATAGGTCCCACAATAGTATTCATTGAATTTGCCCATACAGAATCAGAATATTCTTTTGATATATGACCGTAAGATATTTCACCTAAGGAACCTTTGCGAAATTCCATATTTTGATCGTCTGTATAAATTGAAACTGCCTCATCAAAATTTATATCTTCTCTATTAAGCCGATGTTTTATCCTATCCGCAATTTTCTTTGCTTCTTGAGGACTTCTATCCATTGGATTAACAGCGGAAAATTTATGTTTAATACGTATTTCACGGACATGTACACGACGCTCTGTGTCTTTATTAATCTTATGGATAATGCTGTCAGACAATAGAGGGGGTACAATATAATGGTCCATTACAAACCTAATAATTCGATCATTTTGAATTATAGATATATGACGAAAAAAGTTTTTTTCCTGATCTATCTTTTTCTCTTTTGCTTCTTTATATAGTAGATATTTTCCGGCAAACTCATTCAGGATCGTGTTTCTTTGGATATAATCACTATGAATAAAAGAACTTGAATCCATCCAATTGTAGAACTCCGTCTTCGATATTTTTTCTCCATCAATAACTAAAATTACATTTCCATCTTGCGAACAGGATAAGAAAATTATGAAGAATGTTGAAATCAATATTTGTTTAAATAATCTCATAGTATGCTGTAGCGGTTATTAATCGTATAATTTCTGATGTGGAGTAGCCGCCTGCTCCCCGAAGGTCGGGACGGGCAAGGATTGTCTATGTCAATCTACGTATCAACACGGTTGATACAATCCATAAAACATAAAAATACTACTTATTTTGTTACCTGCCCGCCACATTATAATATTTTAAAGGTGGCCGACGGGCGATTATCCATTGCCAGTTTAATAATAAAAAAGGGCGGCTGAAAATAGCCGCCCTTTTTATACGTTGAATATACTGTTTATTTCAGCAACATCATTTTACCAGTTAAGGTTTGTCCGACTGCTTCAACACGGTAGAAGTAAACACCGGAAGCAACAGAATGACCACTGTTATCAATACCGTTCCACTTGACCTCATGGGATCCGGGTGTCACATTACCATTAAACAGATTAGCAATCTGCTGACCCAGCATGTTATATACTGTTATTGATATATCAGCTTTTGTATCAATAACATAAACAATGCTGGTGGTTGGATTAAACGGATTAGGATAATTCCCTTTCAGTTCAAACCTGATAGGAATGGAGACTTCATTACCCGTTCCTACAACACCTTCAGCCCACGCTATGGAAGCCAAAAGAGGATTCACCAAAACTGTTGGCAAAGGCCCACTAACATATATCCCTGGATAATTTGCATCTAACCAATTGTTGTAGTATGGAGCGCCTACCCAAAAATAATCGGGTGCAGTATTCAAGGCTACGTGATCGAAAGCCAAAAATGCGCTCTTTCCACCATTGCCTTGTTGACCATAAATAGCGACTGCGTATTCTGTGGTATCGGGATTTGCTTGATCTACACTATCTAATACTCCGGCAAAAGCATTCAATGCAACTGTATATCCATCAATTGGAACTATACCATCCAGCCAGTTATATCCACCGGTTTCATAATCTGGATCATAGTTCAAATACAGTGAAGAATCAGACAAAAAGGTCGCCAGAGCTCCGCCAACGGCATCGCCGGTAACTGCAGTAAAACGAGAGACTTCATTGTCGTCGCCAGATTCGCCGTAGTTGATGTCTCCAACATAGCTGGCTATACCTAATACGTCATGGGCAACGCTTGGTATTGGAACGACGCCAGTGCTACCATAGCGAGAATAAAGCCATTCATCGGCTGAAACAATATAGGTTTTACCTCCGCCCCACCATGCTTCAATTTCATCATCACTATTATGATCCGGGCCTAAACCTGCCATTTCTAAAACAACATCATAGTGACCCAGCAATTCATCCGATAGACCGCCGTATTCAGATTCCCACACATCATAGCTCGCAGTCCAATCCAAATAATCTTCAATACCAGATAGTGCCTGATTATTGAAGACCAAAGGCAATCCTGGTGTCGCTTCAAATACATAGTAGCTTCTTGTTGCCAGACTGGTGGCGTTGTCATTAACATCCGTAGATGTGACCGACCAATAAACAAAAGATCCTACAACTGGTCCCGGAATATCCGCTTCCCATGTTCCATCTAAAACGGTTCCACTTGTCATTGTCATTGGAACGGTCTCGACTGTTGCTGTCAGAGAATCAACTTGATAGGATAAGACTACAGACGCAACGCCTGCATCCCCACCGATTGGATTATCTTCCGTAAGACTTACTGTAACGGGTCTAGCAGCTGTGGATATGGTTGTTGGCAATTTGGTCACAGACGTAAAAACCGGCCCGCGATCACTCGTAAGTTCTACTGCAAGCTGGAAGTTGAACATCCAGCTGCGAATGTGCCAACCACCATTGCCAGATGTACCACCACAACCTGCGTAGAATTTAGCCGAGACCCAAGGATCAACAACTCCACTACCGGATTCGTATAAGAAACCAGTCGCATCATCATCACCACCGCCTTCCCCGGTAAAAGCAACCATTACACCTACCCAATCTCCTTGCAACACATCAATTTCATTGCCGTAATCGCTCAGTAGAGTCCAGTTAGCATCGTTATCATCATTATCAATATCTGGGTGGTTAGTTGGATCCATTGTGGCAGCAGTAAAACCAAGAGGCCATAAAAGACCCATTTTGGGTGTTCCGGGAGGTCCGGAAGCTGCGACTTCTGTCCCCAGCGGATCCTGTGCTCCAGCAACGACAAAATCGCCATCATCACAGACGCCCTGTGTTCCCCCTGACGAATAGGTTGTTCCTTCAATAGACATGTGTCCATCTGCATCCATATCATAACCGCCAATCCAGCCGGCGCCATCAACGGCAGAAGATGGATACATTTCCCCATCTGCATCATAAGGATAAGACAGCTTGTGCAGCGATAACGTTAATTGCTGGTCGCCTGTTCCCCATAGATATATAGGAACATTGATAGCCTTAATTGTAGCATTGGCCGGCATTTGAAATGCTGTAAACATAGCATCTCCCGGGAATTGTACGAAATACGCATTCCACGAGCCGTCTGCAGGAACATACTGAAGCGTATCTGCTGTACCTCTGTTGTTATATCGGTAAGAAGGAGAGACAATTAATACATTATCGCCTCCTTTTTTTATTTCATAATTACTGTTTCCACCATGTGTTTTGACAATTTTATTTGCCGACAACATGGTAACAGATACTATAGAGATAAGAACTATTATCAAGTATCTCTTCATTGAGTTTCTCCTTTTTTTTCTTTCTTGCAAGAAAGACGACAACGGACGAAGAATAAATGTCCGCTGCTTTTCGTGTTCAAAATTGGACCAGTATATTTACCGCTTATTACTTCCAGCCCATCATCTGACGTTACGCTTCCTGACTCGAATTCGAGCGTTTTATTCAGCTTAAACCAGGTGACATCAAACCTACCGGAAAAAACATCTGCACCACCAAAGGCATTGTTAAAAATAGACGTTGTAATCGTCCGGCCTCCATAAGCTCTCTTTTTTCCGCTAAATCGGCCACCAATACCCACGGGGCCATATACAACAGTTGCTCCGTATGATAAATCTAAATCGTCGCTGTAGGTTTGACCAATACCTTCCGTAATGTAACCCGAATTGTTTTTAGCTTTTTTGCTCTCAATATTTACAACACCGCCAATGGCATCACTACCAAATAAAGCTGAACCTCCCCCTTTGATGATTTGAATTTGATCAATTAAATTCAAATCAATAAAGGACAAATCTGCCACGCCTGTATTGGAATCATTAATTCGTACACCGTCTAGAAAAACAGCGACATCCGTCGCATTGCTACCTCGGATACTCACTGTCTGCTTACCGCTGTTAGCATAATTTAACTGCAGACTGGAAACCCGCCGCAATGCACTGCCAATATCCCTGGCTCCTTGCAATTCGATCATGTCAAAGTCAATACGGTCCACAGCGGATGCAATATCAATTTCTACTTTTCTTCGTGTACCCATTACTTCAATTTCCTGACTGGCGATAACAGCAGCGGTTAGTTTAACCAGTAAAAAGCTATCATTTTCTACGGCGATTGTTAGAGGATCATAACCAATATGGGATATATTTATCGAAAATGGAAAACTGTGTTTTGTTGAAAGGGTGAATTGACCTTTCACGTCCGATGCGGTACCCTCATCGGCGCCATCAATGATAATGTTAACACCGGCAACAGATGCGCCATCCTTAGCGTCAACTGTTTTACCGGAAATTTCATATACCTGTGCACATATCCAGGATAATGAAATAACTAAAACGGATATGAATCTCAACATAATTCTATCATATACATAGAGCAGAAATTAATATCTTTTGTAAGAGAGTCTATCTATTTTACCGTTTCCGCTTTTCCACCCAACCCATCATTGCGGGAACGACCAAGATCGTTGCCCGAAAACATGTTCTCACATCATTGAATAAAGCAATGCCCATGGAAACAAGATCGCGGTAAGTGGAAAAGGTCAGAGGCCCATGTCCAATAATAAACGGTACGGAACCCAGCAGATTAGGAACACGAAAAGGCGCTCATCTCCATTGGGAATTGATTCTACAGGATTCCGGGCGAGAATATTATTTGGGTCAGGGGGTGAGTAGTGATTTTTTATATTTGTCACTTCAAAACGTGTTTGAGACTTAGAAACAAATCAAAAGGGGGAAATTGATATTCTATTTTACTACCAATAGTGAGAACGTATAAGTAAGATATTAATCCCTTGGCTGGATCACTGCTATCTTAAGTATTTGATCTCCAGAAGCAGTTTCAATATGGGCAATATATATTCCGCTGGATATCCGGCGGTTAGCCATATTTCTTAAGTCCCAGGTTTCATATTGCGTACCATCCGTATGTTGAATGATCCGAATTAAATTCCCCGCCAGATCAAATATTCGAATGGTGGCTTCTGCCGGTAAATGAGTAAACATGACCTTTCGCTCGGACGGGGTACGTTCTTCCGGGTTGTAAGCAAAATACGGATTCGGCCAAACATTGATCCGTTGCGGTGAATAATCAAACGTCTTTGGTTTTAAACTGTCTGTACTGAAAAAATATACATCGCCCGGTAAGTTAGGTTTATTCATGATCCAGCGATAAATTGTCCCCACTTCCGGCATGGCCTGTTCTGCCGCTGCAGAATCCAAAGCGCCGCCCGTTCCTCCTATTATGTCTCCACCGCCCAAGTAGCGGTTCCAATTCATAAGTCGTGTCCGTGCCATTACTTCCTCTCCGGAAGCACCTGCTTCATATCCATAATCTTCAGCGTTTGCACAAGCTTCATATCCTGCTTGTCCCGGCGTCATATCAGTTGGATTCCGCCAGTAAATCCAGTCAGATGATGGATCATTATTTGAATTGGAGCTGGGGTCGTCACCGCTTAAGTTAAATATATTGTCACCATTAATATCAAATACCCAGTTAATCATGCGAAAATCATCACTGGGATCATCGGGTGTTGTACCCAGATTCCAGCATTCAAAGGGCACATCAACAACCGCTAGAGAGGAATCAAACATCAACGCTTTTCCGCCGTTAGCTGTAAAGCGTATTTCGAATTCTCTTGACATGGCGCGGTCGAAGTTATCCCCGGGGAAAACGCTGCTGTAAAAGGAATCCCAATCGTTAGTGGTACCACCGCCATAGGTGACAAAAGCCCAGCCGCCCTGAGCTTGCTGAGTAGGGTAATCCGGTGCTGTGAGGAAATTTATCCACAGGATATTTTCGCTAATATTTTCCCCTACGCCAGGAATTTCCCCATTGGCGTTCTGCGTCTGCCAGATACCCCGTAAACCATCCTCTATCAAATTCACATGTACCTGAAGACCGTCTACTATGGGACTGGCTCCGAAGCCCTCATTCACACTTGTTTCATGATCAATGCCGCCTTGGTTTGATTCGCCAAAAACAACCTGGCGATCATCCGTAATATCAAACATATCCCAAACAACCAGACTTGAATCTTTTTGGCGGAAACGAACTTCATAATCTTGGCCTGTTATTTCGAGTGGATCAACCACCAAAATACTTACGATTCCATCGGAATATCCGGCTATATGGTCCGCTTGGAATAACAATGATTGGTTTTCATTTTCTATAAACTGCGTAGATGTGCCGGGGCGGACAATCAATATTTCCTTTTCACTTTCAATGGTTTTAGGAACTGCATTTTCTGAATACGCATAAGCTGTTACTGCAAAATAATATTTTCTATTGGAAAGAAGTGGTGTGTCATTATTTAGTACGTCCTTATCAATTATCATATGATGCTGAAGTCCGTTATCGGAACCATATTGTGTTCTGACATATACATAATTTCCATAATCCGCATCAAATACATCATCCCATATTTCTGTAACACCATCTACAATATCAAAGGTGGCAATGCGCTTCATCTCTCCTTGGCCTGCGACTGATTCCAATTGATACACATTATACCCCTGGAAGGTATAGACGGCAGAATTGCCCGATGTATCTTCACCAAATAGGGCCTCTGTAGTAAACGATTCTGCCGCATCAGAGTTTGCCTGCCAGTTTAGGAGGATGGATTCGCGGAAAGGTGTAACAGCTACCCGATCCATTTGGTGAGGCAGTTCTGTTTTAAAATCCATGTCAAATGCTCTTTGGGCAATCTCATCTGCTTTTTTCAGTTCTGTAACGGAGTTCAGGGCATCGGTTCCCCGGGCAATGATGACAGCAAATATCACTTCCTGGGAATCCCCCGGCGCCATGGTAAATGGACCGGAACTCATTAGAAATCGGCGATCCCCTGAAGGACGATCGTCTGAATCAACCCAAATACCATCTCCAATACCTGTGTTTTGATTAGGATCATCAGCATACATGAACTTGGTGCTTACACCCGTTTCTGAATTTATAATAGGATCTCCGCTCCTGTTCAACCCCTGCATTAAATAGTAGACTTCTTCCGCATATGGAACCCCCCAAGATGATTCACCGATTCCTTTATTAAAAGCAGTCATTTGCAAATTTTTATAATTGGTGTGTATCCGCCCAAACGCTTTTGCAGTGTCTCCAAGAGAAGGTACCATGGGACCACGAAAAAAATCATATCCCATTGCAGGTGGATTATCTCCATAATCACTGTCTGGGCCATCATTATAACAGTAGCCTAATCCCAATATTGAATCACATCCTACAAAATCATCACCGGCATCTCCTAAATCAGGATCATCCCATATTCCAATATAGGCTGAATCGATGGGTGTATCTCCCTTATGTATAATAAGCGCTTTTACAAACATCATATCGTTGCTGATTGTATTATTATATCCCCAAATGGACATTTGTACCTCAACTCCAAGGGGAAGGGTGTTAAAAATTACGTGTTGTGCTGTATCCAAATCGTTCATGACATACCATATCATCTGGTCACCCAATATATCCGGTCTGTCACCGGAATACGGATCATAAATGCCGTCGCCATCAGCATCGATCCAGGGCGCCCCAACATCCACCGGCCATTCTAACACATCATCTGTTAATTGATCTCCCCGATTTATTTTATAAAGTCGATGTTTTGGGTCGCTTGGATCGCTCCCCGCCGGGCCTGGGGAAAATTCAGACCCATATTCTGCCAGTGCAGTTCGAACGTTACCGTCGACTTTTCCTGCCAGCCAGATTCCCGATGCAAAGTTGATATATGTACTCTCTCCCTTGGGCCATTCCATGCCATCTCTACCCGAAATACGGTAAGAAACAAACATACCATTGTTTTCCATGTCTGATCTGATTCTGTTTATATCAAACTGACCTTGATCATTTATTGTGATGGATATGGACTTGGCTCGGCGATCAGGTTCAGCAAAGGTTGTAGCAAATAATGCAACTGCAATGATTAGACTTAGGTATTTTGCCTTCATTGTTATTCTCTCCTATGCCGTTATTTGGGTTGAATAACAGCTACCTTTAGTATTTGATCTCCAAAAGCAGTTTCAATATGGGCAATATACATTCCGCTGGATACATGGCGGTTAGCCATATTTCTTAAGTCCCACAGTGCATATTGTGACCCATCCGAATGTTGAATGATCCGAATCAAATTCCCCGCCAGATCAAATATGCGAATGGTGGCTGTTTCAGGTAAATGGGTAAACATGACTTTTCGCTCTGATGGCGTTCTTTCTTCCGGGTTGTAAGCAAAATACGGATTCGGCCAAACATTGATCAGTTTAGGTGAATATTCAAGCACCGCCGGTTTCAAACTATCTGTGCTAAAGAAGTATACATCTCTTGGGCTATTTGGTTTAGTGGTCACCATCCGGAATACAGTTCCTGTTTCAGGTATATCCGCATCGACTACAAATGGATCAGCCTCCACATCGCCACCGTTCCAGTTTGCGAATGTCATGTTCAGCAAAACGACTCTGGTGATCTGACCATCAACTGAAAGAGGTAACCCAGGTCCTGTTGCCCATATAGAATCTCCGCTGGCGTTGGGGTCAGCAGTCAGGGCGTCTACCATAGCTAAATATCCGGCGGTACCCGGAGCTCTATCAGCGTGTTCCAATACATAAAATCCTTCCATGTACGGATCATTGGTTCCACCGGAAATCGGGCTATCATCCTGGTACATGTTCCATTCTCCATCTTCATTAGAGTCATTGAATATACCCATCAGCTGAAAATCGTCATCCGGATCATTAACATCACCTATATTCCAGATTTCGAGCGGCGTATCAACCACCAGTTCAGTACCCCTATTAAGCATTTTACTTCCGGTTGCGGTAAAGCGGAACTCGTAATCGTCAGGAATTAAATACTGCATACCGCCATCCGGATTTCCATATCCACCCGCATAACGAGTCACATAAGGTAAGAAATCCTCGTAGTCTTTGTTGGATCCGTTGCTGGTAGTAATGAACCACGTCGAACCATTAGACTGTTGGCTGCCTATGTTATCTCTGCCCATACCGGGATAGCCGTTATAATCAGCTGCAGCGCCGGCATAACCGTCGATAGCGCCATTGGCATTATGGGTAGCGTAGAAGTCCTTAAATTCATTTGGCGGACCACTTACTATTATCTGTAATCCTTCAACGATCGGATTTGCACCGACTCCAACAACATCTCCGCTCTCCATATCAATGCCGTTTTGTATGGCGTTCCCTGAAACCAGTAGTGAACTGGTGGTAATGTTCTCAACATCCCAAACAAGTGCCGTACTATCCGCATTGAGGTGGAACGAAATTTGATAATCATGGCCGGTTATTTCATATGGATCAACCACCATAACGGTTACGCGTCCATCGGAAGGTCCGGCTATGTGGTCCGCCTGGAATAACAATGATTGGTTTTCATTCTCTATAAACTGCGTAGATGTGCCGGGGCGGACAATCAATATTTCCTTTTCACTTTCAATGGTTTTAGGAACTGC
>JADFRD010000003.1:15114-62388 GCA_022561485.1 Fidelibacterota bacterium | reverse complement strand
GCTGGGTCTGTGTTTGGGATGTCGTTTGTCTTCCGAAGGACTACTCGCCGAGTGCTCAAGGCATTAAAGATCATAGGGAGGAAAGATTCGCAAGATACCGAGAACGAAGAATAAATGAATCAACTACGGAGAGAGCCTTCTTCATTTAGAGACCCTGCTGGACACATCATTTACGGTCCAGAAGGAGTATTCCGTTCTCTGGACGGGCAGAGTCATGAAACTCTCAGATCCTTCCTCCGGTCTCCTGCCTATGCGCAACTTTTGGATGATGAACTGCTGATACCCACGGAAACTGTTGAACCCAGAGTTCAAGAATCTCTATCCGCGCAAGAAGGACTTCCAGGCCGGCACTACGTGCACCACGAGAAACTATGGCTCGTTAACTATCCATATGAGTGGACGGCCCGGATGTTGGCTGACGCAGCTAAATGCACGCTTTCAGTGCAGATGACGCTGATGAAGCATGGATTTAACCTAAAGGACGCCAGCGCCTACAACATGCAGTTCATCGGCACGAAGGTAGTCTTCATCGACATTCCGTCGATCGTGCGCACACCGTGCCGCAATGTCTGGATCGCGCTCGACCAGTTCTACCGCATGTTCCTGTATCCGCTGCTACTGGCACGCTGCGGGCGAACGAGCCTCAAGGAATACTTCTTGTCGAATATCGACGGCATGGAGCCCGCGGAGGTCTACCGCCGGTTTGGCTTTCTTGGCGCCTTGGGCGCGTCGCTCCTCGACCTCTGGCTGCCACAGCAGTTGCAGCGCTTCGTTTCGGATAAGCCAATCAGAAAAATGTTTGATGGATGATAAATAGGATTTAATCGTTCGCGGGCTGTAATTTCGGATAGAAAGTTTTTGTTCTTCGGTTTTTAATAATTCAGCTTTACGCATGATAATACGGTTAAAACACAACTACAACGTAAAGAGTCAACCCGCTAAATGCAATAATTGGGTTTAGCACAATGATAGATTAAATAATGCTCGAGACTCAAAAAGATAAATTTATAAAGAATTAATTATTAATTAAACATATGGATGTATTTACAATTATAGGGTTAGTTGCAGCAACATGTACAACTATTTCGTTTGTACCTCAAACAATTAGAATCATAAAAACCAAACATACAAAAGATTTGTCATTAGCGATGTATTCAATACTCACAACAGGGATATTTTTATGGTTGGTTTATGGAATTCTTGCTAAAGATTTACCTCTAATAATTGCAAACGCAATAACGTTATTGTTTACTTCTACTATTCTAATTTTAAAAATTAAATATAAGTAACCGTCTCGAGCATTACTAAAGGGGATGCTGCGCTTTCGTCGCTACGTTACTCACCCTCGTATAACAAGGGATAAAAGGAAAATCACTCAGCTTGTGACCTTCCCATTTCCCAAGGAAAAATTGGAGGGGTTCCTATGGAAGTAAACTGTTCATAGCTACTCTTCCCCCATCTTGCCACTCAACCGCTCCACGTTTTCGATACTCCGGATAGTAATATTTTTCTAATAAATCTTCTGTAATGGATTTAACTTCGTTTCGAATAAGCCAATCAGAAAAATGTTTGAGTAATAAATAATGGCAAAAGCAAAAATAATATTTCAGTCAGAAGAGGAAGTAACCGGTAAATTTAGAAGGACAGGTGAATATGTTCACTACGCTGGAAAATTAACTGTCTTTGACAGGAAAACGAAACCTGTAATATTGGAATTAAAATGTATTTACAATAATTTCATACTGGAAGAAATAATGGATTCTGAAATATCATTTAAAGGGGGTTCAATTTCTCAGGTTTATGCAAAATTATCAAAATGGTATTTGAAATTTGAAATTGTTTTTCAAAACTAATAAGACAATGTTCTGAAAAGATGGCCCAGTTGCTAACAGCGGGTCATAGCTCATGTCCTCCCTTTGGGATGGCCACAGCGCCATACCGGCAAAACGTTATATGCAAAAAGGGGTAAATAAAAAATGGAGAATAAAAACCACTAACAATGTATAAAAAATCATAGACACCCTACGAGATAGCAACGCTTTTTAAACGAAACGTTGGACGTCATACAGGTTATTTCTATCGCGTAGCCAACATATGTTATTAGATAATAAAGCCACTTTACATCGGAAACTCTTATTATAATCATATTTCATGAGAAATAATTAAAAATAATCATTTTTCATAACAAGTAATCGTTATTCATGTTTAAATTTGTAATCATTTTTCACACTACATACGAATGAGTAATTGTTTTTCAAAAAAAGTAACCGTTTTTCATGGAAGAGTAACTCCAGAGGAAGGGGTTATAGTTGGTTATGCCTTATTAATTGAGCTGATCGAAAAAAAGTCACAGAGACTTGTTCCTCTGCCGAATCAACTTTCCATAGTTACAGAAAAACACCAAAGATATAATACGGATCAATGGCAGGTATTTACAAAAAGACACAAACCCTATGACGATATAACCAGCCATTTGGCATTTGCACTAAAATACGAAGGAATTGATCTATATGTTTTGAAAGCATTTTTTCAATGCACAGGAGAAGCACCTGTGTTGAATATGATAAAAAATAAACCAACAAGTCAGTATACCAGGAGAGTTTGGTTCTTGTATGAGTGGCTGATGAATACAAAGGTTAATACTCCTGACTTAAAGACAGGAACATATGTAGAAATAGTAGATCCGAAACTCCAATACCCAGGACACATAGTGAATTCTACTCGACACAGAATAAAAAACAATCTTCCAGGTAATCCGGAATTCTGTCCATTGATTAAGAAAACCGAAAAACTCGAAAGCTATATAGCGAAAGATTTATCCGGCACAATTGAAAAAGGGTTAAGCAAACAGGATAAGGAATTAGTTCGAAGAACAGCTGCATTCTTATTATTAAAAGACTCCAGAGCCTCTTTTGCTATAGAAGGAGAACATCCTCCAAATCTTAAAGCGAGAAATTGGGGAAGGGCTATTGGGCAAGCTGGAAAAAAACAGCTAACCATCGAAGAAATCGAGCGTTTGCAACATATTGTGATTGGGTCGAAAAAGCTTAAACACATGGGAATCCGCCAGGCGGATGAAGGATTCATTGGAGAACACGATCGCGAAACTTTCTCGCCAATTCCTGATCACATTTCCGCCAAAGCCGCAGACCTCCCTTCATTGATGAAAGGTTTAATAGAAACGAATAACCTACTACAGGAATCAAACTATGACCCTGTTTTAGCAGCTGCAACAATTGCCTTTGGTTTTGTATTTATACACCCTCTTACAGATGGTAATGGACGAATACACAGATATATAATTCATCACATTCTGGCTAAATTTGGCTATACTAAAAGAAATATGATTTTCCCGGTATCAGCCGCCATTCTAAATCGCATTGGCGATTACCAAGACATACTGGAAGCTTACGCTTATCCTCGATTAGATTTGATTGAGTGGAAACCAACCTCCGATTATAATGTTGAAATTCTTAATGAAACTATTGACTTGTATCGTTACTATGATCTTACTCAACAAGCAGAATTTCTATTCGAATGTGTAGAAGATACTATTGAAAGAATTATTCCGGAAGAGTTAGATTATTTGGAAAAATATGATCGAATGACGCAACTCATAAATCTGCATTTATCACTACCGGATACTGACGTGGATTTGTTGATTAAATTCCTGAACCAAAATAATGGAAAACTATCTAAGAAGAAAAGACAGAAAGAATTTGATGAGTTGACAGATGAAGAAATTGTTAGCATTGAAGAAGGTTATTCGGAGATATTTTTTTAAACAGAAGTGGATTTAGCTGCCTTAATTGTACGTATGCCCAACAAAACCTAAACTGTAATAACCTACATTAGCGAGAGCGTTCGCCACAAAAGGCGCGCTCCGCAGGCGGGGAAGAATTTCTTGAATTATTATTTTTGAAATTATTTTATTCTTTATTTTTTCTTTTCCTTCGTGAAACTTCGCGATCTTGGCGACTGATGAATTATTCAGGATAAAACGCAGTTTAACCAAACCGTTATTCTATTCTCGTTCCCACATCAGGATGAATAATATAGGCTTTCCCACCTACCCTTTCAATCGCTGCCGCCACTTTTTCAGGATCATTTGGTGAATAGGCAAACATGCACCCGCCGCCGCCCGAACCATTTATTTTCCCTCCCATAGCGCCGGAATTTAAAGCTGCATCCAGCATCGCTTCAATTTTGGGTGTGCTCACGTCCAGAACATCACGCAATACTGAATGATGTTCCGTTAAAAGATCACCGATTTTTTCATGATTCAGTTCATCTTTTTCTAATTCCCATAAGGCTTTTTTCAAAAGATCACGATTTTGGATTGTTCCTTTCATCAGTTTCAATTCTTCATCGCTCAACCCGGTTGAGACGGAATCCAAGTCATAAGAATGAAGATTAAAATCAGGATTATTCATCTTGAGTCTTGCAATGATTTTTAAACGTGCATCCCTACAACGTTGTAATATTTGCATAGTATCCTTCGGTTCACGGGAGTCCCCTAAAACAAACGGTCCCAGTTTCGGGTTTATAGAACGAATGGATATTTCCGGTTCCGACTCCAAAAAGATCAGTTTCCCCATGGCGGCAGAATATTGATCCATCATACCGCCGGGTTCGTTGAATTCTTTCACTTCCGCCCGGTAAGCCAACTCACCGATTCTTTGTTGATCCCATTCCGCCGGATCATCTGCCATTTGGGATAAAAAATGAATCCAACTCACTGTAATGGCTGATGAACTGCTTGTCCCTGCTTGAAACGGAATTTCGCTGGTGACTTCACATTCAAATCCATTTGAAAAGTTAAGCCCCTCATCCATACACACTTTGATCCCACTTTTGAAATAATCCCGGTATTTGGTGTAGGTCAGGTCATCCAATGAAAATGATTCAGTTTCATCTATGTCCGGTTTATGAATGATGACCTGTCTGTCATTTCTTTTCTTCCCTTTTATATAAGACCGAAGCGAAATCGCCATAGCAATCACAGGTAATCCTAAATAATCCTGATGCTCACCAAAAAGGCAAATACGGCCAGGACTGCTTATTTTTTTTATCATGTTCCTTAAAGATTTTTTCTAAAAGGATCCCGTTATTTTTTAAAAAGGAGCAAACGGTAGGTTTTGTATTTAATGAAATTTTCTCCTGTTTGCTGTCCCGTAAAATACACCCTGTTGATCTTTTTAAGGCGTTTCTCGTACTTCCATTTCATAAACCGTAACAATTTCGGATAATTACTATCTAAATATTCTCCTGTCATACTTTTAATTGGACCAAGCACTTGAGTGACAAATTTGTCCAACAGATCATTCGTTGGAGCGGTTTCTTCGGTAATATCAATGTCAGTCATTTTTGTCAGGGGAACAGAAGCGATTTTCTTTTCAAATGCTGTCCATTTATGTCCCCCGCCCAGTGGACTTTTTCCCGGCGTATTTTTTTTGAAAAAATCACAAATCAGCAGGTAACCGCCATCCGGCAGCATTTCCACAACTTTATCGATAGAGAAACCAAGCTTGACATATTGAAAACTTTCGCTGAATAAGATTAAATCGTATTGCTGTTCGGTGATTAAATCCTCAAATCCACACACATGTACATGTCCTTTATCACCCAATTTTTTTCGAATATTCTCCGCAAGGAATTCACTGGGTAAAACACAATCCACTTCATAACCCAAATCCAGCAGCTTCTTCGCCAAATTACCCGAACCGCTGCCCACATCCAGTATGCATTTCACACCATCGGGAATATGATCAATAATAAGCTGGGAATGCCTCCTTTGTGCTTCCGCAAAATTCTGTGCCGTGGCTGTCTTGTCATCTGGCCAGTAACCGTAGTGCAGATCTTCTGTGTTCATAAAGAATCGGCCGATTAAAAGTCCAATATCAAGTCCGATTGCTTTGGAATCTATTTTTTTTGTCATGAATCAATAAATCCTTTTGCGATAGAGTGTGTTATAATATACGAGACATTCCTCATAAATGGCTTCCAGTTCAACAGGCAATTTTTCCGATAGTGGCGCATAAGGCTGAAAACCTGTGGATGCTTCTACAGAACTATACCAATACTTTGCCCACACGCCGTCTGTTTCCCGCCGCCCTGACGACCATGATAACATTTCATCCGCGAACGGTATACCAACTGCTTCACATAGTTTTTGCAGAATATCACGAGGATTCATCAATATATCCTTGGCATCAACAATGGCAGGCTCATGACCGAGTTCATCTGTTATTTTACGAACCAATTCAACCTGCTGTGGAAAGCCCAGTAATTCCGAGCGAGTCACCGCAAACTTTTTATGATATGACAAAATTACTTCCTTTGGATCTCGGATTAGAAAACAATTTGTCACCTGATCTATCCATGACAAATCCACCCCCGGTAGATTATGCTGGGCCATGTGTTTTTGGTACCACACTGCAGCACCGTTAGGGATATCTCCGGTAATGTAATCCACTATGTTGTGCCAATCCGTCTCCATGGACTGTAAAACTTCTTCCCGGCCGGGATGATCAACATCGGTCTGATTTAAATAATGTCCGTAGAATGGTTCATCAGAAACAAATGAATCCGGGCGGTTTGCAAAGGAGCGCATCATGGCCGTGGAAATATTCCGAGGTCCGGACCACATGGCAATTCGTATGGGGATTTGATCAATCATGTGCTGGGTATAAATTATCTATATCTTGTTTGTACAGTTGTTGCAATCGTTCCGTTAATTCTCCCCTTATTCCTCCAGAAATTTCATGGCCGTCAATTTCTACCACAGGGGTCACTCCGGCAAATGTGCCTGTGACAAATGCCTCATCGGATGACTGGCAGTCTTCCACATGAAAATTTCTTTCAAAAACAGGAATTTCATTTTCTTTACATAAGCGGATGATGTTTCCCCGTGTAACACCATTTAAGCAGTATTCGCCTGTAGATGTCCACACTTCCCCTTGCCTGACGATGAAAAAATTGGTGGAATTACACGTGGATACATATCCGTTTACATCCAGCATCAGTCCTTCGTCAACCCCTAGTTTATCTGCTTCCACGCATGCGACGATGCAATTGATTTTGCTCAAGGTATTCCACTTGGGATCTTGTGTGTTGGCGGTTCCCCTGCGGACACTTACCGTTCCCAGGCGCAACCCATTCTTTTTCACATCTTCACTTGCAATTTTGTATTCGGGAATCACTACAATAGTCGGTCCGCCCACATTAACACTTGGGTGCTGATAGGGAGTTTTCTTTAATCCACGGGAAACAATGAAGCGAATGTGAATATCGGATTTCATCTTGTTGGTTTCAAGTGTAGATAAAATGATCTCTTCCAATTCTTCTTTTGTTTTACCAATATCCAACCCAATGCCTTCTGCGCTGGCAAAGAGACGCTTGAAATGCTCGTCTTTGTGGACGAGATGACCATTGTGGTATCGAATACCTTCCCAGACGCCATCACCCAGTAAAAAGCCGCTGTCATATACGGATATTTTGGCTTCATGGCGGGGCACAATCTCCCCATTGATATAAATGAGAATTGTTTCGTTGCGTTTATCGTTTTCGTATTCGTGAGTACTCATTTATTCATCTTATTAATGAGTTAAATTTATTGACGTACATTAATATTAATACAATTATTTTCATTAATGGTAATCATATCCTTACAACTATTTTCAAATGAATGGATCACATTCGGTGCATTTATTATTGCCATCTTTTTACTCATCGGGATAGCCGAATTTTTCCGCTCCAAATTAAAATGGAGTCCCGAAGCCAGTCGTAAAATGGTTCATGTCATCGTCGGACTTATGGTTTCCATCTGCCCTTTAATTTTTTCATCGAATATTCAGCCCATGACGCTGGCGATAATCTTCATCGTTTTAAATGCACTTACGTTAAAATCGAACAAATTCAAAAGCATGCATGCCACGGAGCGAACCACTTATGGCACGGTATACTTCCCGATAGCCTTTTTACTGCTGGCTGCATTTTGGTGGGAAAAACCCATCACTCTCGTCTTATCTATGCTGGTCATGACCATTGCCGATACACTGGCATCGCTTGTGGGCGAGCATGAAAAACATCCACTGAAATTTCGTTTATGGGATGACGAAAAATCTCTTCAGGGCAGCGCGGCCATGTTTCTCTCTACTACACTCATTATTTATGTCGGCACGGACTTTTTTGCCTGGTTCTTTGGAGCAGCTTTCTTTATACCGATGGAAGTGCTCATTGGGTGTGCGGTATTCACAGGAATAGCAGCGACACTTGCGGAAGCGACCAGCAGCAAAGGATCTGATAACCTGTCCGTTCCGCTCGTAACCGCCAACGCTTATGAAATTTATCTTATTAATTACACCCATGGATCCTTACCGGAATTATGGGTCTGGACATTTGGCTCGGCGGTTATCTTTTTAATTGCCTATAAATTACGATCATTAAATGGCGGAGGAACAGCTACAGCATTTATAATGGGTTTATTCATTTTTGGTGCGGGTGGAGTTCAATGGATCACGCCAATACTGGCATTTTTTATTTTATCGTCCATAATGTCCAAGATTGGGAAAAAGTCAGCAGAAATCACTCAAAAAGGCTCAAGGCGTGATGTTGTGCAGGTATTGGCTAATGGAACTGTACCCATGATTATTGCACTTGTGAATTTCTATCATCCCTTCAATTATGCTTACGCATTATTCCTTGGAGCTATAGCCGCCGCCACAGCGGATACCTGGGCAACAGAGATCGGATACTTCAGTAAACACAATCCTCGTCATATTCTGAATTTTAAAACAGTCGAAAAAGGGTCGTCCGGAGGTGTGACTTTATTGGGCTTTCTTGGCTCTATTTTAGGAGCTGGAACTATTGCCTTAATTGGGTTGAATTGGCTGACTGATTTACCGATTCATTTAATTGTGCTGGCTGGGTTTGTTGGCAGTCTTGTGGACTCCATTCTGGGCGGAAGTGTTCAAGCCATGTTTCGCTGTGCCGTTTGTAATAAGGAAACGGAAAGACGGATTCACTGCGATATGTATACCCATCACATTCGCGGCTTCAAATGGATAGATAATGATGGGGTGAACTTCGTGAATACAATTGTGGGTGCGATGATCGTGTTATTATAACATTACGAAGGTTGGTAACATTCGTAATGTTTTTTGGTCAATAGGTCAATAGCTGATTGTGAATAGAGGTATGTTAAGGTTTGAACACTTTTAGAGATAATTCTTTAATCGGCTTGAAATGTTTTGCATTGCTGGATACCAGGGTCACATTATTCTCCACGGCTGTTGCGGCAATAATCGCATCTCCGGCTCGCATATTGGATGACATGGAATATTCTTCAACATATACCAAAGCTCTGTGGCCAATATTTTCAGTCAGGGGCAATACAGAAATCCCAAAATCGTAAATAAATTCTTTAATAACTTTATGATGCAATTGATTCCTGGCTCCCTGGAGTAACTCCATAAAGGTTTGAATAGATATGAACCGTTCATTTTCTTTTTCTACCATACGTGCAGCTTTTATATTTCCTCGCTGTACCCAAATGATAATATCCGTATCAAACAGCATTAAAGCGACCACCTCGCAAAGTTTCAAGTTCATCTAAAACGGATAATTCATTATCAGAATACATTCCAAAAATAGGGTGGGCAGAAATTTCCAAATTTGAATTCCCGGAATTGGGGATAATGGTCCCCTTTACTTGCCCGTGATAAAGAATAGTTACTTCTTCATTATTATCCAAGGCATCTAAAACATCTTTCATCTTATATCGAAGGTCAACGACTGTAGCTTTCATCTTTAATTTCCTTATTTATGTATAGTAATATTATACATTTCACAATAATAATTCAAATGATATTAATAAGATGCCACAATACTACTTGAATCCAAGACTTATAAAAGTAAAAACAATATTTTAAAAAATAAACATACAAAAAACGGGAATTAGACGGACCAACCCCCGTTAAAAACATCTTTGTTTAAAGTCGTCTTAAATAACTTTGTAGACGAGCAAGCCCACCATGACGATGAGTGCGACAAAGATCAATGCAACGCCCATGTTGCCTTTTTTGATCTCTTCCCATTCATCAATATCGCTGGAGAGCCAATCGAAAACCTTAATGGCCAAACCGATGCCAAATGAAAAGCCGATCGCCGCAGTGATAGACCAGCCAATGGCCCGTAAGTAGCTCAATAAGGTTGATTCAATTCCAAATGGATCCATAAGACCTCCTATAGTGTTACAATTGAATTTTTAATTAAACGCATAAACTCGGCAGAATCGATCTTGCCGTCCGTAAGCTTTATTACCTGTTCTGCCGTGGCGCTGGCAGAAATTATAATATTATCCCTTGTAATAGGCACATTGACTGTTACATGAATGGTTTTAGGTTCAGTAGAAGTTTTGATCAATCCTTTTTTTACCAGATAGCGCTGGTGTTTAATGGCTTGTCCAACAGACACAAACCCCACGATGAGCGCCATTTCAAAGTTATTTCTATTGCTATTGACAGATAGATAAAATTTGTCCTTATTATTTTCCTCTCTGCCGAAATACATCTCCCCTTCCTGAGTAGTTATACGGTAGGATTTGCACGTATTGGTCACGGTTCGGTAGAAAGCATAATTGGCAAAAAGACCTTCGGCACCGAGGAGCAGCAGAATTGTAAATACTGATATTTTAAATCGTTTTGCCATCATTATGTAATAAATACAGACGCGAGTTTACACGGTTCACCGCATTGAGTCAATTGGTTTTCCATTCTTTATCACCATTTTAATGGGTAAATCTGTTACATGGTAAGGAATATCCATCAGTTTCTCAATATCCCAAACGATGAGGTCGGCCTTACAACCGATGGCGATACTTCCTCGATCTTTTTCCAAATTTAATGCTTTAGCAGCATAATACGTCGCTGAAGCAAATACCTGCTTGATTGTCATTCCCATTTTGATACACGCCAAGGAAATGATAAATGGCATGGACTGAATATGACAGCTCCCGGGATTAAAGTCCGTGGCTAAGACAATATTAATTCCATTTTCTAACAATTTTTTTGCGGGAGCATACGTATTCTTACCAAGAAAGAATGTGGTTCCCGGTAATAATATCGCAATCACATTATTTTCTGCCATTTTCTGAATTCCTGCATTACTGACAGCCATAAGGTGATCTGCCGAAACTGCACCCACTTCTGCCGCCAGTTCTGCTGCTCCGGAATCTTCAAATTCATCTGCGTGTAGTCGTGGCGTTAGCCCATGTTCTTTTGCTGTTTCCAGGATCTTTCCGGATTGCTCCACGCTGAAGTAACCCTTTTCACAAAATACATCACAGAAGACGGCAATTCCCTGTTTTGCTACTTCCGGAATCATTTCATTACAGATCAAATCCACATATCCATTATGATCTTGTACAAACTCCGGCGGGAATGCATGAGCGCCTAAAAACGTAGGGACAATGTCAATTTCATGCTTCTGATTTACTTCATGCAATACTTGAAGTGATTTCAATTCTGACTCAATATCCAAACCATATCCGGACTTTGCCTCAACGGTGGTTGTGCCCAGTTTAAGAAATCGATCCATCCGTTTTATTACACGCACAGCTAACTCATCTTTGGCTGCATTACGGACTCCGGTAATACTGGAATTAATGCCTCCGCCCTTTGCAGCAATTTCTCCGTATGTTGCCCCAGCCAGGCGCATAGCAAATTCTTCTTCCCTGCCATCTAAAAATACAGGATGGGTATGGGAGTCAACAAATCCAGGAGTGACAAGTGATCCACCGCAGTCAATGACTTCGCCACCACTACATCTTTCAACGATGAACCCATTCTCAATAGAAAGCGATGTATTTGAATTGGTCTCAACTTTCCCTGATTCAGGGTTGAAAGTTGTTAATTGACCGATATTCTCGAGGAGTAATGATTGTTGATTGTCGATTGTTGATCGTCTATTATTCATTTTCCACTGGCCGTTTTTCGAGAAGAAATAAAGATGGCAACAAGTTCATCGGCTTCTTTCATCAAAGGTATTACTCTCTCATTTTGCAGCAATGCTTCATCAATAATGAATTCAAGCCAAAATAAGGATTCGTCAGCTTCTTCAATAACGATGCTTATTTTGGCGATAAAACTCTTTTTGGATTGAGCAACACATGTCGCACGATAATTCGAAGCGACTGATGTAGAAGACCTCAACAATTGTCCTTTTACAAGACGCCCAATATCTTTATTAGGAAGTGAATTACATAATTTCACACAACGATGTGCAAATTCTTTTGTTCTGTTCTTTAATTCGTCTTTGTTCATACGCATACTTATTAATTATTATTATACTTCAATCTACAAACGACAATCTGCAATCATCAATTTTCAATCTTCAATCATCAATCTAAAATCTTCAATCAACAATCGTCCATCATTGGTATATCAACATTCCATTTTTTGGCGTTTTCTATTGCTTTTTCATATCCCGCATCCACATGACGGAAAATACCCGTCCCCGGATCGGTGGTCAGAACTCGTTGAATCCGCTCCTCCATCTCCGGAGTACCGTCGGCGCAAATGACCTGTCCGGCGTGAATGGCAAGCCCCATACCTACGCCTCCGCCATGATGAATGGATACCCAAGTGGCACCGCTGGCAGCATTCGCCAATGCATTGAGCAAGGGCCAGTCTGCCACAGCATCTGACCCGTCTTTCATCGCTTCCGTTTCTCGATAGGGTGAAGCCACTGAACCTGTGTCCAAATGATCGCGCCCAATAACAATCGGTGCGGATAATTCACCACTAGCCACCATACGGTTTAATTCCACACCAAATTTGGACCGTTGTGTATAATCCAGCCAGCAAATCCTCGCTGGCAGACCTTGGAACTGTACTTTTTTCCGTGCCATTTTGATCCAGCGTTTCAGCGTTTCATCTTCGGGAAACATTTCTAATACTTTATCGTCTGTTTTATAAATATCTTCCGGATCTCCTGATAATGCTACCCAGCGAAAGGGACCTCTTCCGTCACAAAACAACGGACGGACATACGCCGGAACAAATCCAGGATAATCAAAGGCATTTTCAACACCAGCTTTTTTAGCTTGTCCCCGGAGGTTATTGCCATAATCAAAAGCGATGGCACCCATTTCCTGAAGTTTGAGTATACCCCGACAATGTTCTGCCATGGAACGGAAACTATCTATTATATATTTTTCAGGATTGATTTTTCGCAATTCCAATGCTTCCTCATAAGTCATACCATTGGGTATATAGCCATCCAATTCGTCATGGGCAGAAGTTTGATCTGTCACTAAGTCCGGCACAATGTCCATTTCAGCGATTTTTGGTACTACATCCGCCGCATTGCCTAATAATCCGATAGAGAGTGGCTTTCCCTTCACCACGGCATCTCTAGCCAGCGTAAGGGCATCCTCCAGCGATTCTGTTCCTACATCAAGGTATTTTGTTTCCAAACGGCGTTGGATACGTTGAGGATCTATTTCGATACAAATAACGACACCATTATTCATCGTTACAGATAAAGGTTGAGCGCCGCCCATGCCTCCGAGGCCGGCAGTTAGAACAAATTTTCCGGTTAAATCACTGTCGAAATGTTGCTTTCCTGCTGCAGCGAAGGTTTCGTATGTGCCTTGCAAAATGCCTTGTGTTCCAATATAAATCCAGGAACCGGCTGTCATTTGGCCGTACATCATGAGGCCTTTTTGTTCCAGCTCGTTAAAATGTTCCCAGTTCGCCCATTCAGGAACCAGATTTGAATTGGCGATCAATACACGGGGAGATGATGTATGAGTGCGTATTACACCAACCGGTTTTCCCGATTGAATCAATAACGTTTCATCGGGCTCAAGTCTTTTTAATGTGTTGAGGATGGCATCAAAACATTCCCAATTCCGGGCGGCTTTTCCTTTCCCACCGTAAACAACAAGTTCGTCCGGATTTTCAGCCACATCCGGGTCCAGGTTATTCTGGATCATGCGATAGGGCGCTTCGATCTGCCAATTTTTACACGTTAATTTATTTCCCCTGGGTGCATGAATCGTTCTGGACATTTATTCTCCTGATTTATGAACTCAATTTACGTGATGTCATTCTGTGGTTAAAACAGACTTTCATTTCAAATTTATACAGAAATATATCTTAAAATATAAAGAAAAAATTTTATTATTGTAATATGTATTGCATAGTACCTGTTAATATATTTATTATTGCTATACCAAATAGTTCAATTATGTTGAAAATAGAAAATACAAAAGCACAAATGCGTAAAGGTGTATTGGAATTCTGCATCCTTTCAATTCTGGAAAATGGAGAAGCTTATCCTTCGGATATTTTGGTGCGACTTAAAAAAGCAAACTTGATTGTAGTTGAAGGAACCCTCTACCCATTACTGACGCGACTTAAAAACTCAGGTTTACTCACCTATCGGTGGGAAGAATCAAAATCGGGTCCGCCTCGAAAATATTATACGATCACATCAGACGGCATCACATTTCTTTCTGCATTGTACGTAACGTGGAAAGACCTGGTCAAGGCTGTGCGATTAACCACAAAAAAAATATAGCATTATGAAGAAAACAAATACGATCAATCTGGGTGGCGTCATTTTTCATATCGAAGAAGATGCCTTTACCTTACTTCAAAAATACCTATCATCCATAAAAGACCATTTTTCTGAATCTGAAGGACAGGAAGAAATTGTTACGGACATTGAAGCCAGAATCGCTGAAATATTTCAGGAAAAAAAAGTGAAAATCATATCATCTGACCACGTAGAGGATGTGATAAAGATCATGGGACAACCGGAAGAATACGGCGATGAAGGTGCAGATGATGATAAAATTTCTGATGATCCATCTTTAAAAGAAAAAGTCAAACGGCGAGTTTACCGTCATCCAACTGATAAAATTTTAGGTGGTGTCTGTGTGGGGTTGGGTGTTTATTTTAATGTAGATCCTGTTCTGTTTCGCCTGGGATTTTTGGTTAGCATGTTTTTAGGTGGTTTTGGTTTACTGATGTATTTAGTCCTCTGGCTTATTGTCCCTGTAGCAGACACCACATCTGATAAACTGAAAATGAAGGGCGAGCCCATCACGGCCGATTCAATCGGCAAAGCCATTACAGCCCAGGTTGAAAAAGCGATTGATCCGGAAACAAGTCAAAACGCACTGAAAATATTTTTTAAATGGCTTGGCAACGCTGTTCGTTTTGTTTTTGATATTTTGGTAAAACTAACAAAAGTACTGGGTTTTGTACTAAAACCGCTTTTGGGAATTGGATTTTTGATTTTTGGGCTTTCAGTGACCATCGCTTTCTCCTTTTTGCTGCTTGTGTTATCAGGGACATTTGGGATTTCCCATCATGATTTTTCAGGAGCCATTCACACTTTGAAAACAGTTTTTGAAACATACCCATTACCAGAAATGTTCGTTTTGCTCGGGTTCATCCTGTTAGTGGGCATTCCCATTTTCCAAATCATTTATGTGGGTTTGCGCTTACTATTCAATATGGCGAAACAACCCAACTATATTAAGGGAACATTGGCGAGCTTATGGATTTTAGGATTGATATCAGTCATCGTTTTTGGATTATACAGTATATCTGTTTTTTCTGAAGATGCTCGAAAGGATCAATTTGTGGAATTAATCGAGGTCAAATCTGATACCCTGAACATTTCACTATTACCCCATATTGATTTTTACTGGGAAGACCGCGACCTGAAAATCATTGATTCTGAAGATAGTGGTTACACATTGAACTCTTCAGTACAGTTGGATGTGCGTCGTTCTACTGATTCTCTTTTTCATCTCCAAATCCGGAAACACGCCATGGCACGTTCTTATAAAGAAGCAAAAAAGTATGCCGAAAATATTGACTACAATTATATTTTGAAAGAAGGCGAGTTGCTACTGGATCAATTTTTTATCATTCCGGCGGATGATCCTTACCAGCATCAAGAAATAGAACTGACTCTTTTGATCCCCAATGATAAATCCATCTATTTGGATGAAACTCTGAAGTATTTTATCGATGATATCAGAAACGTTACCCGGACACGCGACTACAAAATGGTTGAACATATTTGGCAAATGAGAGCCGAAGGCTTGACGTGCTTAGATTGTAATTAAGTTAATGGTGTAGATATTTTTCAGTGAAAAAATTATGTCAATACTCGCCGATTATCTAGTCATTCAATTAATAAGCCGGCTGATCAAAAGTTTATGAAGGAAAAATGAATAGAAAGCGAAATAACAATAATAAATAATCGCATTGTAATGATTCCTTGATCCATAACACTAATGACATTACAAGGATAAAAAAGTTGTCAATGTTTCAATATTTTAATGACTGTTTAAGTTGTTTGAAGTAATTAGGCTGTTCTGTAACAACATTATATGAGAAGAAAGAAATCCCTTTAAAACGAGTAATCTCTGAATAATATATTTTATCAACAGCATCAAGGGGCTGTTGGTTGTATAACGCAATTCCCATCATAATCCGACTTCGATATTTTTCCGGAAGATTTTCATAAATCAAATCAATGTTATCGGCAAATTTTCTCAAATCTGAAGTGTAATTCATCGGCATTACCCAATCTATATAACCGGCAGCCAGCCACGTATCCCATTCTTGAAAATAACGATTTTTAGCTGATAAAAGGTTAGGCTTCACTGCAGCCGAGAGTATGCAATCCGGCCGAACCTCCAAAAGCATTTGCTTTGTATCCTTCACTAATTCTGTAATTGCTGCTCGGCGAAAATCATCCCAATCCTGGTTTGAATCTTTTTCACTGTTATTGAATATTGGCTTACGCAGGTCGTATCTATTCTGGAAATAAGCAGTCCTTGCATCGGTATTATTACCATATTCATTATCATGAAACCGCACATAATCTAAATGCAACCCATCTAAATCATATAATGCGGTAATCTCTCGGAATACGGATAATAAATGTTGTTTCACTTTTGGGTGATGTGGAGCTAAATAATGCCCTTCCCCAGTCATGTTGTTGTTGTTATTAAATAAAGATGTCTGTCCATTTCCATTTTTATCGATCCATTCCGGATGAGAATTAAACACATGATTTTCTGAAATTGGATCTTGGATTTTGGACCAAATTAAATAGACATTCATCCAGGCATGCACCTTCAGTCCGTTTGCATGAGCTTTCATAATCACATAAGACAACGGATCGAAAGATGTGTTTTTCAGCAATTCACTTCTAGGGATTAATTTAGAATTATATAATGCATCGCCGCGACCACGGACTTGAATTAATAAATGATTCATACCATTTTCTTTAGCAAATGCAACCATTCGATCTATGGATTGTCTATCTGTCATCGTGTTGCGAACCACCCATAAGCATCGTTCATTGAATGACCGAAATCCAGGATAAATGTTTGAGATTAATAAAAAAAGAAGGGCAGCCAAAACGACTACCCTTTTTCGGTGTTGAACGTGCATTTATAAAAATAAATTATTGGGAATCAACTTTGGCATCACTCACTACGGCGTTTGCTCCAGTGCCTTCAAAACCAACCAATTCGATCAAAGAAACAGCAGCACTATCGCTTTTACGAAAACCCAATTTGATGATTCGAGTATATCCTCCCGGCCGATCGGAAAATGTGGGTCCGATTTCATTAAACAAAGTTTGAACGGATTCTTTATGTAATTTTTTCAAAACAATTCTTCTTGAATTCAAATCACCTTTTTTAGCTTTAGTAATGAGAGGCTCAATAAATTCACGTAGTGCCTTTGCTCGAGAATCAGTTGTTTTAATTCGTTTATGACGAATCAGATTTTCCGCAAGATTTTTAAGCATTGCTCGACGATGAGATGGGTTTACTCCCAATTTACGATGTTTGTTATTTTTGGCCATTTTAAGCAGGTTCTTTCAAATAATTATCGACATCCATACCAAAGCTCAATCCCATTTCATCCAGCTTTTCTACTAACTCGGTTAGAGACTTTCTACCAAAGTTTTTGTATTTAAGCATCGCACCTTCTTCTTTATTCACCAACTCATAAATGTACTTAATACCGGCTGCCTGCAGACAGTTGTGACTACGCACTGACAATTCCATCTCGTCGATGGTTCTCTTCAATAATACTCGAATTTTAAGATCTTCTTCAGTAATGCCTTCTGAAATTTCCAAAATTTCCGGATTAGAAATCGCTTCAACGTATTTCAAATGATCCATCATCACTGAAGCAGCATGACTGATGGAATCTTGTGGAGTAATTGAACCATCTGTTTCGACGCTCATTGTCAGAATCTCAATGGGGTCTTTTGCTCCAGGGACAGGACTTACATCATACGTGACTTTTGTCACCGGATTATAAATACTATCGATCGCAATTGTCCCGACAGGTGCGTTTGGAAGTTCGTTTTCTTCAGCAGGAACATATCCTTTGCCAATACCGATACGAAGTTCAATTTGTAGTTTTATATTATCCGTTAATTCAGTGATAAGATGAGTCTTATTCAAAATGGTGAACTGGTCACTGGCTTTTTGAATGTCTTTTGCCGTGAACTTGCAAGGTCCTTCAAGTATAATGTTTACTTTATCAGGATCATTGTCCATCAATTTAAAACGGATACCTTTCAGATTTTGTATAATGTCAGAAACATCATCACGAACACCTTTTATGGTTGAAAATTCATGTAAAACACCATCGATTTTAACATTGGTAATCGCTGCACCTGGAATACATGTTAATAACACGCGACGCAAAGAATTCCCAAGGGTAATTCCATAACCTCTTTCCAGTGGTTGTAATGAAAATGTACCTGATGTATCAGTTAATGTTTTATCATCTATTTGAACTTTGAGGTCCAGTTTATTTGCCATGGATAAATTACCTTTTATTTAATTATTTAGAATATAATTCGACTACTAATTGTTCGTTGACCAGAACTTGCATTTCATCCCTTTCAGGAATAGCAATAACCGTACCGGTCATCCTGGCTTTATCTAAGTCAAGCCAAGGAAGATCAAGATCTCCCTTAATTCTTTTCATTGATTCCAGTATCAGATCCATTTTTTTACTTCGAGCGCGAATCTGAATCACATCTCCGGGTTTTACAATGTAAGATGGAATATTCACCTTACGATTGTTCACCATAACATGGGCATGATTTACTAACTGTCTAGCAGCGGGACGTGTGGATGCAAAACCCAATCGATATACAACATTATCCAATCTGCTTTCAAGCATTTGCATTAGGTTTGTACCTGTTTCGCCAGCCATTTTGTCTGCTTTTTCAAAATAGTTTCTAAACTGACGCTCTAAAATGCCATACATGATTTTAATTTTCTGTTTTTCTTTAAGCTGAACACCATAGTTAGAAAGTCTTCTACGGCGAGATTGACCATGCTGTCCTGCAGCGTAAGGTTTTCGATTCAATAATTTGTCAAATTTGGGATTACCGAAAATATTTTCGCCAAATTTCCTGACCAGTTTCCCCTTGGGTGTTTTCATTTTTGCCATAAATCTTACTCTATTTAAACCCGACGTTTCTTTGGAGGTCGACACCCGTTATGCGGTAAAGGTGTCACATCTCGTATTGATAAAACTTCTAACCCGGCTGCTGCTAATGCGCGAATGGCTGATTCTCTTCCAGATCCGGGTCCTTTTACTTTTACATCAATTTTTAATAATCCCATGGACATAGCTTCTTTTGCAACTTTATCCGCAGCCATCGTTGCCGCATATGCCGTACTTTTACGAGATCCCTTGAAGCCGGAAGTCCCAGCAGTTGACCAAGCAATCACATTTCCGAAATTATCCGTTAATGTAACATGTGTATTGTTAAAGGTTGCTTTAATGTGAGCAACACCGTTTGATTCAACAGTTTTCTTTTTAGATTTTTTCTTAATGCTTTTTTGTTTTGCCATTTAATTAAACCCTTCCTTTACCCAAACCGATTGTTCGTTTTTTCCCTTTTCGGGTTCTAGCGTTCGTTTTGGTACGTTGGCCATTCACAGGTAAACCACGGCGATGGCGAATACCTTTGTAAGATCCCACATCTTTCAGGCGTTTAATATTCATGGCCATTTCAGAACGGGCTTCACCTTCTATTTTAATTTCAAATTTGTTTATGGCATCGCGAATAGCAATTACCTGATTTTCTTTTAAATCTTTCACACGAATATTTTCATCTACCTTGGCTTCAACGCAAAGTTTTTTTGCTGTTGTTAAGCCAATCCCATAAATATATCGAAGAGAATAAACGACCTTTTTATCGCGCGGAATATCTATACCAGCAATTCGAGCCAATTTTAACTCCTAACCTTGTCTCTGCTTATGTTTTGGATTCACACAGATCACTAACACCACGCCTTTGCGGCGAATGATCTTACACTTTGAACACATTTTCTTAACGGATGCACGTACTTTCATAAAACCTATTTCTGTCTGTAAACAATTCTTCCTCTACTCAAATCATATGGCGATACTTCTAATGTCACCATATCTCCCGGCAATATTTTTATAAAATGCATACGCATTTTTCCACTGACATGAGCCAATACCTCATGTTTAGCCTCACCAATTTCTATTTCAACTCTGAACATAGCGTTTGGTAATGTTTCTTTGATAATACCATCAACTGTTATGGGCTGTTCTTTAGCCATTAGGCTTTCCCCATTGTTAAAATTTCCGGACCATCTTCTAAAATGACTATTGTATGTTCAAAATGTGCTGACGATTGACCATCTTTCGTTTTTACAGTCCAACCATTTTTCTCTGTGTAAACTTCTTTGGCTCCTATATTAATCATGGGCTCAATCGCTAAGCACATTCCTTTAAGCAACTGAACGCCTTGTTTCGGTCGCCCATAGTTTGGAACTTGGGGATCCTCATGGAGCGCTGTTCCGATACCATGCCCTACCAATTCTCTCACAACAGAAAATCCCACCGCTTCTACGTACGTTTGAATGGCATGGCCAATATCAGAAACATAATTCCCAACTTTAGCCTCGTTAATTCCATGAAAAAGGGATTCTCTCGTAATATCCATCAGTTTCTTTTTTTCATCTGAAATGGAACCAACGGCATACGTACGGGCTGAATCACCGTAATAACCATTTTTTTCTGCACCACAATCAAAGCCAACAATTTGACCTTCTTTAAGAATTCGGTTATTTGGAATTCCGTGCACAACTTCATCATCGATTGAAATACAAAGTGTTGCAGGAAAGCCCATATAGCCTTTGAATGCAGGTCTAGCTCCTTCGGAGCGAATAAAATCTTCTGCTAATGAATCTAATTCTGTCAATTCAACGCCTGGGTTGATATGGATAGTCAACATATCCAGTGTATCAGCCACAATCTGACAGCTTTCAGCAATGAATTCTATTTCCCGTGATGTCCGCACTCTGACCACTACATACGCCTCCGCCCACGTATTTTACCTTTAGACAAAAAGCCATCATAATGACGCATGAGCAAATGGGATTCAACTTGCTGTAAAGTATCTAATGAAACACCGACAATAATTAATAAACTCGTCCCACCAAAAAAGGATGCGAGATCATACCCGACATCCATGACGTTCATTAAAAGATATGGAAATATGGCAACAAAAGCCAGGAAAAACGAGCCGGGTAATGTGACTCTAGTCAAAATATGATCAATATAATCAGCCGTCTTTTTACCCGGGCGAATACCGGGAATAAATCCGCCATGCTGCTTCATCTGTGTTGAAACTTGAACAGGATCGAATGCTATTGCTGTATAAAAATAAGTGAAGAAAACAATCAATGTTCCAAAGACTGCCCAATAAAATGGATGATCAAATGAAAACCATCGCATCACTCCTTGCATAAATTCACTTCCAACGAAAAACATGGCGATGGTGCTGGGTAAAAACATAATTGCCTGTGCAAAAATAATGGGCATAACACCTGCAGTATTTACACGCAAGGGTATGTGAGTTGATTGACCACCATACACTTTGCGACCGATAACGCGTTTTGCATATTGTACGGGTATTTTACGTGTCCCTTGTGTTAAAAAGACCACAAACGCAATGATCATAAACATTACACCTAATAAAATGACTTCTGATAATAAATTACGAACACCTTCACTTATGAGGGTGATTTCACTCATGATGACAGTGGGTAAGCGGGACATAATCCCAATCATAATGATAAGCGAAATACCGTTACCAATTCCTCGTTCTGTAATCCGTTCACCCAGCCACATTAAAAACATTGTTCCTGTAACGATACTCACAATGGCAACAAATTTGAATCCGAATCCAGGGCTGGTAACAACAGCAATTGTCCCTGCAGCCGAATTAGCAGTCATTGATTCTAAAAATATGGTTACACTATAGGCTTGAAACATGGCAATCAATACAGTACCATATCGAGTGATTTGTGTAATTTTTTTACGTCCGGCTTCTCCTTCTTTCTGCAACCGCTGGAAATACGGAACAACCGTACCCATTAGTTGAATCATAATGGATGCGGAGATATATGGCATAATCCCAAGTGCAAACAATGTGGCTTTTTGGAATGCACCACCGGCAAACATATCAAAAAGTCCAAAAAGTGTATTTTGCATATTTTGAAAAGCAGCCTGGAGCGCTTCTCCATCTATCCCAGGAATAGGAAGATGGGCTCCAAGACGGACAACGACTAAAATTCCAAAAGTGAATAAAATTCTCTTTCGAAGTTCAGGAATGCTGAAAACGTTTCTTATTTTATCAATCATTGGATTGTAACAGTTCCACCTGCTTTTTCAATTTTATCTTTTGCTGTATCACTAAATGCACTTGCCGTAATATTGAATTCTTTAGTGATATCACCTTTAGCCAATACTTTTATAGGTTGAAGAGCTGATCGGACTAAACCATTTTCAGCCATCATTTGAGCATTCACTTCTTTAATATCACATTTTTCAATTGATGACAAATTCACAACTTGAAATGATTTTTTAAACATTTTGTTCGAAAATCCTCGTTTTGGTAACCGCCTTAACAACGGCATTTGACCACCTTCAAACCATGCCCGTGTTTTACTACCGCTTCGTGAATGATATCCTTTTTCACCTCGTCCGCCAGTTCTGCCTAATCCGGTTCCGGGGCCACGTCCGCGACGTTTTTTGCTAAATGTTGTTCCATTAGTCGGTTTTAATTCACCCAATTTCATTACGCTTCCTCAACCTTTATTAAAAAACATATACTTTTAATCATTCCGCGAATCATTTGATTATCAGGCAATTCAACAGTTTGATTTATCTTTCTTAATCCTAAAGCATCCAATGTTGCTTTATGCTTCGGTAAGCGACCAATTCGGCTGCGTACTTGTGTAATGCGAATAGATTTTGTTTTTGCTTTTGCCATTTTAATTAAATACTTCTTTTATCGTAATACCACGTTTATTTGCCACAGAAACAGCATCTTGTAAATTTTTAAGAGCATCTACTGTTGCTTTTACTACATTCATAATATTGCTAGATCCATAACGTTTGGTCAGAATATTATGTACGCCCACTTGCTCCATCACGGCACGAACGGCTGCTCCGGCAATAATACCGGTACCGGCGGAGGCCGGTTTCAACATCACTCGACTTGCACCAAATTTACCGGTAATTTTATGAGGTATGGTCCCATTGATTATTGAAGCTTTAAATAAATTTCTTTTGGCATTATCTTTTGCTTTTGAAATACTGCTCATCACTTCATTCGCCTTACCAAGACCGATGCCCACATAACCTTTACCGTCACCCACAACCACCAATGCAGAAAAACGGAATCGTTTTCCACGCGAGGTCACTTTTGCTACACGATTGATTCGTACAACAGTTTCTTCGCGAAGATCTAATTCAGCTGGATTAATAATTGCCAATTCAAACTCCTTTAGAAATTCAATCCGCCTTTTCGAGCGCCTTCTGCTAATGCTTTCACGCGTCCGTGATAAGGGAATCCATTTCGGTCAAATACCACTTTTTCAATTTTATTCTTTTTCGCTTTAGCAGCCAGATGTTCACCCACTAGTTTACTTTGTTCTACTTTACTGCTGATTTTCATCACTTTGGCTTGTAAATCTTTATCCATCGTTGAAGCTGAAGCTAATGTGGCGCCTTGTAGATCATCAATAATTTGAGCTGAAATATTTTTAATACTTCTACTCACAACCAAACGATATCGCTCAGGGTGGAAACGATTATTTCGTTTACTGCGATTTCGCCTACGGTTAAAGCGTATATTTTTTACTTTATTTTGACTCATTATTAGTCACCGCCTCCGATAGTCTTACCTTGCTTTGAACGTACATATTCATTTTTATATCTGATCCCTTTACCCTTATAAGGCTCCGGTTTTCTAAATGATCTTATTTTTGCGGTAACTTCACCAACCATTTGTTTGTCAATACCCGTAACGGTTACTTCTGTTCGATTTGTAGAAATAGTTATTCCTTCGGGTGGATCAAAAACGATATCGTGAGAATACCCTAACTGCAATACCAAACGATTACCTTGCATATTTGCTTGATAGCCAATACCTCTGATTTCCAGTTCCTTCTGATATCCTTCTAACACGCCATGAATTGCATTGGCTACCAAAACGCGAATGGTTCCGTGCAATGCACGATGACTTTTGATATCCGATGACCTGGTAACATTCACATGACCATTTTCTTTTTCAACTTTTATATCCTGATGAACTTTGACTTGTAATTCACCTTTTGGGCCTTTGACTAACACCAAATTAGGTTGAATGTCAACATGGACACCTTCAGGGATTGTAATGGGTTCTTTTCCTATTCTTGACATCTTCTTACCAAACGTTGCAAATAACTTCTCCGCCAACACCTATTTTCTTCGCAGTCTTATTTGAAATAATTCCTTTGGATGTTGACAAAATTGAAATACCCAACCCATCGAGTACGCGGGGCAATCCTTTTTTATTTTTATAGATTCGCAGACCTGGTTTACTGACTCTTTCGATACCTGTAATCACCGGACTTCCCTTATAATCGTATTTAAGAAATATTCGAATCTGTTTTTTAACCTTATCATCGATTAGCATAAAATCTTCAATATATTTTTCTTCTTTTAGAATATATAAAATTCGCATTTTTTCATTCGAAGAGGGCATATTAACCCAACGCTTTTTGGCTTCTAAGCCATTGCGAATACGCGTTAACAAATCTGCAATTGGATCCGTCATACTCATTACATATTTCTCCTTACCAACTTGCCTTTGTTATACCGGGGATTTCACCCTTCAAAGCCATTTCACGAAAACAAATTCTGCATAAACCAAATTTCCTTAAATATCCATTAGATCGTCCGCAGTTAAAACAACGATTATATCCCCTGGTAGAAAACTTCGGTTTCCTTTTTGATTTAACAATGAGTGATTTTTTTGCCATTAAGCAGCCTCTACGACTTCTTCTTGTTTAATGGGTTTTTCCTTCAAAGGAAACCCAAATTCTTTTAACAATCCGTAGGCTTCATCATCCGTAGATGCGCTCGTCGTAATGGTGACATCCATGCCTCTGATTGAGTCCACCTTGTCATAATCTATTTCAGTAAAAATAATTTGCTCTTTTACACCAAAAGAATAATTGCCTTTACGATCAAAAGATTTGAAAGATAATCCTCTAAAATCTCTTGTACGCGGCAATGCGATTGAAATGAGTCTTTCAAAAAATTCATACATACGATTTCCCCGGAGATTGACTTTACATCCAACTGGGTATCCGATACGTACTTTGAAGTTTGAAATATCTTTTCTTGCACGAGTAACAACAGCTTTTTGTCCGGTAACCAGCGTTAATTCTGCTACAGCATTTTCTAAAGCTTTCGGATTATTTTTCGCATCACCAATTCCAATATTTAACGATATCATTGTGACACGTGGAACTTCCATTATGTTTTTATAACCAAATTGTTTTATTAATGCAGGAACAATTTTTTCATTGTAATGCTTTTTTAGATTGGGTGTATATACCGATTTGCTGTGAGTGCTTTTTTTCGGAGTACTCTTTTTCTCAGGTTGCTTTTTTACAGTCTGCTTTATTTCTGTTGATTTTTTTGCAGTTTGTTTTTTAGCTGTTGTTTTTTTCGGTGTTTCTTTTTTTGTCTCTTTTGTAGCCATAATCTTATTCTAATTCGTCTCCGGTCTTTACAGCAATTCGTACCTTACGACCATTATCTAATTTTTTATATCCAACACGGGTAATACTTCCTTTGTACACAGGTAACACATTTGAAATGTGTAAAGGTGCTTCTTTCTCAATAAAACCACCGGAAGGATTTGTCTGCGTGGGTCGAGTTGCGCGTTTTACCAGATTAACACCTTCAACAATTACTTTATATGAATCAGGAAAAATGTGTAGCACTTTGCCTTCTGATCCTTTGTGATTTCCGCTAATAACTCTCACAGTCATATTTTTCTTAATATGCATTACAATACCTCCGGGGCCATGGAAACAATTTTCATGTAACCACCATCGCGCAATTCACGCGCAACCGGTCCAAAAATACGTGTTCCTCTGGGCTCACCCGCATTATCTAACAATACGGCTGCATTATCATCAAACCGAATATAAGTACCATCTTTCCGTCTAATTTCTTTCCGCGTTCTTACGACCACTGCACGAGACACTTCACCTTTTTTCACCATACCGCCCGGAATAGCATTTTTTACCGTTATGACGATAATATCGCCAACGGTTGCATATCGTCTTTTAGAACCACCAATGATCTTGAAGCACAATACTTCTTTCGCACCCGTATTATCTGCAACTTTTAATCGTGTTTCTGACTGAATCACTTTTTTCTATCCAACTTTTACTGATTCTCGAATAATTTCACTTACCTTCCAGCAAACATGTTTGCTGATAGGTCTTGTGGAGGAAATGCGCACAATATCTCCGGTTTTTGGAACAACATTACTCACATGCGCCATATACCTTTTAGTGTCATTAATAATTTTCTTATAAACCTTATGTTGAATTCGTCTGGTTACTTTTACCACAACGGTTTTTTCCATTTTAGCACTGACGACTTCACCCGTTAAAGATTGTCTTTTACGTTCCATAATTATTGAGCACCTTTTATTTCACGAATGCCATTAGAATATTCTTTAATCGCTGTTTTGATTTGGGCAATTTCTCTTCTTAAATATTTGATTTGAACTGGATTTTCCAATTGTTGTAATGATTTTTGAAATCTCAAATTTTGTAAAGCTTCTAAATCTTCTTGAAGCTTAACTCCCAATTCTTCACTATTCATTTCAGTTAATACAGAACGCTTCATTATCCTTCTATCCGTTCAACGATTTTTGTTTTAATGGGTAATTTATGAGATGCATTTGTAAATGCAAGCTCTGCCATTTCCCGATCGACACCTTCTACTTCAAATAAAATACGACCCGGTTTTACAACAGATACCCAATATTCGGGTGCACCTTTACCTTTACCCATACGAGTTTCGGCAGGTTTTTTAGTAATCGGTTTATCGGGGAAAATACGAATCCACATTTTACCAGTCTTACGTACCACCCGTGAAATGGTAATACGGGCAGCTTCTATTTGCCTGGCGGTGATCCAACCCGGCCCCATCGCTTTCAGCCCATAAGTTCCAAATGCGACTTTATTTCCTCTTTTCGCCATTCCCCGACGATGACCTCGATGATGTCGTCTAAATTTTACTTTTCTCGGTTCTAACATAATGAGCTCTTAAGCTGATTCCCCGTTACAAATCCACACTTTAATTCCAATGACACCGTATGCCGTAGCGGCTTCCGTTAATGCATAATCAATATCCGCTCGTATTGTATGGAGAGGAACTCTTCCTTGGTGAAATTTTTCACTTCTGGCAATTTCCGAGCCACCTAACCGACCAGCCACATTGATACGGATACCCTGTGCACCCATCCTCATTGTTGATTGTATCGCCTTACCGACCACACGTCTGTAAGAAATCTTTTTCACCAATTGATGAGCTATGTTTGCACCCACAAGAGCCGCATCCAGTTCGGGGCGTTTTATTTCAGAAATATTGATCTGGACATCTTTTTCAGTCAGCTGGTTAATTTCCTGCTTTAGCCGCCCAACTTCTTCACCGCCTTTACCAATAACAATCCCCGGGCGTGCAGTATAAATGGTAACCGTCACAATTTTTGATGTACGATTAATTTCAACTCTTGAAATACCAGCGTTTGGCAAACGCAGTTTAATATATTTACGAATTCTAACATCTTCTTCAAGATTTTTTGCAAATGACTTGTCCGCGTACCAATTCGAACGCCAATTTCTATTGACGATTAAACGAAAACCTATTGGATGTGTCTTTTGTCCCAAAATTGCTCCTTACGTATCACTTACCACGACAGTCACATGACTGGTTGGTTTATTTAATTTGGAGACCCTTCCCATCGAAGCAGCGCGAATACGTTTCATATGTGGTCCACCGTTTACAAATGCTTTTGAAACGATTAATCCATCAGGATCAATATTCGAATCTTTAGCCTTTTGTAATAGATTACTTACGGCTGAACGGATGGTCTTTTCAAGCACGCTAGCAGCTTTTTTCGGTGAAAAATGTAAATAATTCAACGCATCTCCCACTTTTTTACCCCGAACTTCATCCATGACTATTCGAATTTTGTACGGCGACTGCCTTACATAACGGCTGATGGCTTGAGCTTCCATTATTACTTTCTATCTCCTGAATGCATTCTAAAAATTCTTGTAGGTGCAAATTCACCCAATTTATGCCCAACCATGTTTTCTGAAATAAAAACCGGAATAAATTTATTCCCATTGTGAACAGCAAATGTATGCCCGACAAAATCAGGTGTAACCATGGAACGACGCGACCATGTTTTGATAACTCTTTTCTTCCCGCTTTCATCCATTGCACGAATTTTTTTAAGAAGTTTTTCATCCACGAACGGACCTTTTTTTATAGATCTTGGCATCCTACTTTCTCCTCTTCACTATATAATCATTAGATTTCTTTTTCTTCTTTCGTGTTTTATAACCTTTTGTAGGTTTACCCCAAGGCGTAGTAGGATGACGACCACCTGAAGATTTACCCTCACCTCCGCCCATGGGGTGATCGACCGGATTCATTGCGACACCGCGAACTCTCGGCCTAATTCCTAACCATCGAGAACGACCCGCTTTACCAGAGACAACCTGCTCATGTGATTTATTGCCAACTTCACCCAGCGTTGCATAGCATTCGTCACGAATCAACCGGATTTCATTAGATGGGAGTTTTATCGTCGTAAACCCGCCATCCCTAGCCATCACCTGAGCTGCAGCACCGGCGCTGCGAACCATTTGCCCGCCTTTACCCGGAAATAATTCTATATTATGAACAATCATACCCGTTGGGATATTCTTTAGGGACAAAGCATTTCCAACTTTTAAAGGAGCGTTTTCTCCTGAAGTAATCGTATCACCTACTTTTATGCCAAACGGAGCAAGTATATATCGTTTCTCACCATCTGCGTAATGCAATAATGCGATATTTGCAGAACGATTCGGATCGTATTCAATCGCAACAACTTTTGCCGGTACATCATGCTTATCACGTTTAAAATCAATAATGCGATAACGCTGTTTATGGCCGCCACCGCGATGGCGTGAGGTAATTCTACCATTATTATTTCTGCCACCGGTTTTTCGCTTGGCAACAGTTAAACTTTTTTCCGGCGTACTTTTGGTAATCTCTGCAAAGTCAGGACGAGAAGCAAATCGATTTCCAGGAGTGGTAGGTTTAATTGATCTCACACCCATGATTAGGACTCGCCTCCTACCAGGTCAATATTAAAACCTTCCTTTAATGTAATAACCGCTTTTTTCCAATTAGACCGACGACCGTTTGTGCGGATTGTTCTACCACCGCTTTTCACTGTCATTTGCTTGGTCTTTCCTATACGATTCATTGTCGCAACTTTCTCAACTTCTACATCAAAACGTTTTTCAATAGCAGATTTTATTTCAATTTTATTTGCAGAGCCCTCCACTTGAAATGCGTACTTGCGTTCTAAATCTTCCAGACGGCTCATTTTTTCAGTAAATAGTGGTTTAATAATTATTTCTCTTGTGGACATTATTGCACCATTAATTGTTTGGTTAAAACATCCACACCTGATTTTTCTGTTAAAATCACATCACAATCAATTAAATCATAGGTGCTTGCATTTTTAGCTTCCAAAATGGCAATATTTCGAATATTTCTACCCGCCAGGAAAACATTCGTCTTTGATTCACCCAGTAACACGGTCACTTTTTTATCAGCAATATTTAATTCATTTAAAATTTTCATGAATTCTTTTGTTTTAGGCTCATCTACACTTATTTCATCCAAAATAATTAAGCCGTCATTATTTGCTTTATATGACAATATAGACCGACGGGCCAATAGTTTCATTTTCCTGGGCATTTTATACGAATAGCCATGAGGCTGAGGCCCAAAGACAGTACCGCCCCCACGCCACAAAGGCGAACGAGTAGACCCAGCACGGGCGACACCACGACCTTTTTGCTTGAAAGGTTTGCGACCTCCACCCCGGACCATTCCTCGACTTTTCGCAGAATGGGTTCCTTGCCGGCTATTGGTCAGCTCTGATTGAACTGCGCGATAAATAACATCTTCATTTGGAGTTATTCCAAATACAGATTCATTCAACTTCATCTTTGAAGTTTTACTACCGTCTTGTTTATAAACTTGCAATTCCATAATTATTTCTTAATCAGTACATAACTGTTATTGACCCCAGGCACCGCCCCTTTTATGAACAGCTGATTTTTTTCACTATCCACTTTAACTATTTCGAGGTTCTTTACAGTGACTTTCTGCACACCGGCATGGCCAGCCATTTTCATTCCTTTAAAAACCCTGGAAGGATCAGACCCTTGCCCGATTGAACCCGGTGATCGTAAATATTCTCTTTGCCCATGAGTTGCCGGACCACCACTGAAGCCATGACGTTTCATAACACCGGTAAACCCTTTCCCTTTGGACGTACCAGTTACATTGACCTTATCACCTTTTTTAAATATAGATGCACCAAACTCTTGCCCCACTTTGTAATCAAAACCCGAAATGGGTTCAAACTCGGACAATACTTTTTTTGGAGACAAATTTGCTTTTGAAAACAAACCTTTCATAGGCTTATTAGTATGTTTTTCTTTTCGTTCTCCAAAACCAAGCTGCACAGCTGAATAACCATCTTGTTTATCAGTCTTTATTTGTGTAACAACACAAGGCCCAGCCTCTACAATGGTCACCGGAAAGACTGTTCCCTCGTCACCAAAAATCTGCGTCATTCCAATTTTCTTTCCTATGAGACCACGCATAATCAGACCTTAATCTCGATATCAACACCCGCAGGCAAATCCAGTTTCATTAATGCTTCAACTGTCTTAGGTGTTGAATTCAAAATATCGACAACCCGCTTATGAATTTTCGTTTGAAATTGCTCTCTTGATTTCTTGTCAACAAAGGGTGATCGTAAGACTGTGTAGATAGTCCGTTTTGTAGGCATTGGAATTGGACCAGAAATAACAGCTCCGGTTGATTTAGCAGTTTTTACAATTTTCTCTGTGGATTTATCCAACAGTTGATGATCGTAAGCTTTGAGACTAATTCGTATAGTTTGATTGGCCACGTTCTATCCTTTACTCAACAATCTCCGTTACAACACCGGCGCCCACAGTGCGCCCGCCTTCACGAATAGCAAAACGCAATTCCTTATCCATGGCTATCGATGTAATCATTTCTACATCCATCACAATATTATCACCCGGCATCACCATTTCTGTGCCTTCCGGCAACGTCACTATACCGGTTACATCTGTGGTCCTAAAATAAAACTGCGGACGATATCCATTGAAAAAGGGCGTGTGACGTCCACCTTCTTCCTTCTTCAATACATATACATTCGCCTTAAACTTTGTATGGGGGGTAATTGAACCGGGCGCCGCCAATACCATCCCTCGCTTCAACTCTTCCTTATCAACGCCACGAAGCAATAATCCTGCATTATCACCTGCCCGGCCTTCATCCAGCAGCTTCCTGAACATCTCTACACCCGTAACCGTGGTCTTCTTATGCTTACCCATTCCAATCATTTCTACTACATCACCAACCTTAACGATGCCTCGTTCAATACGGCCGGTACCCACCGTTCCGCGACCTGTAATGGAAAAAACATCTTCCACCGGCATTAAAAAGGGTCTATCTATATCTCGCTTCGGCTCCGGGATAAAACTGTCACAGGCTTCCATCAAATCAACAATACATTTATTGGCCGCTTCATCACCGGGATTACTCAATGCATTTAATGCACTTCCCATTATTATCGGGGTATCATCTCCCGGAAACTCATACTCATTCAACAGATCCCTTAATTCCATCTCCACAAGCTCCAATAGCTCCGGATCATCTACCTGATCTGTCTTATTCATAAATACCACCATACTGGGTACATTCACCTGACGGGCCAATAAAACGTGCTCCCGCGTCTGCGGCATTGGACCATCTGCTGCACTGACTACCAATATAGCTCCATCCATCTGGGCTGCACCCGTAATCATATTCTTAATATAATCCGCGTGACCCGGACAATCTACATGGGCATAATGACGGTTCTCTGTCTCATACTCCACATGGGCTGTCTGAATCGTAATTCCTCGAGCCCGCTCTTCCGGGGCGTTATCTATACTGTCAAATGAACGCATCTCCGCCATACCTCGAGCTGACTGCACCATCGTGATGGCCGCCGTCAATGTGGTCTTTCCGTGGTCCACGTGACCTATCGTTCCGATATTAACGTGTGGTTTTGTTCGGTCGAATTTTTCCTTAGACATCTCTTTACTCCGTTACTTGAACTTTATGAAGCTTTTCCATGTACTTTTTCTATAATTTCTGTTTCCACACTCGCCGGAACTTGCCTGTATTCAGCAAACTCCATATGGAAAACAGCTCTTCCCTGAGTCAGTGACCTTAAATCTGTTACGTATCCAAACATACTACTCAAAGGAACTTGGGCATTGATAACCTGCGCATCATTTCGCTGATCCATTCCCTGGACATTTCCTCTTCGAGAATTGATATCACCCATAACATCTCCAAGGTATTCTTCAGGTACAATCACCTCAACCTGCATAATAGGTTCCATCAAAACCGGTTTTGCCTTGCGACATGCCTCTTGGATCGCCATCGAACCAGCAATTTTAAAGGCCATTTCCGAAGAATCAACATCGTGATATGAACCAAAAATTAATTCGACTCTCACGTCTTCAAGAGGATAACCGGCAACAATACCGTTTTTCAAAGCTTCTTCAATACCCCTGCTGATAGATGAGATATACTCTCTGGGTATTACTCCACCCACAATTTTATTTTCAAAATGAAACCCCTTACCCAACTCGTTAGGTTCGACATTAATGACAACATGCCCATACTGACCGCGACCACCGGATTGACGAATAAATTTCGTTTCCACATCTTCCACGCGTTTGGTAATCGCTTCTGTGAATGCTACCTGCGGTTTACCAACAAAAGCTTGGACATTAAATTCTCTAAAGAGTCGATCTACTAAAATTTCTAAATGCAACTCACCCATGCCAGCAATAATCGTCTGCCCTGTATCTTGATTAATTGAGACTTTAAAAGTAGGGTCTTCCTCGCCAAGCTTTACTAAAGCTTTGGATAAATTTTCTTGATCTGCCTTTGAAGCGGGTTCAACAGAAACTTCTACCACAGGCTCGGGAAAGTCCATGGATTCTAATAAAATAGGATCATCCTCATTGCAAAGCGTGTTTCCTGTAAATGTCTTTTTTAGACCAACTGCTGCAACAATTTCTCCTGCAGTTACTTCTTCGAGTTCTTCACGTTTATTAGCATGCATTAATAAAATTCTACTGATGCGCTCACGCTTCCTCGTATTAGCATTAAAAACATATGACCCTTTTTTCAATTTACCCGAATAGACTCGCATGTAGGTTAACTTCCCTACATGGGGATCTGTCATTATTTTAAAGGCCAAGGCACTAAATGGTTGATCCGGGTCAGACTCGCGAGTGATATGAATATCAGAATCGAATGGATCCAAACCGTGTATTTTGCCTATATCTTTTGGTGACGGCATAAAATCCACAATAGCATCTAATAATCTTTGTACGCCTTTATTTTTAAATGCAGAACCACAAAGTGTCGGGATAAATGTATTATCAATACAACCTTTTCGAACGGCAGCTTTAATTTCCTCAACTGATATTTCTTCTTCATTGAGATATTTTTCCATCAAATTTTCGTCGTATGTTGCCGTTTCTTCAATCAAATTATGACGCCATTTTTCTGCTTCTTCAATCAGGTCATGAGGAATTTCACTATATTCAAAACGGGCACCCAAAGAAGATTCGTTATATAAAATCGCCTGCATTGTCAGCAAATCAATAATACCAGTAAACATATCACCAGAGCCGATAGGTATAACTATCGGAAGAGGATTGGCACCGAGACGATCTTTTATCATTTCGAGTACGTTAAAGAAATCACTACCCACTCGATCCATTTTATTTACAAATGCAATTCTAGGTACATCATACTTATCTGCCTGACGCCATACGGTCTCACTTTGAGGCTCCACACCGCCAACAGCACAAAAAACAGCGCAAGCACCATCCAGTACACGCAGAGAACGCTCAACCTCTACAGTGAAATCAACATGGCCAGGAGTATCAATAATATTAATTCTGTAATCCTGCCAAATCGCTGTTGTTGCAGCAGATGTGATTGTGATACCACGTTCTTTTTCCTGCTCCATCCAATCCATTATAGCGCCACCCTCATGAACTTCACCGATTTTATGAGTTCGACCAGTATAATAGAGGATTCTCTCCGTCAAAGTGGTTTTACCAGCATCAATGTGTGCCATGATTCCGATATTGCGAACTCTATCTAATGGAATATGTTTCATAATCTAAATCTTAACGAAAATGGGCAAATGCTTTGTTTGCTTCAGCCATGCGATGCGTATCATCTTTTTTCTTAATGGCACCACCCTCATCATTCGCAGCAGCAACTAACTCCAAAGCCAACCTATCTGACATTGGTTTACCTTTTCTACCTTTAGCTGCATTAATTATCCAATGAGAAGCCAAATAAAAACGACGCCTGATCGGCACTTCAATTGGAACTTGGTAAGTTGCACCACCGATTCTTCTTGATTTTACTTCAACCATTGGTTGAGTTTTTTCAATTGCAGTCTCAAAAATTTTAAACCCGTCTGTTTTCGTCTTATTTTTAATCGAGTCCATTGCAGAATAAAATATTTTTTCTGCGATGCCTTTCTTACCGCCTTTTATTAAATAGTTAATAAATTTCGCTACTGAAAGGTCATTATAAACCGGATCAGGTAAAATCTGTCTTCGTTCTGGTCTTCTACGTCTCATAAATTTTATTTCGGTTTCTTAGTGCCATAACGCGAGCGACTGGTTCTGCGATCTGAAACTCCTGCCGTATCTAATGTTCCCCGAACAATATGATACCTAACTCCTGGCAAATCTTTCACACGACCACCTTCAATTAATACAATTGAGTGCTCTTGAAGATTGTGCCCTTCTCCGGGGATATACGCATTCACTTCCCGACCATTTGTCAGGCGAACACGCGCAACTTTCCGAAGAGCAGAATTTGGTTTTTTAGGCGTTGTCGTATAAACACGCATACAAACCCCCCTTTTATGGGGGTTGCCAGTTAACGCAGGCGTAGCCGTTTTCTTCGTTACGACTTTACGTCCTTTTCTTATTAATTGATTTATCGTCGGCATATCAGTTCCTAAAAAGCCAGCAAAATTACCATTGATTTAGTTTTTTAGTCAATTGTTTTTAGAGGAATATGTTATTTATTTTATATTAAACGAATGCTTCTGCTATAGGGTCTTCAACTACTAAGGAATCAGGGTCCTCAACCAAAATTTTATTTAATCCAGGTGTTCCCGTACCGGCTGGAATTAATCGACCTACTGCAATATTTTCTTTCAATCCTTGTAAGTAATCCGTCTTACACTCCACTGCTGCATCCGTTAGTATTCGAGTTGTTTCCTGAAATGAGGCTGCAGAAATGAAACTTTCTACATTTAATGATGCTTGCGTAATACCCATTAAAAGAGGTTTGAATGTGGCCGGTTTTGGCTTACGCGTCGTAGCGGATACTTTCCCACTTTCTTTCAATGCTTTATTTATTTCTCGCAGTTCAGCCTTGTCAACCAGCGAATCCACTTCAAGGTCAGAATCTCCAACAGTTTTTATGACGGTCATTTCCATCAGTAGACGACTCGCCTCAAAAAACTCCACCTTGTCGACGCGATCGCCTTGCATGTATTTACTATCCCCGGGATCTTCAACATTGATCTTCTGCATCATCTGACGGACAATTGTTTCAATGTGTTTATCATTGATTTTCACACCTTGGAGACGATATACTTCCTGGATTTCATTCACCAAATATTCACGGACTTTTCCCGGACCCAAAATATTTAATATATCCGTAGGTGAAATAGACCCTTCACACAGTGCTGTACCGGCAGTGATATAATCACCTTCGTGTACAATAATATGTTTACCATAAGGTATTGAATATTTCCGAACGTCTTCATCTGAGCTTACAACATTGATTTTTCGAATACCTCTTTTGATTTCACCAAATTGTACCGTTCCATCTATTTCACTCACAACGGCAGGATTACTCGGTTTTCTCGCTTCGAACAATTCTGCAACACGCGGTAAACCACCCGTAATATCGCGTGTTTTACCAATATCTTTCGGAATCTTTACCAAAATTTGCCCCTGTTTGATCTGTTGACCATCACGAACGACTAATGTTGCTTTCACCGGAAGGATTGTACCACCGGAAAGGATTTTATCGTTTTTGTCAACAATATCTACATGAGGACTCAACTGTCGATCCCTTGCTTCGACGATAACCATTCGCTTCTTACCACTTTCGACTGACTCAATCTTGTAGGTTTCATCTTCAATAAAATCCTTCAATTGAATTTTACCTGTTTGCCTGGCAAGAATGATATCCGTGTAAGGATCCCATTGGAATAATACCGATCCGGATTTTATCTTTTCACCATCTTCTACTAACACATCAGCGCCATAAGGAACATTATAAAAATGTAATTCCTTACCGTCTTTATCTACAACAGTGATTTTCGCATGGCGAACCATACAACGGGCTACGCTGGTTCCATCTTCATTATTCGTTTTTGCAACTTCCATACGTTCTGAATATTTAATACTTCCAGCATACTTAGTCGTCATTTCAGACTGTTCAATAATACGTGTGGCAGTACCACCGATATGGAACGTTCTTAGCGTAAGCTGTGTCCCTGGTTCACCGATACTTTGCGCTGCTTGAATTCCGACAGCGGTACCGATATTTACATGATTATGGGTGGATAAATTCCAACCATAACACTTTGCACATACACCGCGACGGGATTCGCAAGTCAGGACTGAACGAATTCGTACGCTTTCAATATTATGTGTATCAAAAAGGTTTGCTTCCTTTTCAGAAATCAACTGCCCATTCTTGATCTTTGTTTTACCTTCTAAAATAAGGTCATCCAGAATGGTACGACCCAGCACACGATCTGCTAAAGGTTCAATAATTTCTTCACCTTCTTTTAAATCAGAGATTGTAATACCGTTAATGGTACCACAATCTACTTCATAAATCACAACATCTTGAGCTACGTCAACCAATCGTCTGGTCAAATATCCTGCATCAGCAGTTTTAAGAGCTGTATCTGCTAAACCTTTACGAGCACCGTGAGTTGAAATAAAATATTCCAACACGGAAAGCCCTTCTTTAAAGTTAGATGTAATAGGTGATTCAATAATTTCACCTTTACTTCCTGTCATGGATTTTTTCGGTTTCGCCATCAACCCACGCATACCGGCCAATTGTTTAATCTGGTCTTGACTACCACGGGCACCAGAATCTGCCATCATAAATACAGGATTAAATCCTTGTGAATCCTGACGCAATGCGTCCATCATCGATGCTGCAACTTTATTTGTTGCATGAGTCCATACGTCGATAACTTTATTATAACGTTCACCTTCCGTCAGAACATGCCTGTCATACTTACTTTGAATTGCAGACACTTCTTTCGACGCATCATCGATAATTTTATGCTTATCCTCTGGAATTAAAATATCACTGATTGAAATTGAACAACCACTCTTCGTAGCCATTTCAAACCCAAGATCCTTTAATTTATCAAGGAATTCTACCGTCTTAAAATTACCTGCTAACAGATATGAGTCATTCACAATATTCTGAATAGAAGTTTTGCTGATAATGCCATCAAAATATTCAAGTTCTTCAGGCATGATTGAATTAAAAATAACTCGACCCACGGTTGTGTTTTTATACCATTTACTATTGTGGCGGATATTGATAATAGCATTCATATTAACTACTTTATTTTCATATGCCATCAATAATTCCTGGAAATTCCCAAAACTCTTTCCTTCTCCTTTTGCCCCTTTGCGCGGTCTAGTTAAATAATGGAAGCCCAAAACCATATCCTGTGACGGAATCGCAATCGGTTTACCGTTAGCGGGATGAAGAATGTTATGACTTGATAGCATCAACACGCGCGCCTCTATTTGCGCTTGCAATGAAAGAGGTATGTGCACGGCCATTTGATCACCATCAAAATCAGCATTAAACGCAGCACATACTAATGGATGAATTTTAATAGCTTTTCCATCGACGAGGATTGGTTGAAATGCCTGAATCCCCAATCGGTGCAAGGTTGGGGCACGGTTTAACAGCACAGGGTGTCCCTCGACAACATACTCTAAAACTTTGAAAACAACAGGATCACTGCTTTCTATCATCAATTTAGCCCCACGGGGTGTTTGTGCAAGACCGCGCTTCATCAATTCATGAATCATGTGTGGTTTGAATAATTCCAAAGCCATTTTCTTTGGCAAACCACATTCATGCAACATTAAATCCGGCCCAACAACGATAACAGAACGTCCCGAATAATCAACACGTTTACCCAAAAGATTCTGGCGGAATCGCCCGGTTTTACCCCGAAGCATATCTGATATCGATTTCAATGGTCTGCGGGTACCTGATCGAATAGCTGTTTTTCGACGACTATTATCAAATAATGCATCCACCGACTCTTGAAGCATGCGTTTTTCATTCCGCAAAATGACATCGGGAGCTTTAATCTCCATCAATTGCTTCAAACGATTATTTCTTATAATGATTCTGCGATAAAGATCGTTCAAATCACTTGCGGCAAAACGACCGCCATCCAACGGAACCAATGGCCTTAATTCAGGCGGCATAACAGGAAGGACAGATATAACCATCCAATCAGGCTTGTTCAGCTTTTTCTTTTTCGCAGTTGGTAAAAATGCTTTTACAACCTTCAAACGTTTTAAGGCATCTTGCTTTTTTTGTTTAGATCGTGATGTGTTTATAATCTCTACTAAATTATTTTTCAACTCTGTCATGTTAATACGAGCGAGCATGTCACGCATTGCTTCTCCACCCATAGCAGCATAAAAAAAGTCATCATTATCACGCTCTTCTTCACCCACTGCATAGAAACCATATTTTGTCTCTAATTCTAAAAATTCTTCTTCATCAATGAGTTCATTTTCTTCACGGCCACTCGCGCCCGGATTAATGATGCAATACACTTCATAATAGATGATTCTTTCAAGGTTTTTTGTGCTTAAGCCCAATAAGTAACTCAATTTGCTTGGGATCGATCTCAAATACCAAATATGTACGACCGGAACAGCAAGAGTAATGTGCCCCATTCTTTCACGACGTACTCGTTTGCGTGTAACCTCTACACCACAACGATCACAAATAATACCACGATAGCGAATACCTTTATATTTACCACAGTGGCATTCGTAATCTTTTACAGGGCCAAAAATCTTTTCACAAAAAAGACCATCTTTTTCAGGCTTGTAAGAGCGGTAATTGATTGTTTCAGGTTTTAAGACTTCACCATAGGATCGCGTCAGGATCATTTCCGGCGATGATAAACTAATGGTGATAGATTCGTATTTTTTTGATGTATCGATTTTTGTGGATTGAATGAACGTCAAAACGTTATCCTCCTTTATTCAAGTTCAATATCTAAGCCAAGTCCTTGCAGCTCTTTAATCAGAACGCTAAATGATTCCGGAGAACCAAATTCGGGCAAATCATCTCCGCGAACGATGGCATTATACACTTTGGATCGCCCATCTACATCGTCAGATTTCACTGTCAGGATCTCTTGCAAAGTACATGCGGCACCGTAAGCTTCCAGTGCCCAGCATTCCATTTCACCAAAACGCTGCCCGCCAAATTGAGCTTTACCGCCCAATGGTTGTTGCGTGATCAATGAGTATGGTCCAGTCGAACGAGCATGCATTTTATCCTCAACCATGTGGCTCAATTTCATCATGTAAATTATGCCAACCGTTACAGGATTTTCAAATTTTTCACCGGACCGCCCATCAACCAAAGAAATTTTACCCGTATCAGGTAAATTAGCTTTTTTTAGTTCAGCTTGTACATCTTCGGGTGATGCACCGTCAAAAGCAGCCGTTTCGTAGCGACAACCAAGAATATCTCCTGCCCAGCCAAGCATTGTTTCATACAACTGGCCAAGGTTCATACGAGAAGGCACACCTAACGGATTTAACACAATATCAATTGGAGTTCCATCTTCCATGAAAGGCATATCCTCTTCTGGTACGATTGTAGCAACAACACCTTTATTTCCATGCCGGCCAGCCATTTTATCGCCCACTTGGATTTTACGCTTACTGGCAACATACACTTTTGCTAATTGCAATATACCAGGCTGCAATTCATCCCCTACGCGCAACTTAAATACTTCACGCTCAAGGTGATCTTCAATCGCCTGCCATTCTTTTCGATAGGAGTGCCAGACTGTTTTAATTTTTTTCCAAGCATCAACATCTTCAACCCAAGGTGAATCTTGAGCAAAACGTTCCAAATCAAATGATTTTATTCGCTTGATCGTCAGCCTGGTTGATTTTTTAATAAGCGTTTTACCAGTAGCCTTGTCACGAATACCTCTTGAAATTTGACCTTTGAGTAAGATAAGCAATTTTTCGTCACGTTCTTTTTTCAAGGCCTGTTTCTTTTCCATGGTCTCTCTTTGAAAAGCAATGATAGATACTCTCAATTCTTTTTTAGAGATTTTCTTTTTCTTTTCAAAAAGTTTCGTATTGATGACGACGCCTTTAATTCCAGGCTCTGCCATTTTAGATGCATCTTTTACTTCACCGGCTTTTTCACCAAAAATTGCACGAAGTAATTTCTCTTCCGGCGTAGGATCTGTTTCTCCTTTTGGTGTTACTTTTCCAATCAGGATGTCTCCCTGTTTTACTTTAGCCCCAAGACGAATAATACCTCGCTCATCAAGTTGCCGAGTTACATCTTCGCTCACATTGGGAATTTCAGCTGTAAGTTCTTCTTCACCTCGTTTTGTATCACGAATTTCTAACTCAATTTCATTTATATGAATACTAGTATATATATCATCTTTAACCAGTCGTTCACTGATAACGATTGCATCTTCAAAATTATAACCGCGCCACGGCATAAAGGCTACAGCTATATTTTGACCCAGGGCCAATTCTCCACCATCACTAGAGGCACCATCAGCTAATATGTCTCCCACCTTCACCTTTTGATTAATTCCGACGAGTGGTTTCTGATTATGACATGTATTTTGATTTGTCCGATGATATTTTTGCAGCTTTATTTCTATTAAATTCGTGTGTGCAGTCAGAGCCAATTCATCCGGAATTTCATTTGATCGAATGATTATTTTTTCCGAATCTACATATTCAACCATTCCATCGACAGGGGACGAAATACATGTTCTGGAATCTCGTGCAACTTTACGTTCTAAACCTGTTCCAACGATTGGAGCAGTCGGTTTCATCAACGGTACGGATTGGCGCTGCATATTTGATCCCATCAATGCTCTGTTGGCATCATCATGTTCCAAAAATGGAATCAATGCAGCTGCAACACTTAAAATTTGATTTGGCGAAACGTCCATAAAATCAACTTTACCTGGCTCAACCATCGGGAAATCACCCCGAATACGACCACGAATAACATCGTCTGACAAACGATTATTTTTATCCAAATTCGCATTTGCCTGGGCAACCATCACCCGGTCTTCATCATCAGCTGATAAATATTTTACTTTTTTAGTTGCGTATGAATTCTTTCCCTTTTTATCGAGAATCCTGTAAGGAGCTTCAATAAAACCGTGATGATTTACGATTGCAAATAAAGCCAGTGATGATATCAAACCGATATTTGGACCTTCAGGCGTCTCAATTGGACACAAACGACCATAATGAGTATAATGTACGTCACGAACTTCAAATCCGGCTCTTTCTCTAGTTAAGCCACCTGGCCCGAGCGAAGAAATACGACGCTTATGAGTGACTTCTGCCAACGGGTTTGTTTGATCGCCGAACTGTGATAACTGACTGGTTCCAAAAAATGTATTGATTACAGTTGTTACCACGCGAGAGTTTATCAAATCTTGCGGTGTAATAGATTCCTGCTCTCTGAGATTCATACGCTCGAAAATCGTGCGTAACATTCTGCTTAATGCAACACTGAATTGATTCGTTAACTGTTCACCAATCGTTTTTACACGACGATTACCTAAGTGATCAATATCGTCAGGGCCACGTTCACCTTTGCGCATTTCAATAAGAAATAACAGAACCTGAATAATATCATCCATGGTTAAAACAGTATTTTCAATGGGTACATTTAAATTAAACTGTTGATTCAACCGATATCGTCCAACTTGGCCTAAGTCATATTTTTTAGGACTGAAGAATATTCGCTCAATAAATTTTTGAGCCGTTTCAAGATTTGGCGGATCCCCAGAACGCAATAATTGATAAAGCACACCCAATGCTTCTTCTGTATTATGTGTCGGGTCTTTCTCCATTGTGTTCATTAATAACATAGCAGCAAAACTTTTATTTCCATCAACAACATCAATGGATTTAATGCCCGCTTCTTTTAATGTATCAATGACCTCTTGATTAACTTCAGTTCCACCTTCATAAAATATTTCACCTGTTAACTCATCAATCATATCTTCGACCAATGTAAAGCCTAAAGCATTATCTATATTTTTGTCAGAAAGTCCAAATGATTTAATGCAACCAAATGCTTCAAAAATATCTTTATTCGTAGAATATCCCAATGCCCTTAGCAGCATTGTTACGGGGAATTTCCTGCGGCGATCAATAATAGCAAAAAGACAATCATTTATATCGGTAGTGAAATCAACCCAAGACCCTCTAAACGGAATAATCCGAGCTTGAAATAATTTCGTACCATTCGGGTGAATACTTTCATCAAAGAATACACCAGGCGACCGTTGCAATTGTGATACAATCACACGTTCAGCGCCATTGATGACAAAAGTGCCTTTGTCGGTCATATATGGTATATTACCGAAATAGACTTCCTGTTCAATTGATTGGGCATATTTATTCTTATCTTCTTCATCAGTGATATGCAAAACCAGTCGCACTTTAAGGGGAACTGAATATGTAACTCCTCTTTCTATGCACTCTCCCGGTGTATATTTGGGTAAACCAAGAAAATAATTACTGAATTCCAAAACATAATTTCTGTGGGTGTCTTCTAATGGAAATACATTTTGAAAGACACCTTCCAGACCAATCGGCAAACGTTCATCATCTGAAATATTTTCTTGTAAAAATTCCTCAAATGAATCTTTTTGCAGAGCCAGGAGATCTGGCATATCTACAACGGAAGAAATTTTAGAGAATGAAATCCTACTGGACGTACTCTTAGTTGTGGCTCCCAATTAAGCCTCCTTTGTTACGGTTGAAAACATGATGTATATGAATTATCGTCCGTGATAATTTATTTCAACTCGATAGTTGCACCAGCTTCTTCAAGCTTGGCTTTTAACTCATCAGCTTCAGCTTGTGTAACACCCTCTTTAATTGCCTTCGGGGCAGAATCCACCAAATCTTTGGCTTCTTTTAAACCGAGGTCTGTTACTGCACGTACAACTTTGATCACTTTGATTTTGGATTGACCTACTTCTGTAATGACGACATCAAAAGAATCTTTTACTTCGGCAGCTTCAGCATCACCAGCAGCGGGTGCAGCAGCAACAGCTACTGGAGCAGCAGCTGTAACGCCAAATTTTTCTTCAATTTCTGATATCAAATCAGAAATTTCCATCATGTTTGCAGTTTCAAGGTAACTTAGCACATCGGCTCTTTTAACTTCAGCCATGTTGTATCACTCCTTCTATTTATTACTCAGATTTTTGTTCTTTTAGATTATTCAATACATTTACTGTATTCATCATTGGCGCACTCAAGGTACCCACCAGCTTGGTCAACGGACTTTGAAACATTGAAACAAGCTGTGATAATAATTCTGGTTTGCTTGGTAAATTAGCTATTCGCTGAAATTCGTCCCCAGAAAGAACATTCCCTTCAAAGAGGATTCCTTTTACATTAGGCTTATTATGTTCTTTCGAAAATGCCATGATTACTTTTGCCGGACTTGAAGGATCATCATACGATATCGCAATAGCTGTTGGTCCGGTTAAAAATTCATCTATACCTTCAATATTATTTTCTTTTGCCGCAATTTTTAACAGTGTGTTTTTAGCTACAGTATATTCCACATCAGCGTTGAAAAATTGACTCCGTAAGTCAGTAATGCTGGACACATCTAATCCAAGATAATCTGTGAAATAGACAGCCTTTGCGCGACTGAGCTTATCTTTTAATTCCGCAAGTAATTCAATATTTTTTGAATTTGGCATCTTTCTACCTTAAGGTTGCTAAATCTATTTTAATACCAGGACCCATCGTCGATGAAATAGTCATTTTCTTAAAATATGTCCCTTTGACTGAAGCAGGCCTTTCTTTAATAACTGTGTCATATATTGCTTTTATATTTTCTTTTAATTTTGATTGATCAAAAGAAGCTTTCCCGCAAACAGTATGGATGATCCCATTTTTTTCCACGCGCAATTCAACTTTACCGGCTTTTATTTCTTTTACAGCTTTGCCCACATCCATTGTGACAGTACCACTCTTGGGATTGGGCATAAGACCTTTGGGTCCTAATATTCTTCCCAGTTTTCCCAAGTCGGCCATCATATCAGGCGTTGCGATAATTTTATCAACATCTGACCATCCACCTTTAATTTTCTCTAGGAAATCATCATTTCCAACAAAATCAGCTCCCGCTTCCAGAGCTTCTTTTTCTTTAGGACCACGCGTTAAAACCAATACACTTACATCTTTACCAGTACCATGAGGCAAACTGGTGGTGACACGAATATTCTCTTCAGCATGCCTGGGGTCTACATCCAGGTTCATTGAAACATCAATTGTTTCATCAAACTTGACATATTTTAACTCATTCAACAACGCCAAAGCATCATCAATTGAATACTCTTTCATACGATCGAGGTGGTTAGCAACTCCTTTTTTTTGTTTTGAAATTTTCATAATTATTGTACCTCAAGCCCCATACTTCTGGCTGTTCCTCTGATCATTTCGACTGCCTGCTCAATTGTATTTGCATTGAGATCCGGCATCTTAATTTTAGCAATTTCTTTTAAATCATTTTCAGTCACTTTACCCACTTTTTTACGATTGGGTTCGCCGGATCCTTTTTGAATATTCGCTGCTTTCTTCAATAATACCGCAGCCGGAGGAGTTTTTGTTATATAAGTAAAGCTGCGATCAGAAAAAACGGTAATTTCCACTGGAATAATCGTACCCATTTGTTCCTTTGTGGCAGCGTTAAATGTATTACAAAATTCCATAATATTTACACCATGCTGCCCCAATGCAGGACCCACTGGCGGCGCAGGATTTGCTTGACCTGCGGGTATTTGTAATTTGATAAATCCTATTTCTCTTTTTGCCATTTTCGACAATACCTATTTTTCAAGTTCTACTTGCAAATAATTCAACTCTACAGGAGTTGGACGACCAAAGATACTAACAGACACTTTTATTTTTTGCTTGTCATTATTGACTTCCTGTACATATCCGGAAAAATCCAAAAAGGGCCCATCTGTTACTTTTACATGATCTCCTACTCGATACGGAGTTTTATTCAGTTCCCTGGCATCTCCGCTTTCCACAACACCGATTATACGATTGATTTCTTCAGATTTAACGGGCTCAGGTTCGTTGTGCGGACCAACAAAATTCATCACTCCGGTTGCATTTTCAATCAAATAACGCGATTCTTTATTCAAATCCATCTGTACCAGTAAATATCCCGGGAAAAAAACTTTATTGCGAATCTTCTTTTTCCCATCTTTCATTTCAATAATATTTTCGGATGGAACCAAAATTTCTTGTATATCATCCTGCCTGTCAGCCAATTCAACTTCATACAGTATGTTTTCTCGAATTTTCCGCTCTTTACCGGAAATCACTCTTAATGTATACCATTCCATACTAGAGCAGCACGTTCATGGCTCTTGAAAGAAGGATGTCAATGAAAAACAAGAAAACACCAATCAATAATGATAGCCCAATGACCACATAAGTTGAACCTTTTAATTCAACCCACGTCGGCCACGAAACTTTTTTCATTTCCACTTGTACTTCACTAAAAAACTTTTGCGTTTTTTTAATCATATATTCCTTTTTGAAAGAACTTGATCTATTTCGCAGGAGTGGAAGGACTTGAACCCTCAACCCCCGGTTTTGGAGACCGGTGCTCTACCACTTGAGCTACACTCCTATGATTGATAATTGAACTTCTCATTTCTGCTATTTCAGCTATTTCGTTTCTTTAAAGATCACATGTTTGCGAATGATCGGATCATATTTTTTATACTCAACACGATTCGGATGCAAACGTCTGCTTTTAGTGACCGTATAACGATATCCTGTACCAGCAGTACTTTCAATTTGGATTATGTCTCTCTTGCTGTTACCAGCCATAGTCTACTCAACAATCTCCGTTACAACACCGGCGCCCACAGTGCGTCCGCCTTCACGAATAGCAAAACGCAATTCCTTATCCATGGCTATCGATGTAATCATTTCTACATCCATCACAATATTATCACCCGGCATCACCATTTCTGTGCCTTCCGGCAACGTCACTATACCGG
>JADFRD010000003.1:0-15014 GCA_022561485.1 Fidelibacterota bacterium | reverse complement strand
GCCATACCTCGAGCTGACTGCACCATCGTGATGGCCGCCGTCAATGTGGTCTTTCCGTGGTCCACGTGACCTATCGTTCCGATATTAACGTGTGGTTTTGTTCGGTCGAATTTTTCCTTAGACATCTTTCGATTTCCTTGTTTATTTGTTCAATCACCGCTTTGCATTGAGCCTACGACCGGACTTGAACCGGTGGCCTCTTCCTTACCAAGGAAGTGCTCTACCAACTGAGCTACGTAGGCAGATTTTAGCCAGGCGCTCTTTGCAAGTCCATTTGTTGGCATGAGCGGGCGAAGAGATTCGAACTCTCGACCCTCAGCTTGGAAGGCTGATGCTCTACCAACTGAGCTACACCCGCATAATGTTGTGGGGAGAGAAGGATTCGAACCTCCGTAGGCGTACGCCGGCAGATTTACAGTCTGCTGCCATTGACCGCTCGGCCATCTCCCCCAACAGACTTTTCACATTATTAATAAGCGTGAGCCACCGAAGGGACTCGAACCCCCGACCGACTGATTACAAATCAGTTGCTCTACCAACTGAGCTACGGTGGCAAGTCGGGTTTATTTTTTCGAATCATTCGATACAACCCCACCTGGCCGTCGATAATCAAAGAATAATAAAAAATCGAAAACCAGGTAATGCAAAGCCTCCAAAATTAATTATAAAAATAAATAACCTGCAATAGAGTTTTTGTAAGATAATAATTTTTTTTTATAGTTTATAGCATGAATAGGCGTTCAACTTACGCTTTATAACACTTAGTACCATCAGAAGAATCCTCAACAATCCACCCTTTTTGATTAATTTTCTCACGTATTTTATCTGATAATTGCCAATCTTTACTTTTCCTTGCCTTATCTCTTTTTAACACCAAAGCGGAAATGTCTTCAGGTATTCTTCCATCATGGGTTAATAATGAAAATATCTTATCAGCATTTTCAATAAAATGAATACTCATAGCCGTTTCTTTTTCAGAAAAAGAACTTATATCCATTTTTTTGTTTATTTTTTTAATATAAGAAAATAGAATCCCGAGCGCTTTAGGTGTATTTAAATCATCGCTCAAAGCAGCAACAAAATCTTCATACTCATTTGGAAGAGAAGTCCCAGTTTTTTGGAGTGTTTTTAATCGATCATACACTTCGTTAATTCGATGGACAGCTTTCTTTGATTCAGTCAATTTTGTCTCAGAAAATGCTATTTTTGTCCGATAGTGACTGCTGATTAATGCAAAACGAATGGATTCAGGTGTGTACCCTTTTTTAACCAGCGATGGAACAGATAAAATATTCCCTAATGTTTTACTCATTTTTTCATCTTCCAGATTTAAATGCTCACTATGCATCCAAACATTTACAAAAGGAGATCCGAACGAGCAGCGGCTTTGGGCAATTTCATTTTCATGGTGAGGAAATATATTATCTACTCCCCCACAATGTATATCAAAATGATCCCCTAAATATTTTATTGACATCGCTGAACATTCTATGTGCCACCCCGGACGGCCCTTGCCCCAGGGTGAGTCCCATCCTATTTCACCATCTTCATCTTTCCAACTTTTCCACAAAGCAAAATCCTGTGGGGTTTCCTTGCTATATTCATCAGCAGCGACCCGTTCAGATTGAATTTGATTGTCAAAATCTAAATTCGTCAGTTTACCATATTCTTCAAACGTTTTTATCGAAAAATAGACTGATCCGTCATCCGTTATATACGCATGATCTTTATCAATAAGAGACTTAATCATCACAATCATATCATCTACGTGTTCTGTGGCAATTGGAAAAATATCAGCCGGAAGAATGTTTAATGTTTCGAGATCTTCCATAAATATTTTCGTGTATTTATCTGTCAATTCCTTAAGACTGATATTTTCATTATTAGCTTTTTTAATGGTTTTATCATCCACATCGGTTATGTTCATTACATGATTAATTTCATAACCCACCAACATCAGAAACCGTTTTAATACATCCTCGAAAAGAAACGTACGAAAATTACCGATGTGGGCTTGGTTGTATGCTGTAGGGCCGCAGGTATACATCGAAACTTTACCATCTATAACAGGAATAAATTTTTCTTTTTTTCTGGTTAACGTATTGTAGAATTGAATATCCATATTCATTTCAATGCTTGATTAATAATTTTTTGAACCAATTGATCATACGTCATATTATCTGCTTTAGCTGCTTTTGGCACCAAGCTGGTCTCGGTCATTCCGGGCAATGTATTCACCTCGAGAAACCAATGTTGATTATTTTCATCCAATCGAAAATCCACTCGTCCATAGTGACGACATTTTAACAGATTATATATTTCTAATGTTGTTTCTTTGATTTCATCTGATAATTTGTTATCCAGCTCTGCAGGACAAATATATTCAGTCATTCCTTTCGTATATTTACACTCGTAGTCATAAAGTCCATGGGAAGGTTTAATTTCGATTATGGGTAAAATATTGTCTTCAACAATTGAAACCGTCAAATCCTTCCCTGTTATGTAATCCTCAATTAATATTTCATTATCATAATCGAACGCTGTGTTGATGGCCTCTTTTAATTGATTTTCATGCTCTACAATTGTGAGGCCAATGGTACTGCCTTCACTATTCGGCTTAACTACACATGGAAATTTTATTTGTGACCTATTTTTGGGTTCACTTTTCTTTATTCTCATCCATCCTGGAGTCAATATCCCAACATCTTCTGCCAGCAACTTACTGATATGTTTATCCATGCATATAGCTGAAGACAATGCATCTGAACCTGTATATCGAATTCCCAGACTTTCGAACATGCCTTGAATACGGCCATTTTCACCCATTCCACCGTGTAAAGCAATTAATACCAAATCAACATTAAGCAGAGTATCCAAATGTTGAATAATATCCTTTTCAAAAACAACGGAAATGGTTTCATATCCCAGGTGTTCACATGCGAGTTGCATTGCTTTTCCAGATTGCAACGAAATTTCCCGTTCCGACGACAGACCACCCATTATGACTGCAATGGTCGTGTTCATGACGCTATTAATTCAGCTCCGACCTGCAAATTCTCAACAACGATTGATGGTTTAACATTGTTTAAATTTTGAAGTGTTTCAGGACCTTTCCCGGTTAGCACCAACATGGTATCCATCTCTAATTTAGCTCCTGCTTCAATATCAGAGCCAGCATCGCCAATCATCAATGAACTTTTGAGATCAATTTTATATTCTATTGAGGCGTCTTCAAACATTCCTGTTTCAGGTTTACGGTTGGTCGTGGCATGATCAGGATGATCAGGACAAACATAAATATCAAAAAGTTTAATTTGGTGTTTTTTAAATTCCGATCGAATATAATTATGGATTTCATCCAACTTTTCCTGTTTGATTAAACCCCTTCCTATTCCCGATTGATTTGTAACAATACAAAATCCATTACAAATTTTAGACAGTTTTTTTAATGCATCTAATGTAAAAGGATAGAATTTAAAATGGTTTAGATCGTTAATGTAACCGGAGTCAGGGTTTAACGTACCATCTCTATCAAGAAAAATAGTATCATATTTTTTCATGAGGGTACTTTGACTGATTTAATTTCTTTAAAATGGATAGAACTTTGCAGGAAATAAACAAACCCAATTATAACCAATGGTATATATCCAATGGCATGAATCAGCACTGAAAATGCTTGAGATTCTGCTACTCCCGCATGCAAAATGTTAACCAATACATATACTGCTGCTGCATGGTACGTCCCTACATATCCCGGCGCAGAAGGAATTGAAATTGCAAGCGTGGTGGCAATCAAAATAATACAGGCGCCGATCCACGAAATATCAATTTGTGTTGCAAGGACAATCAAATATGTACATACAAAATACATGAACCATAAAGTAATTGTATAAAAAATCAGACCGCCAGTATGCTTTGTTTTCCGTATGGAGGTTAACCCTTTTAATATATTATTAATAATGCGAAGGACTGTTTGACCGGACTTTTTTTCAAACAATTTCCAATGGACAACTATTTCATGGAATTTTGAATGGCTTTTACCTAACCAAAATACAAAAATAAAACCACATACCGTGAATATGATTAATCCGAATAATATATTTCCGCTCCATTCCATCAATGGTGATAAAAATGCTACGATCGCCATTAAAACGGCCAGTCCAATCAAATCCAGCAAACGTTCGAGCAATATCGTCCCGAAGGCAGCAGAAGAACTGATAGAATTGGATCTTGAAATAGCGTAAGCCCTTAATAATTCTCCCAATCGAAAAGGCAAAACTCCATTACCAAAGTATCCAATCATCGTTGATTTATATAACGGTTTTAATTTGAATGTATGCAAGGGTATCAGAATTAATTTCCAGCGCATAGCTCTTACCATAACGCTGGAAACCATCACAACCATTGAAAGGATGAGATATGTTATATCAGTACGGACTAAATGGATTTTTATTTGTTGTAAATCGACACCTTGGAATGCATACCAGAGCCCGGCAAAGCTAATGATGAAACCGATAATAAATTTGTAAAGTTTATTCATTAAAATCTATCACTTCTTCAGCGTTTTTTCCGAATTCATCAAATGAAATATTCTCTGTTAAAAATTGCCATTTATCAATCTTCAGTTGGAGCCAGTTGTCATGATCATATTCGATTTTTATTTGACGTAAATGCCAGTTGGACTTATCTACTTTTAACGTTCCTTTCAACCCAAAGTCCTGTATTAAAAAGCCGAACGAAATAAAACCATTTTCGTTCCGTTTATCCTGGAGACTTAATCCCTTTAAATTCCCAGTTAATAACGCAAATACATCCCCTTCATCGTCCAGCCTCCTGTCGATTATGAGCTGGTTTGACTTTTTATTCCAGGTTTTTATAAGGTCACCTGAAACAAAAATATCCTGATCATTTGATATAACTAAATAACGTGTAGTATCGATAAATGAAATTGAAATAGTAGAATTATACCATTCACCATATTGGAATTGAGTTAACGTAACATCAATTTTTTTATATTGAAAAAACTGGAGTCCATTCTTTAAAGAATCAAGATCATTTGCAGGGTTAGCTGAAATATTTACAGATAACAAAAGCCCAAATAGGGCCAGTCGAAAATTCATTATCTACTCGAGGGCTTTGCAAAACCCTTTGCACAAACTAAAAAGTGCAAAATCCTCCTGCTTTTCGTTCCCCGATACAGTCGTTCCTCCATACGGGGCAGGAGAAAACTTGTCCATAGTACCACTATTGACTGCGTTTCCCGCCTTAATCAGAAAAATTTTACCTCTTTTTTCTTCACACATCTGGTTTTTCAAAGTCCTCTACTCATCTAAATGAAGTATATATGTTTCATCTACCAGAACTTCACGCGCCTTGCTGCCTGTAAAAGGTCCCACAACGGCAATCTGTTCCATTAGATCAATCAAACGCGCCGCTCGTGAATATCCAACCTTCAAACGTCTTTGAATAAGAGAAATAGACCCCTGTTGATGCATAACAACTAATCGGATCGCCTCATTTAACAATTCATCCCGGTCCTCACCATCTCCATCAATCGTAACTCCATCTGATGTTTGTCCTTCTCTAACACTTGGGAGCATTAATTCCTCCGCTTTAGGCTGTGAACGAATATGTTCCATCAGCGCTTCGATTTCATCTAACGTAATAAATGCATTATGCAGGCGAACCGGATCAGACGCTCCAGATCCAAGATAAAGCATATCACCCCTGCCAATTAATTTTTCAGCACCGGACCCATCAATAATGGTTCTGGAATCAATTCTACTGGCAACTTGAAAAGCAATTCGAGATGGAAAGTTCGCTTTGATCAATCCGGTAATGACATCAACCGACGGACGCTGGGTGGCGATGATCAAATGAATACCCACTGCTCTGGACAATTGAGCAAGACGGGCTATTGGCGCTTCCACTTCTCTGGCATTGAGCATCATCAGATCTGCAAGTTCATCTACAACCACCACGATATAGGGCATGATTGGTTCGCCGCTATCTATCATTTTTTTATTATATTCATCAATATTGCGGACACCAGAATCAGCCAACACATCGTAACGACGACCCATCTCGCGCTCAACAGACCGGAAAGCATACACAGCATTATCTGCAGATGTAACAATCGGCTCATCAATATCTTCCATAGAGAGCAAATGGTAGTCTTCCAATGATCTGTACAGGGACATTTCCACTTTTTTAGGATCAATAATAACAAATTTTAACTCATCCGGTGTCGTCCTGTACAGAAGACTGCAAATAATTGTATTTAAACAAACTGACTTTCCTGATCCGGTGGTCCCGGCAATGAGTAAGTGAGGCATTTTGGCTAGGTCCAGTGTTGCTATTTCGCCGGAAGTACTCTTTCCGATTGCCAATGTTAAGCGAGAATCAGCGTTAACAAATTTTTCTGAATTAATAACAGACTTAAAATAAACAGTTGCCGGATTTCGATTTGGGATTTCAATTCCAACAGATGATTTACCTGGGATCGGCGCAATGACACGTACACGGCTGGCTTCCATCACTCGAGCCAAATCATTCGAAAGCTGCACGAATTTATTTACACGCACACCTTCATCCGGTTCGACTTCAAAAAGTGTAATCACAGGTCCGGGACTCACATTCACCACTTTCCCTTTAACACCAAACGTCAATAGGGATTGGGTTAAAAATTCTGCTCGTTCAACCAGTTCATCCCGGCTCATTCCATCTGAAATATTGACTGGTGTAGCCAATAAATCGGAAGAAGGCAGCTGGTATTCACGCTTGGGTTTGTTGCGCTCTTCAGCTTCATCCAAATTCACTTCTTCTTCCTGGACCATTTCGCCGACTTCAATTAACTCATTAGATACTGTTTCTGTGTCAGTTTCATGTTCAAAATGTTCAACCGTCTCTTGAATAGATTCTATATCCTCAGGTGCAATCTGATTTGAAATATCTTCAATATTCTCTTCAGGTTCAACCATTTCATGCGGTTCGACACCATCAATTGTTTCTTCAATATTTTCTTTATTTGAACTCTTGTCAGTAGTGTCTTTCTCAAAAGCTGCTGCTTCTATTTGGCGCTGGGAATCTATTTTATACAATAAATCCTGAGTATGTTTTCGTTTAGCTTCTTCTACTACATTTATATCTTTTTTAAGTTTGAACTGGTCTCGCTTTTTCTTAAAAAATATACCTAATCTTTCTATCGGTGCATAAAAATTAAATTCAAAATAACCCCTGATCAGCATAAGCCAAAGAGCAACTAACAAAATGGCTGTTCCAATGATACCTAAAAAGCTGTATAGGAAATTGGCAAAGTTACCTCCCACCAGCCCGCCGACAGTAAATTCAAGTCCTGCTTTATCCTGTAATCCAATTTCTAACAAGCCAACCGTAATGGATGAAAGGACAACGACCCCGATTGCATATCCGGCAGCTCGATTGAATGATTTCAACTCTTTTTTACTGAAATACAGCCATCCCCAACCAATTCCTAAAATGGGTAAAACAAAGGAAGGATATCCAAAAAGAAATTTGATAAAGAAATAGGATATATAAACACCTAAAATCCCAAGCGGATTTTCAACGTTTACATTGGGTGAAATCCCAGGGTCTTCATTGGCATTATAACCAATCAAACTGATCAAAATCAGTAATGATATGGTCATGGCAAGTATACCAAGTATTTCTAGTCGTCTATCTTTCAAAACAATTCAGGATAATCAATTTTTACAGTTCTGAACCAATCAATAAATTTAACAATGCCTTCATTAAAATGCGTTTCCGGAGTATAATCAAGACGTCTTTCAGCCCGGGATATATCGGCATATGTGCGCAGTACATCGCCGAAAGGCATGTCTTGGTCATCGAGGATAGCTTCTTTTCCAATGACTTCGCTAATTGTAGTAACCAGTTCCATCAACTTGACCGGTTCAGAATTTCCGAGGTTGTAGATCATAAAATCGTCTGTTGTTTCTAAGGCCGAAAGTATACCACAAACTATATCATCGATGTAAGTATAATCTCGCGCTGTTGTTCCATCCCCGTAAAAAGGTATGGGTTGTTCATTTAAGATATGACGAACAAATTTATGGATAGCCATTTCGGGCCGTTGCCTGGGTCCATATACTGTAAAGAACCGCAGACAGACAGTGGGTATATGATAAAGATGTGAATATGTATAAACAATTTCTTCACCCATTTTCTTGGTTGCTCCATAAGGAGAAATTTGCTGATCAACCATATCCGATTCTGAAAATGGTAATTTATCATTATTTCCGTACACAGAAGAAGAAGACGCAAAAATAAACTTTTTAATTTCCTTATCTTTCATTTCTTCCAAAAGGACTTGGGTGCCGATAATATTAACATCCGTGTATAAAACAGGATCTTCCAGGGACGGACGTACACCGGCCATAGCAGCTAAATGGATAACGGTATCTATGGAGTATGTTGCAAAAATCTCCCGAATGAATGCTTTGTCCCTGATATCGCCTTTATGAAACGAATATCGTTTAAAGTTTAGATGGGGCTTTTGATTAAGAATTTTAATTTCAGGATGATAAAAATCATTGAGATTGTCAATACAGACCACTTTCCTTTTTTGAGACAACAGCTTGTCAATTAAATGAGAACCAATAAAACCGCAGCCGCCTGTAACTAATATCGCACTCATAAATGAGCCGTTCCCTGTTTATAAAATGGCGGTTTAATAATAATAGCTTTTTTCATTTTTCCACGAATATCCACGCCAATTTCTGTTCCCGGCTTATGATTACCTTCCTGAACATAACCCAAACCAATTCCTTTTTGCAATGAAGGTGATTGCGTTCCGCTGGTGACAAAACCGATTTCATTTTCCTGAAAAATTAATTTATATCCTTGGCGGGGAACTGCACGTTCCGTCATTTCAAAAGCGATCAGTCTCCGAGTTTTATGTTCTTTCGCTGTTAATACTGCTTCCCTGCCGATAAAATCAGGTTTTCCGGTTTTGGTAATCCATCCCAATCCCGCTTCGATCGGGTTGGTTGTTTCATCAATGTCATTTCCATAGAGGCAGAATTTCATTTCCATTCTTAACGTATCTCTGCACCCCAATCCACAGGGAATTAATCCACCTGTTTCCATAATTGCATCCCAGAATTTTTGAATCGAATCGTGATCTGCATAAATTTCATAACCCAATTCTCCGGTATATCCTGTGCGAGCGATGATTACATTTCTACCATCAATATTATCTTCAACAAACGTATAAAATTTCAATTTAGAAATATCCACATTAACTACTTTTTGCAGAATATTTCTTGAATCGGGACCTTGCAGCGCTATGAGGCCTGTTTCCTGGCTGACATCATTTATAATGACATCATCAGGTTTATGCTGATTCAACCAATTGAAATCTTTTTCCAGATTGGAAGCATTGACAACCAGCATATATTGATTATCAAATTTGTAAACCAATATATCATCAATGATGCCGCCATTTTTATAACACATGGCAGAATACTGGGCATCCCCGGGATTCATTGTATAAATATCATTAATGGTCATTTTATTCAAAAAAGATTCTGCATCTTCACCACTTAAAATGAATTCGCCCATATGGCTCACATCAAATATTCCGCATGAATTCCGAACAGCATTATGTTCTTCAACAATACTGGTATACTGAATAGGCATATTGTAGCCGAAAAATTCGACCATGCGGGCGTTGAGATCGACATGTTTATTGTATAATGGTGTGCGTTTCATTGATTATTTGAAAGTAATAAGCTTAAAGCAGAAAGTAAAAGGTGATATGATTTCAGCTTATAAGTCTCGACTATATCTTTCAGCTCTCCTCAAAATATGCCTTTAGTTTCTGTAATCCCTCATTAATTTCATTAACGGATATTCCGGAATAAGCCAGGCGAATGTAGAATTCAGATTCTCCAGGTTGCGTCCGTCCAAAATGTTCTCTCGTGCAGAAAGAAACTCCAGTTTCATGCAAAGCTCCCAACTGCAATTCAGACAGAGCGCTCATTCCTTTTCGATCCATGATTTTGGTCACATTAGGAAATAAATAAAATGTGCATTCCGGTGTCGCAATGTTTATACCGTCAATTTCATTCAACTTTTGGACGGCAGCATCTCTTCGCTCCCGGAGAGTATTCAAGATAGACTCTGCTCCGGATTGATCTCCCTGCAATGCTTCAATCATCGCCCATTGATGAAAATGGTTCGTGCAGGATTCATCATTCACGTTGAGTTTGTTAATCACATTGATCACTTCTTCCGGGCCAATGGATGCGCCGATACGCCAGCCGGTCATGGCGAATTTTTTCGAAAATGTATACAAAACCACCGTCCGTTCCTGCATTCCGGGAATATTTACGATGGATTGTGGTTCCGTATCGTAAAGCATCTCATAATAAGCGTCATCGCTCAATACCCACAAGTCATGTTCAATGGCCAGTTCCGCCAAGGTCTCCATTTCCTCCCGGGAAGATTCTGCAGAAATTGGATTGTTGTAATTATTATAAATAAGCATTGTGGTTTTTTCTGAAAGCGATGACTTCAATCTATCAATATCTATTGCAAACCCTGTTTCTGTTTGCTCATATTGATACGGGACGGCTTTACCTCCATGATAGTCTATCTGGCTTTCATAAATCGGATATCCCGGATTGGGATAAAGGACTTCGTCTCCGGGATTCATGACCGCTTGAATGAATTTACCGATGGTTGGCTTTCCACCCGGTTGAACAGAAATATTATCAGGGGAATAGGTCACGCCGCGTTTGCTGCCCACATCCTCTGCCAATGCTTCTCTTAAGGGTAAAATACCATTATTAGGTGCATATCCGTTATATCCGGCCCGGATGTATTTATCGGCAGCGTCAATAATATTTTCCGGTGTGAGTAAATTCATATCTCCCAAGTGGAAAGGATATACTTTATTTCCTTTTTCTGCCCATTCTCGAGCCTGCCCTGAAACGGCAAATGCTGTTTCAGTCCCAAGTCGTTTGATTCTGTTTGCTATCTTCATAATCATACTTTAACAGTTGATTGGTTGATTGACTGATTGGTTGATTGGATTCATAATCAATTATTTTTCTCTTTTTGTAAATAAGGTTCAATAATTTCAGACACTTGATAATCTGTTCGCCATTCATCTGAATTTTTAAATCTTTCCACGAGAGATCGATTGTATTTGATCAACTTATTTTCTATTGAATAATGCTTTTTGTCATATTCTTCAAACCATTCCTCTTCTATATCGTCAGAAGCGACGAGAGCAATCAATTGAGTATAGTTTTCAGAGAGAGATGCCAGAGCAATCGAATTATATTGAATTGTTTCTTTAATATATCTGCGTGAGTAACCTTCAGCAATATTAGATGGAGCCGAGATACCAGAGTCTTCGATTTGTGCTTTTGTTTTGAATGAAATTGATTTCATAGGTTTTATTTTCTTTTTAACAAAAGCAAATAATTCTATAGATTCTATCCATACTTTTAATTTTCGATACCCTCGATTCAAATTTTTATTTCTGTTTATTATGATATCTAAATCTACCATAAATTTCTCATCATCATTGATTCACGCCAATCAACCAATCAGTCAACCATCCCTGTCTGCCGACAGGCAGGCAATCTTTCAATCATCCAATCGACCACTCAATCTTACAGCTTTTTTAACGCTTTTTTGATAATGTCTTCAATAGTGCCATTCAATTCGCCGGCACTTTCTAATTTGCGAATGGCATGATTCACCTGCCCGCGTCTATACCCCAAAGACATCAATGCAATGACGGCATCACCTGCTTTCCCATCATCAACAGACGACATGAAATCCATATTATCATCATCCTGATCCACAAATTTTTCTTTCAATTCAACGATGATCCGCTTTGCTGTTTTGGCGCCAATCCCGGGAATCACAGTTAATGATTTCACATCGCCTGCGATAATATTCTTCTTGAATTCAACCGGATTCAAGCCGGAAAGAATATTCATGCCAGAGCGGGGTCCGATTCCGGTAATGGTATTCAGCATAAAAAACATATTACGCTCTTCGTGATTGGCAAATCCGTATAGTTCCAGGAGATCCTCACGGACATTGAGGTATGTGAATAATTCAGTTTCCACCCCTTTGTCCGGAAGGGAATTATAGGTGGAAACAGTGATGGATAACTTTAGCCTAAGCCCGTGCATATCCAGGACGACTGACGCGGGGTCTTTATAAAATATGGGTCCTTTAATGGAATCAATCATTTGGCAAACTTATATTGATTAATGTAACAAATCCCTACCGCTAAGGCATCCGATGAATCAAATGGTGTTGGGGTTTCTTTCAATTTGAGTATGTTTTGAACCATATACTGAACTTGTTCTTTGCTGGCGTTCCCATTGCCGACAACCGATTGCTTCACTTTTCTTGGTGCAAATTCCGAGCATGGAATATTGTTTCTCGCTGCGGCTAAAATAACCATACCCCGGGCTTGTCCAAGCATCATGGCCGACTTAAAATTCTTGTGATAAAATGTATCTTCAACTGCGACAGCGTCCGGTTTGAATTCATTCAGTAATTTCATTGTTTCCTCATGGAGATATTTTAATCGTTCAGAAAGTGGTTTCTTTTGCGGCGGTTTAATCACGCCATAACCATAAGCTTTCGCATTTCTCTTATTGTAATCGAGAATTCCAAAACCGGTAATATTAATCCCGGGGTCAAAGCCAATAACGCGCATCAATCCTCTGAATCATAATTAGTGTAAACAGCTTTAATATCATCATGGTCTTCCAATGCTTCCAGCAGAATTAAGATGGATTGTTCTTTATCGCTTTCTACTTTTTGCAAATTCTTGGGTATCATATCTAGGGTAGCAGAATCTATTTCATAACCATGACTTTCTAAGGTATCCCGAACAGACATAATATCCGCTGGATCCGTCGTAACAATAAAATTTTCACCTTCAGCTTCAATATCTTCAGCTCCCGCTTCCAATGCATCTTCAAAAACCTTATCTTCATCATAGTCATCTGCCTTGAAAGTTATTTGTCCTTTTTTGTCAAACATCCATGATACGGATCCATTCTCTCCTAAATTTCCACCATATTTGGTAATGAGATGGCGAATCTCGGCGACAGTGCGTTTTTTATTATCCGTCAGGCATTCCATAAATATTGCCACACCGGCGGGACCATATCCTTCATATGTGGCTTCTTCATAGGTGACGCCAGGAAGTTCACCCGTCCCTTTTTTGATGGCTCGGGTAACATTATCCTGAGGCATATTAGCAGATTTTGCATTGGCGATGGCTTGGCGCAGGCGTGGATTGTTGTCTGCATCACTCCCGCCTTCTCTTGCAGCAATGGTTATTTCTTTAATAATCGTAGTAAAAACTTTGCTGCGCTTGGCGTCAGTAGCGGCTTTTTTACGTTTAATGGTGGCCCATTTACTATGTCCGGACATTATTCCCCTGAAATATTATTAAAATTGAATATAAAAAATACGAAAGCTGAAGTATTCTTTCCTATACGGGAAAATGGGATTTTCTTTGTTTTTTTGTGTGCAGTTTTAGTTGTCAGTATTGACTACTCAAGGTGATTTGTGACGTTTTTTAGTTCACATATTATGTGATCTGTACAACGCTACGCTAAACGGTCGTGGCGGTCATGTCCAACGGACTGATTCGTCCGGCCAGTGAATAACGTGTAGTTGATTTTAGTAAAAATGTAGCCATGCAGTTTAGCGATTGTTGTACACCGTTTTATATTTTTAATAATCTACTCGTTGATACCATAACTTTTTTTGCAATCATTTCAAGTATTGTAATATCATGTACTAAGTATTTCAATTCAGGTGACGAAGGCAAAAGAAGTTCATAGTTTTTATCAGATGCCTTTGTATGTACCACTCTGCATCTAATCTCGTAAATTCTTTCCGCACATTCATTTACTAAATCAGCAGTTTGATTTCCAATGTTTAAATTTTTATGCGAAAGACTTTTTGATTTTTTGTCTTTATAGAATTCTGGATGAAGTTTTCTTGCACATGAATAACATAATTGCCAGTTTTCCCAATTTTCACGTTTCTGTGTACAACGGGATCTATGTGAGCAACCAGTACCATATCTGTACCCTAAGCATGTAGCCAATAGTTTTCCTCCATTGAATTGTTACCAATTTTTTTGGTGCCACAGAAGCTTAAATATTTGACCATTAAGAAATCTTTAAGAAAATAATACCTTTATTTCAAAAATTTCTCATTAATTGTTGACACTAGAACCTGACAAGCTTGATACAGAAAAAATGTATGAAGGTGTTATACAAATTTTTGAGAGATTACTAAAGCGATTCATTACATTTGAAAAACAAGATGATGATTCACAAGCAACACTTGACTATCTAACTAAACTTGCAGGATCATTAGGATACATGGCACAAGTTCATTCTGGACTTGCAAAAGCATACCAGCACGAAAAGAGACTTGCAGATTTGGAAAAGAAGTTTGAAAAGATTCCACCAGAATTACTCAAGGAAATATTAAACAAAGGTAGATAACTTGCCAACTAGTTTTGAGCGAAGGTTAGATGATATTGAAAACCAAGTAAACACTCCAGAAAAAAAATCAGTTACAGGACTATTACCAACTGACAATTTAGAATGGATAGAAAAGTACAGACCATATGTAGGAAAAGTACAGCGAACATTTGAGTGGGAGCCATTCTGGGTTGATGTATACAAAGACAAGTCTCCAAATATTGTAGTAGTTAATGGAAGACAAACTTTCAAATCAACTTTTGGAACAGACATTGTTGGATGCTATGCAACATCACATGATAATTCAGAAATTACTTACATTGTAGACAGAGAAGATCGTGTTTCTGCATGGTCTAAACAGAGATTCAGAAAAGATACTATGCTTCGAAACGAAATGCTAACTCCGTTTTTAATGCATGGTCGAGCAAATGTTGGAGAGATTAATCTCACAAATAATTCTGTAGTATATGTAAGAACAGATGAGAACGA
>JADFRD010000037.1 GCA_022561485.1 Fidelibacterota bacterium | reverse complement strand
GCATTTCCCGCCTTAATCAGAAAATTTTTACTTCCTTTTTCTTTACCCATCTGGTGGTGCTAAAATAATCTGAATCGACTATTTCATCAAGCCCAAGGGGGCTTAATTTCCCGCCCGTGAAAAAGTACATTCCACCCCTGGCTGTCATTACAGCCGCTTTCCTATGGAGCCTCGACGGTATCCTTCGCCAGCAATTATACACTATTCCTTCTTTTCTCATCATCACACTGGAGCATGCCTTCGGCGCAATACTTTTTCTACCGTTTCTGATCAAAGGGTGGCGTCAAGTTAAAACACTCAACCAGCGAGGTTGGGGATCGGTGTTATGGATAAGTATTTGTGGTGGTATTCTCGGGACATTTTTCTACACAAAAGCATTGAGTTATGTACACTATATCGATTTATCCGTCGTAGTACTCTTGCAGAAATTTCAACCGATTTTCGCCATCCTTCTTGCTGCGGTTATTTTAAAAGAAAAACTGACCAGCCGCTTTCTTGTTCTGGCTGGAGTCGCCCTCGTGGGAGGATATCTGGTCACATTTGGGATGACGCCCATGGCCTCTTGGGATGACCGTACGACCATTGCTTCTTTATTGGCTTTGCTGGCCGCATTTAGCTGGGGGAGCTCTACTGTATTGGGAAAACACGCTTTAAACAAACTGCCCTTCCAAGTCGTTACCTCTCTTCGATTAACCATTACTGCTTTGCTGGCAGGGATCGTGTTATTGACCACGCAAGATATGACAGCTGTCATGGAAATAACCAAGCCCCAATGGAGCGTATTAATTTTGATTGTCGTGTCCACCGGGGCAGTCGCACTGTTCATTTATTACTATGGACTCAACCGCTTACCTGCGTCCCACGCAACCATTTATGAATTGTTCTGGCCCCTATCTGCCATCAGTATTGATTGGTTTGTTCGAGGACGAGCCATGTCCCCGGTGCAGGCAGCAGGATCTGTTATTTTGCTTACAGCCATTATGATGCTGACCCGGGATCGGCAAAATAATCATGGTTAACCTTACACCGAAGAAACTGAAACAGAATCTTTTTTACAATTGCATTCATGAATTCAGTTGGGGATTAGGCATTGCATTTCATTCTACCTATGCGGTGATTCCATTGTTTTTAAAAAAATTAGGTGCTCCGGACGCCGTTATTATTTCAATCGCCGGGCTCTTCAGTATTCTGTTAGCTTTCCCCATGCTGTTTTCTGCAGCGCTAGGTAGAAATATTCGGAATATTAAAAAAGCTGTTATTGTTTCACATACGATCGTATTGCCCCCTGTTCTTATTGCGGGATTTATCTTTGCTTTCTTTGCTCCTACAGGACCCTATGCCTGGGTGTACTACTATGTGTGTTTTATTTTCTACAGTTTAGCATTGGGTGTTATTATACCTATTTGGACAGAGTTTCTTTCTCATGTATTTCCTCGAGCAAATCGCGGTCACTACTTGGGAATATCCTTCGCCTTTAACAGCGTTGGCGGATTCATTGGCGGTATCTTTGTTAAGATATTGCTGACTAGTTCTGTTGCGTTTCCGAATAATTTTGGTTGGGGTTTTATTATTATGGGGTGTTCAATTTTGGCCGGAACATTGGTTTTTCTACTATTTAATGTCGACACCAAGCCTGCAGACACTCCCCACAAGACCATTGCTGATTTTTGGAAGGATACAAAAGCCATCATTCAAACACACAAGAATTTTAGATATTATTTGTTCAGCCGCATTTTTATTACAGCCCATTTCCCCGCTATGAGTCTTTATGCCGTTTATACACAAGATCTTTTTGGTTTTGATATCAGTCAAGCGGGTGTGTTTACTGTTTTACAAGTGATTACTTTTGGGATTGGCAGCGTGTCTTCAGGGAAAATTGGTGACCGCTGGGGACATAAAACAGCCATAACATTGTCTTTCTGCGGTTATCTCATGGCGATCATCTGTACTATCTTTGCTAGTTCGATGTTTTATGTATACGCGATTTTTCTCTGTCTGGGGTTAGGACACGGTGGATTTATGCCATCTGCCATGAACATGGTTTATGAATTCGCTGATACAAGAGATAGTAAAATATACATGGCATTAATTGATACTTTCCTGGCGCCGTTTATTTTATTGATGGTCGTCATGGCAAGTTTTCTGAATCCGTTGATAGGAACCCGAAATTTATTTATGGTCCTGGGTGCTCTAATGTTTGTTGGATTAATACTCCTGACTTTTTGGGTAAAAGAACCTCATCATCGTCCCTACAAGGTTAACGGTTAGCTGGTGAATGGTAACTTGTACAAGGTAAATCCAAGGATAAGAACCAATAACCGGTTACCATTCACTAATAAACATCTTTTTCCTTGTTTTCCTGAAGGCGATCCTTGAAATTCAGCCAGGTATCCGAAGATGATTAACCACCTGAAATTCATATTCTTACTGCTGGTTCTACTAGCCATGATCGGCTGCAAGGATGATCCGCAGCGACATATTAATCTAGCTCATTGGTATGCTCAAAAAGGACTGGTTGATGAAGCAATCTTGGAATATAAAGAGGCAACCCGGCTCCTCCCCAATGACACAAACTCTATGAGCCGGGGAGAGTATGAACTATTAGCCAAGGCCCATTACAGCTTGGCGCTAATGTATACGAAAAAAGACTGGTGGAATTATGCACTAAAAGAAGCAGAAACATGTTTTGAGCTTCTGCCAACTCGAGAGCATTTTGAAATGCTTACACTTTTAAAGAAGCGAATCCAACTTCAGGATTCAGAATCCTAATCCATTTTCATTAAATCAAACTTAAAAAGAACCTGACCGGGTTTCGCCTCCATCACAATATATTATAGAGCAAATAATGGCTTATCACAATAATGCGTACCAAAAAAATAAAATATATGTCATTCTGATCTGCCCGATGGCAGAGAAGAATCTCAAGAGTTTGCTAATAAATTAAAGCTTGAGATCCTTCATTGGCCACCACCGGGTTCAGGATGATAAGTACTTTTTTTTCAGAGTTTATCAAAGCATTGAAAAAAAAGCAAATGGCTACAGAGATGCAATAATAGAGAAATTGTTTTTGCAAAGCATTCTTATATATAAAAACTCGCTGCATTCTAATTTCGATGGTATTTGAAATATCGAACTATTTTGTCCTAAAAAAGAGTTGGACAATATGAATCAGCGCTAATATCTTTTACACTTATTATGCCGTTAAAACTTATTGTATTAGCAAAACAAGTCCCTGACACTCACAACGTGACGGCGGATGCAATGAAAGCCGATGGCACAGTGAACCGTGGTGCCCTTCCGGCTATTTTTAATCCTGAAGATTTAAATGCTTTGGAAATGGCATTGGAGATTAAAGACCAAACGGATGCCACGGTCACTGTTATGACGATGGGACCGCCTCGAGCCGCCAATATTCTCCGAGAAGCAATGTATATGGGCGCTGATGCAGGTATTCTAATTACAGATCGTCATTTTGCCGGCGCCGATACTCTTGCCACTTCTTACACACTTGCCCTTGGTATTAAAAAAGTTGGAGATGTAAGTCTCATCCTATGTGGCCGGCAAGCCATCGATGGTGATACGGCACAAATTGGTCCTCAGGTTGCAGAAAAACTGGGCATCAACCAACTGACATACGTTGAAGAATTTGTTAATGTAGAAAAAAAATCTATTACCTTAAAACGCACTCTTGGGCAAGTTAGTGAAACCGTTAAAACGGCTTTGCCGTTACTCATCACTGTGACATCGTCTGCCAATCACCCACGAACATTTGGCGCCAAGCGGTTGATGAAATATAAAAAAGCCCGAACTGCTATCGAGGCTGAGCAGGAAGTAAGGAGAAGCTCAACGACTGGCGAATACGGAATGGAAATCCTTCTGGATGAAATTGAACAAAAGAAAAAATCCTTAAAATCAAAAGGTTTGTTTTTTGAAACGTGGTCCGCCGATGATGTGGGCGCCGATCATGAACAGATTGGTTTGCCGGGCAGTCCAACCAAAGTTAAAAAAGTACAGAGCGTTGTGTTTGCCGCTTCGGAATTAAAAAAGATCGAGCCTAATCCCGAAGGTATTCGTGAAATGTTTATAGAACTCATTGAGGATCGTACTTTTGGCTAAACAACCTGAGAACGTACTGGTCTTCATTGAAATGGAACATGGTAAAGTGGCAGAAGTGAGTCTTGAGCTAGTATGCCAAGCCCGGGAACTTGCTGATACACTACACGTCAATGTTGATACTATTGTCTTGTCGGGAATGAATGTAGACATCTGTAGTCAAACTATTATTTCATATGGTTGTGATACGGTTTATACCGTTTGTGATGGCCGTCTCGAGTTTTATGAAACATTGCCTTATGCAAGAATCGTAAGTGATTTTGTACGTGAATCCAAACCGCAAATTGTATTATTTGGAGCAACGGCCATTGGCAGGGATATTGCTCCACGGGTTGCGAGTGACTTAAGAACGGGACTCACCGCAGATTGTACAGACCTCAAAATCGGGGACCATGAAGACAAAAAACAGAAGAAAGTTTTTAAAAATATTTTATATCAGATACGTCCCGCTTTTGGCGGAAATATTATTGCCACTATTATTACCCCGGAGCATAAACCGCAAATGGCAACCGTCCGTGAGGGTGTGATAAAACTGAGTGCACAAGAGAAAAAGCGAAAAGGCACAATTAAACCCTTCGGAAATATTAATTGGGATGCAATTCCATTTATTAATACCGTCCTTGAGCGTACGATTCATGAAAAGAAGGTCAATCTAAAGGGCGCGAGCATTGTTGTTGCCGGCGGCGGCGGCGTTGCCAGCAAGGAGGATTTTGATTTAATCAAACAATTGGCTGCCACCCTTGGCGGAGTGGTGGGCGCATCCCGCGCTGCAGTAGATAATGGGTATATTGGCAAAGAACATCAGGTGGGTCAAACCGGAACCACTATTCGACCAAAACTTTATATTGCCTGTGGTATTTCCGGTGCTATCCAGCACCGAGCAGGGATGGACCAATCGGGTAAAATCATTGCGATTAACAATGATCCTGAAGCTCCAATTTTTAATGTTGCCCACTACGGTATCGTTGGCGATCTTCACAAAGTTATACCGATGATGATTAAGGCTTATAAAGGAAAGAGTTAATCGTGGGTAACTATTTTAAAGATACGCCGGATATTCGATTTAACCTTGAGCGTGTCGGACTCAAAACCTTGGCCGATCTCATGGAAAATGATTATTCAGATGCGAAAATATTTGATTTTGCTCCTGAAACGGCCGAAGAAGCCGTTGAAAACTATTTGGATATTTGTGCTTTAGCCGGTGAACTCTGTGCGGGTCCTATCGCTGAACGAGCGCGACAAATTGACCGTGAAGGGAATTCCGTTTCTGACGGAAAAGTTACTTATCATAAGTTAATTCAAGATAACCTGCGCGATTTTCAACGTGCACAACTTATGGGAATATCTCTGCCTCGCGCCTATGGTGGACTCAATATGCCGCAAGTTGTGAAAATAGCGGTATTGGAAATGGTTTCTCGTGCCGATGCTTCCCTCATGAATCTTGTTGGTTTACAGGATATCGGCGAAACCATCAATGAATTTGGAACCAATGACCAGAAACACCAATTTATTACAGGGTTGGCCAGTGGTGATACTACCGGTGCCATGATTTTAACTGAACCGGATTCAGGTTCCGACTTACAGTCTGTCCGTCTTGCAGCGATTCCCCCTCAGCCAGGTGAAGATCCAAACGTCTGGCGTTTGAATGGTGTAAAACGATTTATTACCAATGGGAATGGCGATACACTATTGGTTTTAGCCCGATCAGAAGAAGGAACTCGCGACGGACGCGGCCTTTCCATGTTCGTATGCTCCAAGGATGAGACGATTTACATTCGTCGATTAGAAAACAAACTGGGTATTCACGGATCGCCTACCTGTGACATGACATTCAATAATACACCGGCTTATCTTGTGGGACAGCGGAAACGTGGACTCATTAAATATGTAATGTCGTTGATGAATGGTGCAAGGATGGGTGTTTCTGCTCAAGCAATTGGAATTGCCGAAGCTGCTTATAAAGATGCCAAAGAATATGCTGAGAAGCGTATTCAATTTGGAAAACCAATTATCAAATTCCCTGCTGTATATGATATGCTCACCGATATGCGTATAAAAATCGAAGCCGGACGTTTACTTCTTTATGAAGCCGGTCGGATTGTAGATATGTTTAAAATTCGTACTGCTCGCATGGAAGAAGCCAAAGAAAAAGGTGACGCTCCTGATCTTGAAATGAAAAAACAAATTAGAATTCAAGAGCGTCTGGCATCTGTGCTCACTCCATTATCTAAATATTATAACTCTGAAATGAGCAACGAAGTTACTTACAAAGGTATTCAGGTTATGGGTGGCAGCGGTTTCATGAAAGATTATAACATGGAACGCTATTACCGTGATGCACGAATTACCAATATCTATGAGGGTACTTCCCAATTACAGGTCATTGGTGCGCTTGGCGGCATAATGTCGGGTGTTATGGATAAAATTTTTCAAGACTTTGTTGAGTATGAATTCCCCCGGCGACTGAATCCCATTGTTCGTGTCGCCAAAGCCATGGTTCCTCTATTATATGAGGCAATCGCTTTTGTAAAAGAGAAAAAAGATTCAGAATACACCGATTATGTTGCAAAACGTATCGTGGATATATGTCTGGATATTTATCAATCCGTTCTCTTCCTGGAATGTGCTGAAATTAACGAAAGAAAAGAACATATTGCTGTCGTATGGGTTCGAGAAGCAAATCTTCGCGTTTCATTCAATCATAAATTCATATTAGAAGATCGACATGAAGTGATTGATCTCCACAAAGAAATTTTAGATTAACACACGTTTTAATTTATGGTTCAACGCAATATCCAGTACCCGGGTTAATTGCTTGAATTCAATTTGAGCTTGTCGTATTAGAGGGCTTTGGAGGAATAGAATGAATTACTGCTTGCCCGCCACGTTTTTGGAGGGTTTAAGTCCGCTCAGCCTGCGATTCCAACACCAAGGCTTCGGAAGGCTGGCGGCGGACGAATTTAATTCATTCCCGAAAAATGCCGAAAAACCGTTAAATTTATTCTCATCAACTGTTTTTTTTTAGGTTCGCATTATTGTGATGAGACAAAATAATAAAGTTCCGATCTATCAGAGCTTTAGTTTTAAAAAAAAATACGCTTTAGTAAATCCGTCCTGAACGATGTTCTCCGCCATCTACATAAATGGTGGAACAATTGATAAAATCGGCTTCCGATTGTAACAACATGGATACCGTTCCAGCTACGTCTTCAGGTGTGGTGGTACGTCGCATGGGATTACGATATTCCGTACGTTTTATCCAATCTTCCCATCTATCGGAAATTTTTGTTAATGCTCTGGTGGGTGTAACACCCGGCTGAATAGCATTTGCCGTAATACCGAATTGACCTAATTCCCAACCAATTTGACGCAGGATTGCTTCCATACCCGCTTTAGCCACGCTGACGGGTCCATATCCTTCCATGGCTACATAATTACCTTCGCTTGTGAATCCAAAAATACGGGAGCCCTTTCCCAACAAATCTGCGCTATATAATTTTTGCGTCCAGTAAAGGAGCGAGTTCCCCATCACATGAACGGTCATATCCATCTGCTTTTGTGTGACGGGTTTTTCACCAAAAAAGTTTGTTGTGGATCCAAAAGCAATGGAGTGCAGCAGCATCTTTACCGGCTCACCTCCTGTGATTTCAGCTATTTGGGGAATGAATTTATCCATTGTTTCAATCGCTGCAGCATTTATATTCCAGAAATGAACCCGACCGTTATTAATTCCGGATATTTCTTCCTTTAATGCTTTGGCTTGTTTTTTGACTTCTCCTCGGTCAAAGTGAAACCCGATGATGCCATAACCGTCTTCTGCAAGGCGCTTTGCAGTTGCACCGCCATGACCGGTTGAACATCCAAGTATCAGTACCCATTTAGACATTTTTACTCCATTTTTAAGGGAAGAATTTAGACAAGACATGTACCACTGCAAACCAAGAAGCTTAAAAGTACAACGTGTATACCTTGTTTAATTAGTAAATTGTATGCTTTAAAAGGAAAATAAAATGGACAAAAAGTCTTCATATTCAAAACAGGAATTACTTGATATGGGTTCAGGCAAGATGTTTGGAAAGAAAAACGGGAAGCTCCCATTACCTCCAATGTTAATGATGGACCGTATTATAAACATTTCTGAAACCGGTGGTAAATATGGAAAAGGGTTTATCAAAGCTGAATTGGATATTGATCCCGAAAATTGGTTTTTTAAATGTCATTTTATAAATGATCCCGTCATGCCGGGCTGTTTAGGATTGGACGGGTTCTGGCAGCTAGTCGGTTTCTTTCTTACCTGGGCCGGCGGAAAAGGACGAGGCAGAGCTTTGGGTGTAAAAGAATTAAAATTAAAAGGACAAGTCAGACCTTATCACGAAAAAATTACGTATCAGATTGATATACGAAAATTCATTACCAGACCCACCCACATGGCTTGGGGGGATGCAGTACTCAACGTGAAAAATAAAACAATCTATTTTGCTAAAGGTGTTCAGGTGGGCTTGTTTGAAAAACTGGTGTGGGATACCGGTATGGATCCCGGTCTCGATCCTTTTTAATCAACAAATATTCTAAATACACATGGCTTTACGGTGCGGTATTGTTGGTTTACCCAATGTAGGTAAATCCACCATTTTTAACGCTCTGACGGCTTCATCCGTCCCAGCTGAAAACTACCCTTTTTGCACCATTGATCCACACGTGGGTGTTGTGGAACTTCCCGATCCGCGCCTCGAAAAACTGGACATAATTTTCAAGCCAAAAAAAGTAACCCCTGCCATCGTTGAATTTATCGATATTGCCGGATTAGTCCGTGGCGCCAGTAAAGGCGAAGGTCTGGGCAATCAGTTTTTGGGACAAATTCGACAGGTAGCTGCCATCATTCATGTGGTTCGTTGTTTTAAAGATAAAAACGTAACCCATGTTGAGGGGGATGTGGATCCTGTCCGGGATGCAGAACTTATCGAAACGGAATTGCTTCTGGCTGATATAGAAACGCTGGAAAAACACCAGTTCAAATCAGAAAAGGCTGCAAGGTCCGGGGATAAAGAAGCAAAAAAAGAAAATGATTTCATCACACGGTTACTGGAACATTGTAACAACGGTCACCGGGCACGGACGATTCAAACCACCGAAGATGAAGCCAAGATTCTACGCAAATTGCATTTGCTTTCCAGCAAGCCCATCCTTTATGTTGCTAATGTGGACGAAACCGAAATTACCCATGATCAGCGTGGGAACCTGGAACAACAATTGGTAGACTTTGCTGAAAAGGAAGGCAATCTAGCCATTCGCCTATGTGGTAAGCTGGAGCAGGAAATTGCTGTTTTGCCTGATGATGAAAAAGCGTTATTCCTGGAAGAATATAATTTACCAGAGCCGGGACTCAATAAACTCATTCATGCAGGATTTAAACTACTGGAACTGGAAACATTTTTTACCGGCGGGCCAGTAGAAGTCCGAGCCTGGATCATCAAGCAAGGTGCCACTGCTCCGGAGGCTGCTGGCGAAATTCATACTGATTTCCAGCGGGGTTTTATTAAAGCAGAAGTCATTCGCTATGATGATTTAACCCGGTTGGGATCGGAAAAGGCTGTAAAAGACGCCGGTCTGGCCAAATTACAGGGAAAGGAATATGTCGTTGAAGACGGTGACTGTATTTATTTCCATTTTAATGTATAACAAAATTGATTGCCTGCCCGTTGGCAGACAGGGTTGATTGATTGCATGGTTGATTGTACTATTATTCAAATAATTTACTTATTTCATTCAATCATACAATCATTCAATCAGCTGTTTTAATTCTATGTGGTTTTTCATGATAACATCTTATATAATGGTGGGGCTATCCGGAATCGGCCTGTTGATGATTGGTGTGAATCATTACATCAACATCTGGCCGACAAGCCATATTACTTTCGATTTATTGGTTAGCATTATTTTTATCGCCGCCCAAACGCTTGTAATGTTTTTCTTTGTGGGAACAGGAGTGAACATTAAGGAATATGCCCAAGAACATCCTGAAATCGGGGACAAATTTTATCAAGGCATTTTGGGTATCAAACGCAAACTATATCCTCCGACGTTGATGGTGACCATTCTGTTTATGGTGGCGGTGATCCTGGATGGCGCTTTCTTTTTAGGCAAAGTAAATGAGTGGTGGTTTCACATCTTCTATTTCCTGACTATTTATTATTATATCAAAGCAACTGTTGTTCAACACAGGGCTTTTGTCGGCAGTACCCATATTGTGCTGGCTATGACAGGAATGGATAAATAATAAAAAAGGGCAGTATTCTCTGCCCCATTAAAAATTCCTTTCTAGAAATGACGATCAGTTCTCGTCTTCGTCATCCTCCTCATAATCGTATTCATATTCATCTTCTTCATCATCCTCGTCATAGTAATATGGGTAAGGATAATCATACTCGTCATATTCTTCATATTCATCGTCATCCTCGTCTTTATCTTTGCTTTCAGCTTCTTGTTTAACAACAATAATTCTGGGGTCTTCTGCTCCACTAACCGCTTTATCCACCAATTCTTGTTCAGCTGAAGTTAGTCCGTCCTTTGCATCGCCCACATGCTGCCGATACAACACACCGCTTAACGTAGAAAAGAAAAGAACCATAAGAGCAAGCACAGACCCTTCCGGCTTAAACTCAAAACCTCCCCACATGTTTTGCTCCCAGCCGAAGTTCATAAATACCGCCAGCGATAACAAGACACCAAAAAGGATAATGAAATTACCCATGGTGTCCGGCGTGGCTGTGTCCATTACGGCTAAATACAAAAGCCATACCAAAATACCGGCCATAGCGAAGAAAATCCCCAATATATAGTTTTCCGCAATAACTGAAAGTACAAAACCAATGACGGCTCCGAATGGTATAATAAACCCGAATCCTGTCTTGGCGTTAGCAGGCATAAGAAAAAATATTGATACTTTTATTCATGTTATCTGTCTTACCTCGAATGACAAGTCTAAAATTGGTCGTTTTACAGAGGAAAAGCAAGAAAATTTCTCAAGGGTTCAAAATGGAACTATTATAATATATTACCGGTATAGAATTGTATTTTCTATCCTTATAATGAATAACAATTTCCCCAAAATCGGTGTCATCGGTGTGGGTCACCTGGGACGGCACCATGTGAAACATTTGACTAAAAATACTGAATGCCTGTTTGCCGGCCTCTATGATATTAACAATGATCGCAGAAACGCCGTTGCCGAAGAATATGGAACAAGCGCTTTTGGATCCATAGATAAACTGATCGAAAACTGCGACGGCATATCCATCGTAACGCCCACAAAAGTTCATGCTCAAGTTGCAGAACAATGCATCCGGGCTGGGAAGCATGTATTCATCGAAAAGCCTATCACCAAGACAGTGGCCGATGCGGATCGCCTTTTGCAATTGGCTGAGGAAAACAACGTCATCATTCAAGTGGGGCATATTGAACGCCTGAACCCGGCGTTGATGCCATTAAAGGATTTTAACTTGAATCCAAAATATATTGAAGTTCAGCGACTGGCGCCTTACACAGATCGAGGCACAGATGTTCCTGTGGTGCTTGACCTCATGATCCACGATATTGACATTATTCTATCATTGGTGAACTCCCCTGTGAAAAATATCCGGGCCAGTGGAGTGTCCATTTTATCTGATTCAGTAGATATTGCCAACGCAAGAATCCGCTTTGAAAACGGCACAGTTGCCAGCATGACTTCCAGCCGCATCGCCAGGGACAAAGTTCGCAAATTCCGGATGTTTCAAAAAGACTTGTATGTAACCATCGATTTTCTTTTGGGGCTCACAGAGATATACCGCGTCCTTGACAAAAACGAAGAAGATCCTGACGCGATTCAAACCGCCCCTCTGGATGGATATGGCAGTTCTCGCAAGATTGTTTATGAAAAACCGGAAATCAACAAAATGGACGCGCTTGAAATGGAGCTGGTCAATTTCATTGCATCAATTCAGGGTAAAGAAACACCCATTGTGGACGGCTATGCCGGAAGAGAGGCGCTGGATGTCGCTATAAAAATTCACGATATGATATTAGAAGATATACATTAATGGATATTCGCAATTTCTTTTTTAAATACCGCAGCTATACACCAATTCCCTTAGCATTAATGATTATTTATTTTTCCATGCCCATGCTGCCATACCTGTGGTATGGACTGGCTTGCCTGGCCATTGGAGAATCCATCCGCTTCTGGGCAGTAAGTTATGCCGGCGGCATTACCAGAACAACAAACGTCGGTGCGCCTGCCCTTTGTTCATCCGGGCCCTTTGCTTTCGTCCGCAATCCATTATATATAGGAAACCTGTTCATTTTCAGCGGTATCGTTCTTGTAGCTAGCGCTCCAAATATCTGGGCAATGCTGGTTTTTACATGGATATTTTTCATTGTTCAATACGCCATGATCATTGATCTGGAAGAGAAAACGTTGACAGGTTTATTTGGCGATGATTATAAAATATACAAACAAAATATCCCTAGGTTATTTCCTCGATTATTTTCATGGAAAAATAATGATGAACGTAGACCGATGGATCTTTTAAAAACGCTGAAAACAGAAAAGTGTACATTGCAAAATATTGTTCTCATCATTGTATTCATTGTAATCCGCCGGCAATTTATCTGATTCTGGTTAATAATATCGTACACGTGTAATATTTACCCATGAGCGCTGACAATCATCCCCGCTTTTTCATGGTCGCCGGCGAAGAATCCGGAGACCTCCATGGCGCAGAGCTAATCAACGCCATAAAGAAAAAATCCCATTCAGCTGAATTTATTGGGCACGGCGGCGATAAAATGAAGTCTGCCGGGATGGAAATTCTGGAACATGTAAATGATCTGGCAATGATGGGGTTTACGGAAGTGGTTAGCCGTTTGCCATATATGATTAAAGTTATGGGCGCTACGCTTAAGAAAATTCAGGAGATTAAACCGCACCGGCTTATTCTCATCGATTATCCTGGATTTAACTTACGCCTGGCTAAAAATATTCACCCATTGGGTTTACCGATTACATATTTTATTCTACCGCAAGTGTGGGCATGGAAAGAAAAACGGGTAAAGACGATTCGTAAATATGTAGATCAGGCGTTGTGTATTTTCCCCTTTGAACAGGAATGGTTTGAACAGCGAGGGGTTGACGCCAGTTTCGTAGGGCATCCATTCACGGAATTTCAGAAGCCCTCTATGGAAAAGTCTGCTTTTTTTTACAAGCATGGCTTGGATCAAGAACGACCTCTGTTGGTCCTTTTCCCCGGCAGTCGTCAACAGGAAGTGGATCGCCACCTGACAGTATTTAAACAAACAGTTGGTCTTCTCAATAAAGAAAATTTACAGGTCATTATTGGCAAAGCGCCGCAGGTAAACTTGGGTAATATACCCGAGGACTGGAAAGTGGAAGCTGACGACGCCGGTCTTTGTCTGGAATACGGAACAGTTGTACTAACATCTTCCGGGACGGCAACTCTTCAGTCCGCCGTGCAGGACATTCCGGCGGTTGTGTGTTACAAGATGTCCTCAGGCAGTTGGTTTTTAGCCAAAAACATGACTAAAGTACCTTATGCGGCAATGACCAATCTCATTGTTGGTAAACAAGTTGTTCCGGAATTTCTTCAGCGCGACATGACGCCTGAAAATTTAGCCAATGCTGTAATACCTTTACTGCAGCCAACTGCCGAGCGAAAGGAAATGCTTTTTGGTTATGAAGAAGTGAGACGCACATTGGGATTGCCGGGCGTTTATGAACGGACTGCTGAAGCTATATTGAGCAGGGTAATGGTTTGAAAAATAAATTAACTGCAAAGTGCACAGAGTTTTTGCAAAGAATACAAATAAAATTTGATTGTCCTTTTGCGAGTTTTGCGCCTTCATTATGTTCTCTGCAGTAAATAATATGATTATCAATTGAAAATGAAGAAAAAAATTCTATTTTATTTTGGTGTCTTTTTCGGAAAATGGATATTGAAATTCCTATACGGAACCAACCGCTGGTTTATTGAAGGAGAAAACCGGATTGAAAAACTTCGGGCAGAGGGGAAGTCTATTATTTTTGCAACCTGGCACGGAAATTTGCTGCCGGGATACTTATATATAGCGGATAAGCAGCCTTATGGTTTAGCCGGAACTCATGGCGATGCGGAAATCATATCCAGGATTGCGGTTAAACTTGGCTACCGAACCATTCGCGGATCCAGCACCAAAGGTGGCTGGGAAGCTTATAAAAAAATTGTTGATGTGCTGAAAAATGAAAAAGGTTCCCTTATTTTCATTACACCGGATGGGCCAAAAGGTCCTGCGAAAGAGCTAAAACCCGGAACGGTTAAAGCGGCCATTCACACCGGCGCGGTTATTCTTCCCACAGGAAGCTTTGCTTCCCGGCATTGGGCGTCTACAAACTGGGACACTTTTTACATCGCCAAGCCGTTTGGTAAAATTCATCTTTTGATTGGAGAACCGTTGGAATTTTCTGAAAAGGATGATTTTGAAGAAGGCTCAAAGAAGTTGAAAATAGAACTTGACCGATTAGAAAAGGAAGCTGAACAACGTGCCGCAGTTTGATCCCCAATCCATAAAAAAATACCGTCTCTTGCTTTGGCCACTGGCTTTATTCTACAGACTTCTCATTTTCTGGAGAAATATTTATTACAATATTGGCTTTTTTGTTTCCCGGAAACTTCCCTGTAAGGTTATCAGCATAGGAAATCTTTCCCTAGGGGGAACCGGCAAAACTCCTTTCGTGCTCTATCTGGCTAACACGTTAAAAACAAAGGGATTAAGCGTTGCCGTATTAAGCCGGGGATATAAACGTAAATCTTCCGGGACGCTGGTGGTCAGCGACGGGCAAACCATCCAATCTGATTTAAAAAACAGCGGCGATGAGCCCTTCATGCTGGCTGAAAAACTCGATGGTGTTCCTGTCGTTGTGGATGAAAATCGTTATCGTGGCGGGCAGTTTATCTGCAAGGAGTTTAAACCAGATATTATTTTATTGGATGACGCTTTTCAGCACCGCCGGGTATATCGGGATGTGGATATTGTATTGATTAATAGCGCGCACCGCCAACCCAAACTTCTGCCATACGGCCTGCTCCGTGAACCATTAAAAAATGTGAGGCGTGCTGATGCGGTTATTTTTACCAAAGCCAACCTGACGCCTCCAAGTGAAAATTTGATAAACCAAGTATCCAAATACTGTGGTTTTACCATCCAATCTGAACTTTTGCCTGAAGCTAATTTGATCGGTTTTGACGGATCGGCTAAACCGTTGAATGAAATCAATGGCTCGGTGGTAGCGGTATCCGGCGTAGGTGACCCGGACAGTTTTGAAGTTATATTGGAAGAAGCCGGGCTGGATTATATTCATCACTTCCGCCATGATGACCATGCGGATTATACCGAAATGGATTTGGAAGTGATTCGGGAAGTGTATTTATCTGCAGAAGCGGAAGCAATCATTACGACAGAAAAAGATTTAGCCAAGCTGGAGCCATTGAAGGACCTGCCTTTGTTTGCTTTGCCGGTGAGCGTTTCGCTTAGCGTTGAAGACGAAGAGCGGCTGTTAGAATTGGTTAATGTGCCATGATCCTCCTAATCACGGACTTTTTGATTATAATTCATTTAACAGGGATAGAAGCGGACCCCTAAAACTGCCTGTCCGCCTCTGGAGGGAGCAGTGCGTTAGTGTAAATTCTGCCGGCCGGCCCTCCTTTGTCAGGAGCAGGCTGGCATGAACTTAAAACCAAAAGGAATAGCAGAAATGAGTAAAAACCGACGTAACCATTCAGCAGCATTTAAAGCAAGAGTAGCCTTGGAAGCCATCAAGGGGGAGAAGACCATGAGTGAACTATCATCATTCTACGTACTTAATCCCGCTCAAATTCAAAAGTTTACCTGTCACAGCTTCAGCATAGACGGGTGTGCATAATAATGTAGGCGTTTTTATATGGAGGATTGACACATGGGGTTCCCTTTCTATATACCCCTGAACTCACAGGCTTTATTACCTATGGATTTAGTTTTTGGAATAGACGGGGCTTGTGTAAATAGAAAATGTACTATGCTGCGAAGTGTGGGCTTTCGGTCAATTTGTTTTTATTGTATCATAGGATAATGTCAGTTGATTTTTTGCTGAATTGTCACTTTCCTGACAAATTACATTCATTTAAAGTTTTTATTTTTGTAATCATTAATTGTTTAAACAAATTATTAATGAAACAGAAATAATAGAACTATGAAAGGAACAATCTCATCTTTATTAATTGTGCTTATATGCAGTGCTTGTTCTAAAAAGAAAAACACTGAACAAATTCATAATGAGAGACCGGAAAACAAAACAATTGTAACAGACACTTATGATAATAATCAAATGATAAAATTATCAAAAGGTGACCGGGCGCCTCTATTTGAAGGCGTTGATCAAAACGGAGAAAACATTAATCTGGCTGAACTACTTGAAAAAGGATCAGCCGTTTTAATTTTTTATCGCGGGCAATGGTGTCCGTTTTGCAGTAAGCATTTGAGTGAGTTACAGGATTCACTTCAAATGATATTGGACAAGGGAGTTTCTGTGATAGCTGTTTCACCGGAAAAGACAGAAAATATCAAAAAAACAATATTAAAAACAAATGCAACTTTTCCTATTCTTTATGATGAAGGATATAAGATTATGAATGCCTATGGTGTGGCATACAAAGAAACCACTGAAAATGTTGAAAAATATAACACCTATCTGAAGGCAGATTTGGAAAACGCTAATTGGGACGGCAGCAATACCCTGCCTGTTCCGGCCACTTATGTCATAGGTGTTGACGGAAAAATAAAATACGTGCATTTTAATCCAGATTATAAAGACAGGGCAAGTGTGAGTGAAATTCTAAAACAATTATAATAATGGGAAAAATGAATAATCAAGCGCCTGATTTTGAATAAAAGAATACAGAAGAAGAAACCGTTAAGCTCTCATACTAAAAAGGGAAATGGATGGTACTGGTTTTTTATTGGGGCAGCTGGTGTCCGGCATGCAATACCGAAATAGGAAAGTCTGCTAACAATTACTCAAAATTCAATGAAATGAATCCCAACATTCTTACAATAAACACCGATGCGCCTAAAGGAGTAAAAAAAATAAAGGAAAAACCCATACACTTTTTCATGTATTGATTAATGAAGACAACAAGGTTATTCAATCGTACGAAGTAACTACTAAAAAGCGTAGATTTAAAGATATTCCAGCCTTCTTTGCAGACAAAAATGCAGGAAGCTATGCTATGCCTTCTGTATTTATTATTGATTCTGACGGCATCATTCGTTATTCTTATCTCGGGAAAAGTTTTATGGACTGGTCGTCTAATGAGCACATTATTCAGGAATTGAAAGAACTGCATGAAAGTTAGATATTTTTCATCATACAAACTAAATAACTAATTATGGACAAACCGAAAATCATTGCTTATTCAGATAACATTTGCCCGTTTTGCTATGTGGGAGCCAAACGTATTGAAAAGTTGAAACAGGAAGTGGATTTTGACATTGAATGGAGAGCCTTTGAAATTCATCCAGACACACCCAAGGATGGCGTTGCCATCAATGATTATTTTAGAGGTTACAATATGGATGCTGCTAAAAATTATTTGGAGTCTTTTGGTAAAGATGTTGAAATGAAAATGAGCAATGTAACACTGGCTAACTCTCACAGGAGCTTAATGGCAAATGAATTTGCTAATAAACATAATAAACAGGATGAGTTTCTCATGGCAATTTTCAAAGCGTATTTTGAAGATGGTAAAAACATTGGCAGCATGGAAGTGGTGCTGAAAATTGGTGAATCCATTGGGTTAGACAAAGAAAAGCTAAAAGTATATCTTGAAAGTGAAGAAGCAGAACAGGCAATTGAAGCAAGTTCAAATGAAGCGAGAGAATTGGGAATTACAGGTGTTCCTACATTCATTATCGGTGATAAAATGATTGTGGGAGCACAATCCTACAAAGTATTAAAGGAATCAATAACAAAATGACTATCCTTTCAAAATATAACACGCTTGCTAAATAGTGTAACATTTTGCAACCATTTCAGTTTATCCATTAATTTCTTTACTTGGGTAAATTCACGAGGAATTTCTAAATGACTGTCGACTTAATTAAAGTATTTATTCCACAGTTTTCCCGATCCACCTGAAAAAGAGCTATTATGATTTTCTCAACCATTACTTTTCTCTTCAAATCTAGAGCCTGTTTCTCCTGATCCGCTCCCTGACCTGTTCCCCAAAAACTCGAACTCTATAACTGGGCCAATCAATGGGGGCAGGTCATTAATGAATCATTATAGCGTGTCTTTCCAAAAAACTAAACCCCGTGTAAAAAATAATCTTTTTGTACAGATATTTGAATTCGCCATTCATTTTTCTATTAGAAAATCAATCACAGCTCTAAAAGAGATGAAAAACAGGATCAAGTCCATTGAAGCAGGGGTAGAGGATTTCAAAGGCAAACCCCTCATAAAATATGAAGTAATAGCCCAGAGCAGATCTCTTCAGAAGATGAAGCATTTTACGGATGAACTGGAGCGTGCTGTAACAGTCGTTGGTAGTTTAGCCCTCGGTGTGGAGCCAAAAGACCCTCTTACAGAAGATCTTTGTATCCAACTTTCCATCTATTCGGCAATCTCGGGAAGAAAACAGGCTTAAAATTTCGTCATATTATTTATAGTAGACAGCTACGGATGATCCCATTTGAATCTTACAGACAATTTGAACATTTGCTTATCGAGCATTTAAACATCATGTACGCTACAGCGTTGCGATTAACCGGTTTTAAAGAAGGAGCGGAAGATCTGGTACAAGAGAGCAGTTTGAAGGCGTTCAGAAAATTTGGTCAGCTTCGAGACGTGAATAAAGCAAAAGGCTGGTTTCTGCAAATCCTGTTGAACACCTTCAGAGACCGTTACAGGAAAAAGAAACGCAAAGCAGAGGTCGTGTATGTTGAACTTACAGAAGAATTGGTAGCTTTTGCTTCTATCAAGGCTTACGACCAAGAAAAGATCTTCAATTATCTTGTTGAGGGGGAGGTTCAGGGAGCTCTATCGAAATTACCATCGGAGTTTCGATCTGTAGTGATTCTATGTGACCTTCAAGATTGCAGTTATCAAGAAATAGCAGATATTCTCCAATGTCCCTTGGGTACTGTTGCATCTAGATTGTTTCGTGGGCGGGAATTGCTACGGGAGTATCTGGAAGGATATGTGAAGAATCGGGGATTGTTAGAATTAAATGACTTCGAATAGTCAAACCATTTATTCAATGGATGTAATATCATGAATTGTTTAACGGCTAGGAAAATTATCTTAAATAGAGAAGCCAACGACATCAATGTTGATATTAGTGTTGCCCAGCTGCATGTAAATAACTGTCCCGACTGCCAACTATTCCTGAGCCAATTGGAGAATCTCAAGCATATTCTCAAGACCAGGCTTATGAACCAGCCAGCCCCGGCGATCCTACGCGAAAAGATTCTCGCCTTAATTACCGCTGAACGTTTGTGTAATCCGGTTGTGTCGAAAAGAACATATTTTAAACGAAGGATACTTGTCGGGGCGGGAACAGCGGCTGTAATTTCCATTCTGCTACTAATGATTTACCAAAACCCGTTTCAACGGAAGATTGAGTACGCCAACCCGGCGGTACGTGCACTGGCTCAGGATCATATTGCTAGTAAACTGCGGGGGAATTCACTGGATCTGCAGACATCTGACACGGCCGAACTTGAACACTGGTTTAGCCTGCGCGTCGACTTTGCTGTACGTATACCAACACTCAATAATTTAAGTCTTTTGGGTGGGCGCCTATGTGTGATCAACGGAGAACGGGTGGTTTCTCTTGCATTTCAGAAACAGTCTGTCTCGATCAGTCTTTTTATAGTGGATGGAGATGTCATCGACCTTTCGAGAATGCGAGTTGTCGATGCAAGGAACCGACAGGGTATTTATCATGGGGATGCTAAAGGGTGTAACGTCATTCTATGGCAAGAAAAGGGACTTATCTTTAGTCTGGTCTCAGAAGATATGAACGAACACGAACTTATAGAGTTAGTGGCGAAATCATAATAAACTCAATTAATAGGAGATTATAAATATGAGAAAAACTGTGATTCTTGGAGGAGTAGGAATGTTGTTTCTGTCTTTTTTACTCTTCGGCCAAGAGCATCCTGGTAAGCGCGTAAACGAAAAGCTTGTGGTTCGAGACGTGGCAACAGCGATCGATGATTATATTGAGAAAGACGAAATGCTTAAGGGTCGTTTTATGATCTATGATGAGAAAAACGACATGGTTAGACTCTTGAATTTTGAAAGGCTTCACACCGTAAACCAGTTGGATGATGGTAACTATTTTGTCTGTGCAGATTTTGAGGATCAGAACAAAAACAAGCTGGATATCGACTTCTATATTGACACTGATATGGAAAATGGGGACCTTGTAATCTCGAAGCTTTTGATTCACAAGGTAAATGGCAAAAGACGCTAGTTGTTGATATTTCCAACGGTTAATAATAAGATGATATGATTAACCTTAGAAAAAAAAGAGAAGTGACCGCTGGGATTGTCGTTCTCCTCTTATGGACTGTCTTTTTAGCAACTAATCTTACAAGCACTCCACGGCAATCCGTGGGGGATTATCAGTCTAATGCCGATCCCTTCATCGGGCAAAAAGCCCCCGACTTCCGGCTGATGGACGTGGACGGAAACAGGGTCTCCCTTTTCGATTTTTCCGGAAAGGTGGTTATCATCAATTTCTGGGCCACTTGGTGCGTTCCATGTAGATGGGAAATCCCCGGCTTCGTGGAACAACAGGAGAGCTACCCGGATGACCTGGTGATTGTGGGGATCTCCATGGATGAGGACGGCCCCGATGTGGTACCCCCGTTCATGG
>JADFRD010000036.1 GCA_022561485.1 Fidelibacterota bacterium | reverse complement strand
ATGATTCGGACTCTCCACATAAAGTTGATCTGGTGGGAGATGAACTGAAAAAAGATTCGTTTGATAATTATACTTTAACCAATGCCCCTTTATTAAATGATGGTTCAATGTATTCCATTTCATTTTCAGCAAAAGATTTTGCAGGGAATACCAGTGAATCGGTAATGATGGAAAATGTGTTATACGATATTTCCCCTCCAATTTTGCAGATCGTTTCTCCGGGGGACAATCATATAACAAAAGGTTCAGAACTGGCTTTATCCATTTCAGAAGATTTGCTATTTGGAAAAATTTCATGGGAAGGAATTAATGCTGACGGAAAATTCATATTTACTTCATGGGAATTATTTCCAGAAGTACTGAGGAAAGGTCAGTTTGGGGTCAATGATTTTTATGAACCGCAGCTTGAAGACGGAGGAATATATTCAATTACATTTACAGGACAAGACCCCGCCGGCAATAAATCAAATCCTGTTAAAATAATTAATTATCGCATTGATAGGACTCCGCCCGTTTTCAGTGATTTGATACCCACTTCGGGCTCTTTTGTTAATCAGGACTTTATCGGTTATACGTTAAGTGAAAATATAAAAAAAGGAACACTCCTGATAGAATCAGGGAGTGGCATCATTACGGTTCCACTCAAAGGTAGTGAGCTGGATGCCGGTGAGCATCCATTAGCAAGACTTTTAGCCCAACCGGATTGGATAGATGGTCAAATGTATACATTAACTTTTGTAGGAATTGATTTTGCAGAAAATGTTTCGGACACTGTAAAAGTGAAAGATATTATTTATGATATTTCACCTCCGGTTTTCACTATAAGCCATCCTGAAAATGACAACTATATTAATGAGATTAAAGTAAAATTTTCTGTTAATGAACCCCTCAAAGAAGGACAAATGATCTGGGAGCCGGTTTCCGGTACTTTGCTCACGGAAAATTTATCTGAATCCAACTTACTGGAAGGCGATCATGTTTTGGATGATACGTTGGATTTTAAAGAAAAAGTGCCATATTCGATTTATTTCCAAGGAATCGATCGGGCAGGTAATGCCGGGAAGTCGGAAGCCGTAACCAATGTGATATACGATAAAACAAAACCTGAACTAACCATGCTATCACCGGTGGAAAATTCGCTTGTAAACCATAAATTGATCAGTTATCAATTGAATGAGGACCTGCAGTCTGGCAAAGTAATATGGCAAGATATAAGCGGGTTAGATAATAACGCGGTTCATGAAATTGTATTGAAAGGTGATGAACTGAAAACCGGAGACCATTTAGATATCACATTGAATAAACTACCTGAATTAGTTGATGGCGCTTCTTACATGATCCGAATGGAAGGCTCGGATTTCGCAGGAAATAAAAATGAAGCAGTTCCAATTGCGTCCTATACATTTGATTCATCCCCTCCGGTATTTTCTGATATTAGTCCTCTTTCCGGTACATTGATTAATCAAGTGGAACTTGAATATTCTATCAGTGAAGATCTTGAGTCTGGTAAAATTACGTTTACAAGAACGGATGGTGAGCTGGATACAAAAAGTCCCCATGTTGTCAATCTTTCCGGAAACAAGCTTAAAGAAGGTGCACAGGGTGGTGAATTACCATCGGAGCTGGTACCGTTGGTCAATGGAGCTATTTATAAAATTGAATTTACCGGTGAGGACTTTGCAGGAAATACCTCTGTTGAAATGTTTGTGGAAAACATTTCATTTGACAATGAACCACCGGTTGTCTATTTAAAAAGTCCTCAATCGAATACGACATTAAATGACCTGTCCATCGATTATTTAATCAGTGAAGACATGGTATCGGGTCAATTACGTATCACAATTGATTCCGATAGGGAATTGATCATAAAACTCAATGAAAAAGAAAGAAAGGCCGGGGATTATTTTCAATTTGTTCCACAGGAGCTTTCAGATTTAAATGATGGAATAACACTGGGTTTTATTTTGGAAGGCAGTGATGCAGCTGGGAATGATGCAAAACCCCACATGGTTGAGAATGTTAAATATGATACAACACGCCCGGTGGTACAGATTAGCGGACCGGTGAACGATGATGTAATCAATTATACGACGATTTCGTTGGATATTAGTGAAGATTTAGCTGAAGGGATTCTTACCATAACGCAAACAGGAGGTGTGCTGGATAGCCGATCGCCACATACAATTCCACTTCAGCTTAAGGAAAAGAAATCCGGTACATATGAATTTGTTCAATTGGCATACGCTCCAAGACTTCAAAATGGCTCCATTTACACCTATGAATTCTCAGGTAAGGATTATGCCGGAAATAACGTTTTGTCCATACCGGTAAAAAATATTTTGTACGATAATGAACCACCGGTAATATCATTGAGTAAGCCCATTGATTCCGAGCACATAAAGAACACAGAAGTCAGTTTTATCAATTCGGATAATTTATCTCGTGGTACAATTATCTTTGAGCGAATGGGCGGAACTACAGACCCCAGCTCGCCGCACATTGTTGAATTAGAAGGTTCTCAATTACGCCAGGGAATACACATGGATGTGTATTTAAATTTGTCGGATGCTTTGGCCGACGGATCCCGATATTCTGTTTCAATCCATGGATGGGACAAAGCAGGGAATGAATCTGACGTTATGGCTGTCACAAATGTGCTGTTTGATGTTTTACCGCCTGTGATTACCATTCATAAACCGGAAAACGGTGATGCATTTAATGAACTCATTGCCAGTTTTGAAATGAATGAAAAACTAGCTGAAGGCACATTGACCTTCAAACAAATCAGTGGAGCAACGGATCCCAACAGTCCCCATGAAGTGCTTATTTTACCGCCTTTCAATGATCAAGGGCGTTATGATAATGTAACACTGGCAAATGAGTTAACGTTGAATGATGGAAGTATTTATTCCATAACGTTTAACGCCCGGGATCCAGCAGGAAATGTTTCCGATCCGTTTACGGTTTCAGATATTCTATATGATATGACTTCACCTCAAATCAACATTAATTCACCCCAGGAAAATTCATTTTTAAATGAATTTGATATATCATTTTCCATTGATGAAACGTTGGTAAAAGGCCAATTAGATGTTTTACAAACGTTGGGGACGCCAGATCCAAATAGCCCTCACAGGATTGAATTATCAGATGAAAGCCTCTCCGCCGGAGAACATAAATTATCTATTCAGGCGATGACTCAATTGGTAAGCGGGTCAGAATACTTGATCACAATTTCCGGAGTGGATAGGGCAGGCAATGAGGCCGTTTCGAATGAAGTGGGACAACTGGTATATGATATTGAACCACCCATATTGCAAATCACTGCCCCGCAACCCAATTCAATAGTTAATCATACCATTATTGGATTTGCTTTAAATGAAACACTACAGGAGTTAAGTTTTTCCTGGGTGGATGATACCGGCATTGAAATATCAAAAGAATTTCCTGAAAAATACTTGTCGCCCGAAAAGTATGGGCAGGTTGGTTTAACAGATCCACCGGTGTTAACAAGCGGTATGGTTTATTCCTTGATTCTTCGGGGAACGGATTTGGCGGGGAATACCGCCGAAGTAAGGAGTGAACACGTTGAATATGATAATACACCGCCTGGTTTTACCGTTGTCAGTCCGCCTTCAAATTCTTATATAAATCATACCAATGTTCATTTCGATTTCGATGAACCGTTGCAATCCGGTCAATTAATATGGAAAGCTGTCGGTGGAGCTGCTGATTCCAAAAGTCCTAGAAAAGTGGATTTAGTTCAAAATGAACTCGTGCAGCCATTTTCTACACCAAGGTCTTTGAAAAATCAAACACCTTTGAATGATGGAACGATTTATCAATTATCAATTCAGGGGATTGATATTGCCGGTAATGAAAATCAGATTATACTTGCAGAAAATATTCATTACGATGTTTCACCGCCAATACCCCAATTAATTTCGCCGGAGAACAATTCGTTTGTAAACAACGATAATGTGGAAATTATACTCAATGAGGATATGCAAAATGCTCATTTGGTTTGGAAAAGAGTTTCCGGAGCAAGTGCCCCCAATATCCAACCAATGGATTTGAGTGGTAATATGTTGAAACGCGGGACACATTCAACTTCCGAATTAAATGATTTGCCCTTAGTCAGTGGTACGCAATATCAAATTGAAATCAGCGGGACGGATCTGGCCGGAAACAACTCAATGACCAGAAGTTTTAGGACAGTTTACTTTGACTCGACACCTCCCACATTAGCGCTCAAAGAACCCCTTACCGATTCATTTATCAATCATCAAAATGTTGCTTTTACAGTTTCAGAACCATTGCGGGAAGGAGCATTGCAGTTTACAAACGAGAGTACAGGTGAAGTGAAGGAAACGCCATTGACAGGGGAAGAATTAACAAGCCTCAATTGGATAAGCAAACCGTTAAGTACGCCCTTATCCATTGAAGACGGGGTGACATATACCTATAAATTAATAGGGACTGACCTCGCTGGGAATGTGGGTAAATCAGGTGAAGTACGCAACATAAGATACGATATTTCAAAACCCATTTTCATTATCACAAGACCCAAAGAAAACTATATCAATGTGGAGAGCATTACCAATTATTCGCTAAACGAAGATATTGTTTCGGGTACGGCGACTTGGGTTCGTACCGGGGGTAAGATACTTGGATCAGTTGCCACTGCAAATTGGCCGCAAGTAATGGAATTAGTTGGAAATGAATTGCTGGGCGGCGATCATAAAAATATTAAATTCATGAATTCACCCAAATTAAATGCAACGACAAAATATAAATTAACCTTAAAAGGAATAGATGCTGCAGGAAATGAAAGTATCCCGGTGTCGGTGGACGGAATAGAATTTATTCCGGATATAAGGGGTAACTGGTTATTCCAGGGTGCGATTATGACAGTTGTGTGGACCTTTGAACCAGATGAAGGTGTGGATGATCAGTCAACAGGATCCTTCTCCCAGGGGATGCAAATGGGAACGAAAATCAGTAATCAGGAATCCGGCCGTTACACGATTGATTATTCCAAAGTTCCATGGGAAATGATATGGGTCATGGATAAATCAGGTCAGCAGCGTTACAGCATTTTTGAATTCCGGGATAATCTCCATTTGAAGGTATTGACAAAAGACCGGAAGAAACCAAAAAATTGGAGAGACGGCGAAATAATGTTATATGAAAAAGAGTAATATTTAAAAAATGATTCCTTAATACATTTTTAAAAATAAATCTTTGGAGTATAATAACTATGACGTTCACTTTTTTACGATTATTGTTGTAAAAATGATCAACAACTAATTGGTAAAGAGTCCCTTCTTCGGTAAATTTCCCGGCTTATTTAGAACAAGATTTAAAAGGAAAGATTTAAAATGGCAAAAGGAACATCATTTGCAGCAAAAGCCAAAGGAAAGAAAAAAAATACGCAATCCTTTGTGAAATATATAAAAAGCGTAAAGTCTGAAAAAACAGGTCATTGGCGTTTTAATGAACAGATGATTGCCATCAATGAAGGTGAAAATCTGGACGGTGCATTAAAACGATTAGAAGTAGAATTAATGGCATTGGATATGGAACTTCCAGCCATGGAAGAACCCGCATCAGAAGAAATGCTATTAAAAGTAGATGCATCTAGTGCGGAAACTACTGATGAAACACATGAAGTAACCTCCGAAAAAGATAAGGTTGAAGACACTCCTGCGGTAGAAACGGAAAAAACGGACTCAGAGAGTGAACCGGTAGAAACGTCACAGGAAGAAACAGTAGAAGCTGTGCAGGCAGAAGATTCTAGTGATGAGAAAGCAGTTGAGGAAGTATCCGTTACTGATCCGTTGGACATTAAAGAAGAAGAAGAAGAGACTGAAAAGACTGATGAAGATTCGTCAGAAGATAAAACTGAAATAGACCAAGAAGAAAATTCAGACAGATCGGATACGGAAGAATCCAAAAATGAAGTAGTCGAAGAAAAGGCTAAAGAATAAATTATTGGAGAGGTGTCCGAGTGGCTTAAGGAGCACGCTTGGAAAGCGTGTGTGCGTTTACGCGTACCGTGGGTTCAAATCCCACCCTCTCCGCCAATCTTCTCCGCCATCCGGCAGATACGATTGGCAAGCCAATCTTTATTTGCTTCACTTGCTACTTGTCCATTGTAGTGAAACGTAGATGGACGATTGGCAAGCCAATAATTTTTTGTAGATTTTTCGTTCGTGGAATGAAGTTCAAATAATGCAATTATTTATTCCCCATTTACTTGCATTGATAATTTATAGTGTATAAAAAAAGAGCCTCAACCCCAATTGAGGAATCAAGGTTCTAATCAGTGATCGCAATTAATCAATGCATGGGATTAGTGTGGCGTCATGTAGTTTATATTGTGAATGACCTGCAACAGCATTCTACATAAAATTTTGAAAAACCCATTTACTAATAATGTTGTATATTCAAACCTATGCAATATACGGAGTTTTAATATAAATGAGTGGTAATGAACCCTTATCCCGCATCAAAATCAACAAACTGCTTGAGGAAGCTGGTTGGCGTCTGAATGGTGATGATAACGATAATGTTAAACTGGAGTATGAAATTACCATCACAAAAAAGGAATCGGATGACTTTGGCAATGAAATTGAAAAAGAGCACAAAGGATATGTTGATTACCTTCTTTTAGACGAAAAGGGCTTTCCCTTGCTTGTCCTTGAAGCGAAGCGGGAAGAGAAAAATCCATTAGATGGCAAAGAACAAGCACGTGAATATGCAGAAGCTCTTGATGTACGTTATGTTCTACTTTCTAATGGGGATTTACATTTTTACTGGGATAGAGAAAGTGGTAATCCCGCTCCGATCCGTGTTTTTCCATCACAAGAATCTTTATTAGAACGCAAAAAATATAAACCCAACCCTGATGGACTGGTGAATGAACTGGTAGAAGATGATTATGTAGCCAAAATCCAAAAACCCGATTACGCCACCGACCCGCGTTGGATAGATGAGGAGCAAAGAAAAGACTTCATCCAAGAGAATGGACTAATGTTCCTGCGGGAATATCAGCTGAATGCAGTCAAGTCTATTCAAAAAGCCGTCAGTGAAGGGAATAATCGCTTCCTGTTTGAAATGGCAACTGGAACCGGAAAAACACTTATCGCTGCTGCCGTAATCAAATTGTTTTTACGCACCAGTAATACTAAACGTGTTTTATTTTTGGTAGACAGATTGGAACTGGAAGACCAAGCAGAAAAAGCATTCATCCGCTATTTAAAAAATGACTATAAAACTGTCATTTACAAAGATGCTCGCAATTCTTGGAACAGAGCTGAAATCGTCGTGTCCACTGTACAGTCGCTTAATGACAAATATCATCAATTGTTCTCACCTACAGATTTTGATTTAATTATTTCTGATGAAGCTCATCGCTCCATTGGCGGAAATGCACGGGCTGTATTTGAATATTTCTCCGGCTTTAAGTTAGGTCTCACCGCTACGCCGAAAGACTACCTGAAAAATATCGTAAACATTGATGAACGTGACCCAAGAGAAGTAGAACGCCGGCTTTTGCTGGACACCTATGAAACATTCGGCTGTCCTTCTGGTGAACCCACCTTCCGGTATTCCCTGATAGATGGTGTGGAAGATGGTTTTCTCATCAAACCAATTGTGGCGGATGCACGGACAGAAATCACAACACAGTTACTTTCTGACCAAGGCTATTCTGTACAGGTTGAAAATGCGGAAACAGGGGAAATTGAAGAAGCTATTTACTCCCATCGTGATTTTGAGCGGAAATTCTATTCAAAAAAGACCAATCGTGTTTTCTGCGAAACGTTTATTAAACATGCATTACGCGACCCTATTAGTGATGAAATTGGCAAGACCATTATCTTCTGCGTCAGCCAGAAACATGCAACTCGTATCACACAAACGCTGAACGATATAGCACATCAAATTTTTCCGGAAAAATACAATTCTGACTTTGCGGTGCAGGTGACATCCAGCATCCCTGGGGCACAGCAGTTCACAATTAATTTTGCTAACAATAACCTGAAAGGGCATACCAAGTGGCGAGATTCTTATAAGTCCAGTAAAACAAGAGTGTGTGTAACAGTGGGTATGATGACCACAGGATATGACTGCCAGGACATCCTGAATCTTTGCCTCATGCGTCCTATTTTTTCACCAACGGATTTTGTGCAGATTAAAGGGCGGGGTACTCGGATATTCACTTTTGAAGATAAAAAAAGGAATTCCTTTGGTGAAATGGAAACCATTAAGGCAGAGAAAAAATCATTCAAGATATTTGATTTCTTCGCCAACTTTGAATATTTTGAGGAGAAATTTAATTACGATGAAGAATTGAAAATTCCAAAAATTGGAAAATCAAAACTTCCCATTGATCCTCCGCCGTTGCCATCAGGTTATGAAAGTCGGCGTTTAGATCCGCTTGCCGAGTTTAGAATCAAAGACCCAAAAGGCAAATACTGGAAGATAGATACCAAGTATTGGGGATACTTTACCGAAAAACTGAAAGACCACGAAGTTGTGGAGAATTTTGTAAGAGAAGGGAATATGAAAGCAGCGGAAGATTATGTGCGGGAGCACGTCTTTGATAAACCCGAAGAATATTTTACGCTGGAAAAACTGCAAAAGTCGGTACAAATAGACCGAAGACTGACATTATGGGAACTGTTAGAACGGGCTTTTGATTTGATTCCCCACTTCAAATCCAAAGCAGAAAAATTAGATGAAGAATGCGACAAATTCCTCTCCATATATAAACCTGACCCTGAACAAGTATTGTATATTCGCAATTTCTTAAAAGCCTATATCACCGATGGATTTGTGCGTGAAACGATTGAATCCCGAGAATACGGACAATTAAACGTAAATCCAATTTATAGTGACTTTAAGGCTTTAAATTCAGAATGGCGGGAACGGATACCGTTGTATGTAAGAGATTATGTTTCGCTGAATGAGTATAAATGAAAAATTAATTTGGAAAGAAAAAAGCGGCATTAGCGCGGGACTAACCCCTTTGCCTAGCCGCTCATGGTGATTATCAATAGAAAGTTTACTAGAAGATAAGGATATGATAAAAGAAAAAATTGTTTGTGTGAAAGTTTGGGCTAAAGCCCAGTATATTTTGTATAGTATTATCCCCGGCATAAATGCCGGGGTAACAATAAAATTATCCTGTCCTCCACGCCTGCGTTCCTGTCTGCCCGACTATATCATTCCTGCTTTTCCAAATATCAAGGAAACTAGGTAGTGGAAATAACAAACAATTACTCCGGCATTTATGCCGGGGGTTATAAGCTTAACTAAAAAATGGGCTTCCCGCCTGCGTGCCTTTGGTGGGCAGGTAGCCCAAAAATAAAAAGGATTAATATGGCATTTGTGAAAATATGGATCCATTTTGTTTGGACAACAAAAAAGCGCCAGGCTTTTATTACCAAAAGAATCAAAACTAAATTAATCAATCATATAAAAGAGAATGCCGTTAAAAAAGAAATCTTCATTGATTCAATCGATGGGGGCAAAGAACATCTCCATGTTTTAATCTCGTTGGGAGCAAAACAATCTGTTTCAGAAGTGGCAGGATTATTAAAGGGAGAGTCATCTCACTGGATTAATAAAGAGAAAATGATAAAAGGAAAATTTGAATGGCAGGACGAATATTTTGCTGTTTCGGTCAGTGAATCGGCCAAACAAAAAGTCCGGAAATATATTCGAAATCAAAAAGAACATCACCGGACAAGAACTTTTTCGGAAGAGTATGACGAGTTTATGAGAAAGTATGGCTTTGCAAAATAGTTGGGCTACCTTCCAGCCAGCCCGACTGGTCGCGATCAGGCTGGAAGCCAGGTTATTGAGTTATTCAATGAACCCTACCCTAAAGGGCAGGGTAATTACAATTTGTGCTAAAGCCCTGATCTTTTGTTATTCGGTGACCTCCACCCTAAAGGATGGGGTAATATCAATTTGGGCTAAAGCCCACTCATATTTTCAGTTCAGTGTCCCCGACTTGAAAGTCGGGGTAATTATCAAGCTATTCGAAAAAATAGAGTTTCAATTACCCCGGCATTTATGCCGGGGATTTGGGTTACAAACAAGAAGCCTGGGCTTTAGCCCAATAAAAAAGGAACTGAATGTTAGACCAAGAAACCAAAAGACAGATTAACGCCTGCCGGGATATTTTTGTAGGGAAAGTCCCTGACCCCAAATCGCAGGTTGAGCAGATTACCATCGCACTCATCTACAAGTTCATGGATGATATGGATAAGGAATCTGTTGAGATGGGAGGGAAGGCATCCTTTTTTACGGGCAAGTATAAAAAATATAGCTGGACGAACATCTTCGACCCCCGGATCGGCGGGCACGAACTCACCCGACTTTATGGTGAAGCCATTGAAGGGATGAATCAAAACCCCAACATTCCTCAATTATTCAGGGACATTTTCAAAAATGCTTATCTGCCGTATCGTGACCCCGAAACGCTGAAACTCTTTCTGAAAGAAATTAGCCATTTTGAATATTCCCACAGTGAAAAACTCGGGGATGCCTTTGAATATCTTTTGTCGTTTATGGGAACGCAGGGCGATGCCGGGCAATTCCGCACACCGCGGCATATTATTGACTTTATCGTAGCAGCGGTCAATCCGCAGAAGCACGAAACGGTACTTGATCCGGCCTGCGGTACAGCGGGATTTTTAATTTCTGCCTATAAGCATATCCTGAAAGCCAATAGTGAAAACCCGCCAAATGGGCGGGAAGGCGGTAACGGTAATCAACTGACGCCAACGGAACGGAAACGACTGTTGACCAATTTTACGGGATATGACATTTCACCGGATATGGTTCGCCTGTCGCTGGTGAATTTGTATCTCCACGGATTTCAAGACCCGAAGATTTTGGAATATGACACACTTACCAGTGAAGAGCGGTGGAATGAGACGGTGGATGTGATGCTGGCGAATCCGCCCTTTATGACTCCGAAAGGTGGCATCCGGCCCCATAAGCGGTTTAGTGTGCAGGCAAAACGCAGTGAAGTGCTGTTTGTGGATTATATCGCTGAACATTTAAACCCCGGCGGAAGGGCAGGAGTGATTGTGCCGGAAGGGATTATTTTTCAATCATCCAATGCCTATAAAGCATTACGAAAAATGCTGGTGGAAGATTATTTATGGGCGGTGGTGAGTTTACCTGCCGGTGTATTTAATCCATATTCAGGTGTAAAGACTTCCATTCTTCTGATTGATAAAAACAAGGCGAAACAGAGCGATTCGATATTATTTATTAAAGTAGAAAATGACGGCTTTGATTTGGGGGCGCAACGGCGACCTATTGATAAGAATGATTTACCCGAAGCCTTGAAAATTTTGGAATCTCCTATGGAGTCCATCAACCGTGTTGATGGTGATGAAGAAAAAAACGCTTTAACAAGGTTAAAGCAGTCCAAAAGTGAAATCGCTCATTGGGTAGAAAAAAGCAAAATTGCCGAAAGCGGTGATTGGAATTTGTCTGGAGAACGGTATAGGGTGAATGATGATTTAAGAATGTCGAATTATGAATTAAAGAAATTTGATGAAGTATGCACACTTGAATATGGAGCAAGTTTACCGAAGAAAAATAGAATTGTAGGGAAATACCCTGTTGTAGGTTCAAATGGAATTACAGGTTGGCATAATGAATACTTAATTGACTCACCTGCAATTGTTGTAGGTAGAAAAGGCTCTGCTGGAGAAGTTACATTTATTGATTCCTCTTGCTTTCCGATTGATACTACCTATTACATAAAAACAGTAAACGGTGTTGAAATCAATTTCAAATATCTCTTTCATATTCTTACAGAACTCGACCTTCCAGCTTTAAAAGGTGGCGCAGGTATTCCCGGATTGAATCGAAATGATGTTTATGAGATGCGAAAAATCCCCCTACCGCCCTTATCGGTGCAGGAAGAGATTGTGGCAGAGATTGACGGTTACCAGAAAATTATCGACGGAGCACGGCAAGTGGTGGATAACTACAAACCCACCATCAAAATTAATCCCGATTGGGAGATGGTGGCGTTGGGGGAAGTATCTAACATTATAAGTGGGTATGCATTTAAGAGTTCAGATTTTTCAAATACCAACAAAATAAAATCTGTAAAAATTACAAATGCAGGAGTTCGAGCGTTTTCAGAAAATGGGGGTGATTTATTGCCAGAAGGATTTGAAAATAAATATAAAAACTATACTGTGAACGAAAATGATTTAGTGATAGCATTGACACGTTCAATAATTAGCACAGGGTTAAAAGTCTGCAGAGTTCCAAAATCATATGATGGTGCATTAGTAAATCAAAGGGTTGCTGGTATAAAAGAAAAACCAAATATTTCAGATATTAATTTTATTTACAACTATTTATGCACTCCGGTTGCCTATAAGTTTATTAAAGATAAATCCAAATCTTTGATGCAACCGAATTTATCTGTTAAAGATTTAGCCCAATTCCCAATCCCCCTTCCGCCTTTATCTGTCCAGCAGGAAATCGTCGCCCAAATCGAAGCAGAGCAGGAAATGGTGAATGCCAATAAAAAACTGATTGAAATTTATGAGCAGAAAATTAAAGATAAAATTGGGGAAGTTTGGGGAGAGTAGCAAATTGGGCTGAAGCCCGCCGTTTTGTTAAGTTGTAATCCCTACCCTAAAGGGCAGGGTAATTATTGAGTTATTAGTAAAAAAACGGAGTTTCAATTACCCCGGCATTTATGCTGGGGTGTATGAGAAACCAACTTAAAGGGGATTTATCCCAAAAGAAAAGGATAAACTATGTTTGATGAATTAGAAAAATACAAAAATAATGACCATTTCTTTTTTGATGAAAGAATTTCATTGAGCGAGGCGTGTAATGCACCAAAAGATAAAAGTGGAGTTTATGTTGTTTACGAATTGGTTCGTGGAAAAGTCAATTTGGTGTATATTGGTTCATCGGGTAAAATGATGAACAATGGTAATATAAAACATCGTGTAGGCTGTCTGTATGACAGACTTGTGAATGGAAAACAATTTGGCAAACCTCGGCGACATTCATGGGGTGAAAAGTTGATAGAAGAAAAAATTGATGCTTTAGATATTTACTGGTACGATACTTTTGCGGAAAATGATATTCCCGCTTCTGTTGAGGGAATATTAATCCAAACATATTTTAATGCGTATGGTTGTCTGCCAAAATGGAATAAAGAATTTTGAAATCATGGTTGCCCAAATTGAAACTGAACAGGAAATGGTGAATGGTAATAAAAAGTTGATTGAGATTTTCGAGCAAAAGATTAAAGATAAAATTGGGGAAGTTTGGGGGGAGTGATGGAAAAAAATCAACTAGAAGAATTTTTATTATACGTGGATTTCAAACATCAAGGATGTAATATCATTTCATGACTGGTTCAGAAAAAAATCAAAATGTTACTGGGGCTCTTCCAAGTTATAATAAACCACCAATTGTCGAAGTTGTTTGTGGAATGCGTTTCCAACCTCCAGATAATTTATTTCTCCCTCATATTGGTATTCTTTGGAATAAATTTCGAGCAGATTATCCAAATATAAAACATGCTCCACCAATTGCATCAAGCAAAGGGGAAATATTATTAGATAAAGCAACTGGAGCTCCATTGCCAAGAGTATGGTTTATAAACAAGACTGATGATCAGTTGATACAATTTCAGTCCGATCGATTTTATTTCAATTGGAGACATAGACAAAACGAATACCCACGGTATCCTCACATCATTAAAAATTTTGAGGACATATTAAAAAATATTTTAGAATTTTTTAAAGAATTTAATTTTGGCGATTACAAACCTATTAAAAATGAACTTACATATATCAATCATATTTCATTAGAGAATGGATTAGTTTCGATTGATGATATTTCAAACATATTTTCTGATTTTTTATGGAACCAATCAAAGAATCGTTTTTTACCAAATCCAAATCAAGTTTCATGGTTATCAGAGTTTACTTTACCGGAACAAAATGGGTATCTTTCAGTTAGTCTGAAACAAGCACAACAAATAGAAAACAATATTCCTTTGATTGTATTAGAAATGAAAGCAAAAGGAATTGGTGATTCAACGAGTATAGAAGCAACTCGTAAATGGTTTGATTTAGCACATGAATGGATAGTCCGAGCTTTTACAGATCTAACAAACTCTGATGTACATAATATTTGGGAGCGAGAAAATAATGACTGAAACAACTTTCCCTCGTGTTCAATACCAAGGTTATACAGATGAAATAATATCAGCTGCTATTTTATTTGATAATCAAATTGATGAAAAGTGGGAAGATTTCCAATGGAAAATACCTCGGAAAAATATTAATATATTAATAGATGAAAATCAGTATGGTAAAGAATATTATACCTTATATCAGCATGAGCAAGATGACTCGTTAACACAAGTTAAATTTCTTGATCAAGAGATAAAAGAAATACATAATTTAATATATTTGATTAGAAATTCGTTTTCTATTACTCATAAGGAAAGCATTGCTAAAAGACTTCTTACTTTAATCGATGATTTGAACGAGGAGAGCCAATTCACTCAAAATATCGCACTTGATTCTTTAAACAATTTTTATGATTTTCTTCAAATACATCCTAATTTAAAGATTCCTATTATTACTTTAACACCTAATAATTACATCTATGTATCATGGAAAGAAAAAGAAAATAAATTATTTAGTATACATTTTATACCAGATTCAAATGCTCGGTTCGTACTATTCAACCCCAATGAAAAATCCCCTGATAAGCCAATCCGTATTTCCGGATCATTTCCACATGAACTTCTTATTGAAAAGATGAAATCAATCGGTTTTATAGATTGGATCGCAGAATGAGTGAGGATAGGGTACCCGATAAAGACCATATTGCACGACTTTGTTTGCCTTCAAAAATCGAAAACGAAAATATTCAAGCAAGCGCTTTCATGTTAAGGAAAGATGAAATTTTTTTATCAGTAAACTGGTTGGAAATTCTCAACTGTACAGATAGAGAAGATGAGATTTCTGAAATCCGAAATGTTTACTCGGCAAAATTTACAGTTTCAAAGAACGCAAAATTAGCTGTCCTGAACGTTGGTGAACTTTGTAAAAAAGTAGTGGAAAAAAGTCCAGACCATAGAATGCTTGAAGTTTTTCATACACCTATTATCAGCTCTGGATCCGAATTAGGTGACCCATCCCACAGCGAAATATATCACTTGATGCCCGATCATGAAACAATTGCTGAATTGATTGTTCAGACAATTCAACAAACTTACCCTGCCCGCGCCTAAAATATATGAAAAATAATAGTAAATCCATCTTCTCAATAGGGAGTATTCTGAATGTTGTGTTTATATAGATATAGAAAAGCTCACAAAAAGGATATAGTCTTTCTTATTTGAGGTTGTGTGGACCTTCAGCCGAATTGATGATTAGAATAAAAAGTTGATTTCAAATCAATTACGGTGGATTTTTCTCTGGAGTGTGATTGGAATTTTTATAGGTCATTATTGGGCGTTTACCCAATAAATGTGTATAAATGGCTTTGCTCTTTGTTGAGCATCTTTTTTATTATCCGCCCTTAAAATTTCTGCAATACTCGTAACAAACTTGGATATTCCGGATTCTCCTGTTTTAAATTCTATCCAAGAATTTCGTAATAAAATAAAAAGATCAGGAGGCGTGGCAGAGCGGTTGAATGCACTGGTCTTGAAAACCAGCAAGGGTTTACACCCTTCAAAGGTTCGAATCCTTTCGCCTCCGCTAACCTGCGTACCGCTTTGCGGTATCTTCGGTCAGCGTGCCAACCTGCCGCTAAAGCTTTGCGGTATCTTCGGTCAGCTTGCCAACCTGCGCTAAAAAGACGGAAATTCGGTTGACGTGCTAACCGCGCTCCGGAAAAATGGGAATTCGGTTGACGAGCAAATCTTTAATTGCTAATAAAAAAGTTTATAAGAAAATGTGAAGCTAATCTATTCTATTATCAATGAGAATTGATTAGCTTTTCAATGTATGACAGATATGATTTCCCCCAAAGTCCGCTTTGCTCCGAGCCCCACCGGTGAACTTCATTTGGGTGGCGCCCGGACAGCTTTGTTTAATTATCTTTTTGCAAAACACCACAATGGTCAGTTTTTTCTTCGGGTTGAAGATACGGATCGAGAACGTTCAAAAGATGAATTCACAGATCAAATATGTGAATCTTTAAAATGGTTAGGGTTGCAATGGGACGGCGAAATTTTATTTCAATCAAATAGAATAAACGAATACCAGTCAGCCATCCAAACATTGCTTGCCGGTGGAAACGCTTATAGATGCTTTTGTTCGAAAGATGTACTCGAAAAATCCCGTGCTGAAGGCATGTATCAATACCCTAAAACATGTCGTTATCTTGATGCGGATGAAATAAGCAAGCATTTGAATTCAGGTGAGAGCAACGTTATTCGTATTCTCATTCCCGAAGGACAAACGTCTTACCATGACATTATCTACGGACCGGTGAATGTCAATAATAACGAAATAGATGATTTTATCATTGCCCGGTCAGATGGGAGTCCTACGTACAATATGGCGGTGGTTGTTGATGATCACGCCATGGATATAACACATGTGATCCGCGGGGAAGATCATATCAGCAATACTTCAAAACAGATTCAGATTTATAAAGCGTTGGGATTCGACACTCCTGTTTTTGCTCACTTACCCATGATATTAGGTCCGGATAAAAAACGATTAAGTAAACGTCATGGCGCTCCCGGTATTCAGCAATTTAAAGATGATGGATATTTACCGGATGCATTATTGAATTATTTGGTTATGCTCGGCTGGAATCCTGATTCTGAACAGGAAATATTTGTTTTGGATGAAATGATTGCAAAATTTGATCTGGCACAAGTCCATAAGAAGGGCGCTGTTTACGATGAGAAAAAATTATACTGGATCAGCGGCCAGCACATGCATCGCCTGGGGAATAAATATATATTAGAGGGAATATTGGCGGTCAAACCAAGTTGGGGTAATGGGTTTGATTTACAATACAAGTATTCTGTCATTGAACTACTGAAAGTGAGAGCAAAATCTATTTTAGAGTTTATGAATCAATCGGATTATTTCTTCAACGATCCGGAAAAATATGAACCGAAATCAGTGGAGAAAAATTGGTCTGATAATTCAGTGAATAATTTCATAAACACCTTCAAAAATAAAATAGATGCCATCGAAAATTTGGACGTTGAAATCATTGAAAAAGAATTAAGAAATGTTGCTGAAACATATGAAATATCTGCAGGGAAAATCATTCATCCTGTCCGGTTAGCCTTGAGTGGAATACCCAATGGACCTTCATTATTTTCCATGATGGAATTGCTTGGAAAAGAAACGTGCATCCGGAGATTAAACAAAGCACTAAACATGTTTCCTAAATCATGACAGAGCAAAAAATAAAACGCCATTTTATTCAACGGATTATCGATGAAGATAATTTGACTGGGAAATTTGACAACAAAGTCCTAACACGTTTTCCGCCGGAACCCAATGGGTATTTGCATATCGGTCATGCAAAGGCTATTTGTGTTGATTTTGGCATTGCGGAAGAATACGGCGGACAATGCAATCTACGTTTTGATGATACAAATCCAACCGCCGAAGAAGAAGAATATGTCAATGCCATTAAAGAAGATGTTAAATGGCTTGGGTATCATTGGGACAACTTGTGTTTTGCTTCAGATTATTTTCAGCAGATGTACGATTATGCCGTTCAACTTATTAAGCAGGGTGATGCGTATATTTGTGATCTCACGGCAGATGAAATCAGAAATACACGAGGCTCACTAAAAGAACCTGGGAATGAGAGTCCGTATCGAAACAGATCGGATGATAAAAACCTGGATCTTTTTAATCGCATGGCAAAAGGAGAATTTCCTGATGGCTCCCGGACGTTGCGTGCAAAAATCGATATGACACATCCAAACCTGAATATGCGTGATCCTGTCATGTATCGTATAATGCACGCGGTTCATCATAATACCGGAAACACGTGGTGCATTTATCCCATGTACGATTGGGCTCATGGGTTGGAGGATTCTATTGAAGGAATCACCCATTCCTTATGTTCACTTGAATTTGAAGATCACCGGCCATTATACGATTGGTTTCTGGATAGATTGGATGTTTTCCATCCACAGCAAATCGAATTCGCTCGATTGAATTTGAGTTATACTGTTTTATCTAAACGTAAGTTGAAAAAACTAGTGGATGGAGATGTTGTGAACGGCTGGGATGACCCCAGAATGCCGACGCTTTCCGGAATGAGAAGAAGGGGATTTACACCGGAATCAATTCGAAAATTTATGGATGAAGTGGGTGTCGCCAAACGTGATAATGTGATGGAAATTACCAAACTGGAATCGATTTTGCGTCATGACCTCAATAAACGTTCGCAGCGACGAATGGCGGTATTAAATCCATTAAAAGTGATTATTACCAATTATCCGAAAGGACAGATTGAGGAATTAAAGGCTGTTAACAACCCTGAAAACGATAAAGCAGGCACCAGACAAATTCCATTCAGCAAAGAAATTTATATCGAAAAAGATGATTTTATGGAAGACCCTCCTAAAAAGTTCTTTCGATTAGCTCCCGGAAGAGAAGTTCGTTTACGATATGCATATTTTATTCAATGCACTAAAGTCATTAAAGATGATGATGGCAACGTAGTTGAATTACACTGTACATATGATCCCGAAACAAAAGGCGGATCTGCTCCGGACGGAAGGAAAGTAAAAGCAACACTGCATTGGGTATCAGCTGAAAAAGCCATCCACGCTGAAGTACGACTATATGATCGTCTATTTGCCAAACCAAAACCGGACAGTGAAGAAAATTTTCTGGATGTTTTGAATCCTGATTCATTAAAAATTTTAGAAAATTGTAAGTGTGAGCCCAGTCTGCAGAATGTTGGAATTGGAGAACAAATTCAATTTGAACGATTGGGATATTTTTGCAAAGACCCCGATTCATCCAATGATCACCTAATTTTTAATCGTACCGTTCCTTTACGGGATACGTGGGCAAAAATCGAAAAACAAATCAATTAGGTTTTGCATTGGTTATAAGGGAATTTCCCCACTAATTTACCAAACTATGTGGAAACATTTTAGAACCACTCTTGCGGTTTTTCTTCTGCTTTCATTTCTGGAAGCAGGGCCGTCTGTTTATTTATACGTCATCAAATTTGAAAATATAACCCAAGAAAAAAGTATTGACTGGCTGGGTCAAGGTTTTGTGGATATGATCAATGCAAAAATGGCTTCAGAAGAAAAGGTTAAGCTGCGAAATCAGGATGATTTAGAAAAAATAATGAATAAACGATCCTTATTATTACATCAGCCACGCGGATCAAGGAATTTTCTCTTGTTAGGAAAATTTGAACGTAAGCTGGATAAAATTGATGTAAGTCTGCAGCTCATTGATATTGCAACATGGGAAGAAGCAGATCGAAGAAAATTATCCGGAAACTATAATGAAGTGGCCGCTTTGAATTTGAAATTAACTTCGACTGTTGAAATGATGCTGGCCACTTATATTCCAGTCTCAAAAAAGAAAGCAAATATTTATCCTGAATTTTCTGTTGGTAAAATTTCTGCAAAACGATCCAGTGTTTTAACTGAATCCAGAAGAGTAAGTAAAAGTATTCATACTGCAATCGATGAACTGGAAAAATCGATGGATTTTGTTATTGGCGCCCGTGGAGAAGAAGCAAAAGATGGTGTTGTAAAAATAGGTGAAGAATGGGTGTTGGATCTGGGCAGCAGTTCACAGCCGAGTTATAACCCTGAATATGATACCAATACACAAATGCTCATGGTTGTTTTGGATGATTTAATGAAAAGTCCGTATAACGTTAAAATGAATAAACCAAAATTTGAATATGACGTAGACAATACAAATGTAATGAATGTACTTTTTGAGGTTGAATATTCATTGAAGGATCATATTATTAAGGACATGCTTAAATCGCTGCCTTATACCGGATTAAAACAAGATGGCTCATTAATGATTTTTACGTTTAATAAAGATAAATTCAATTTTTCAAACGCATTAAAAGAAAAAATCCGGTTTGGTCAATACAGGTCAATTCCGGTGCTAACATTCTTGAATGAATCCAATGATCCAACAGTTTTAATCGTCGATTCACCAGAAATGGCCATCCATCAATTAAAGTCCAACCGCATACATTACGTAGTTGACCATCGGTTTTCCCCTTTAATTGATTTCACTATTGGCGGATGGTCTTTACAGGTTGCCATGGAATCTGTGGAAATACCTATAACGTATAGGTTTTCCCTTCCGATTGATACTGCCGACAGCATTCGACGGATAAGTTTAAAGTTTATCCCGGAAGCAGAACTGTCGTCTTACTTACAGTCTCTTCTGTAAGTAATCCATATATTCCCTCCGATTTATTAACGAATAACTGGATTACTTCATGAAAAATATTATCATCTCCTTTTTATGTATGGGAACATTACTTACGGCAGATTCATTATCGGTCACAGCTGCCCCAAATTTGTCTTTGAAACTGCTGGATGGAAATGAAATTAAATTATATGATTTATTGGAGAATGGTCCAGTTCTTGTAGATTTTTGGGCAACCTGGTGTGCTCCGTGTAAAAAAGAGATGGTTTTTTTGGATCGCTTTCACCAAAAATACAGTGAGTATGGATTCAACGTTTTAGCTATAAGTACTGATAGTCCAAAAAGTATATCCAAAGTGAAAAGTTATATCCGAACAAAGAAATTCACATTTATTGTTGGATTAGATCCCAATCAGCAAGTAGCCCAAAAAATGAACGCTATATTGCTCCCGACTTCAATTTTGATCAATCAAAACAGAGAGATTGTCTGGTTTCATCAAGGCTACATCCCCGGAGATGAAGTTGAAATAGAAAAACAGATTCGTCTTGTGTTGAGCCTCGATCCAGAATTGAATGAATGAAACATCTATTAGAGGGCTTTGCAAAACCCTTTGCCCAAATTAAAAAGTGCAAAATCCGCCTGTTTTTCGTTGGGAAACTTGTCCATAGTCCCACTATTGACTGCGTTTCCCGCCTTAATCAAGCAAATTTTAC
>JADFRD010000002.1 GCA_022561485.1 Fidelibacterota bacterium | reverse complement strand
CCATTGATACATTAATGGACGTTGTATCATTATCTTCTTTAGATAGCATTGTATTCACTTTAAATACAGGATAGACTTCCATATTCTCTACGTGTAAAAATGAAAGAGTTGGAATACTGAAAATAGATTTGAGGTAATTCATTCTTACCTTGAACTCTCCGAAAACGATCTCCGAACCATTCTTATTCGTCAATCTCATTCCACTTCCTGATACCGTGCCCAATAGATTACCACTCAATTCTGGTAAAACTAACTGCCATTCAGAATTTTCTTTCAGCTTATTATTTACATATGTTTCAATTGTACCACGCCAAGATGTGGATTGCAATAATATACTCATTGCAATGATCAGAATAAAAATCAGGGTGATGAAAGTGGTTTTTTTGTGTGTCATTTAGTTTTGAATGCAGTACCCGTCAATACGAATATACGTGAGTCCGGTTCCAAAAACAAAAAAAGCGTTCTAAAGAACGCTTTTTTTTTAACCAATTATTTAAGCATACTAATCTACAACTTCAAAGTCAGCATCTTCAATTTCACCTTCTTCTTTTTTTGTTTTTCCTTCACCATTTGGAGGTGTTTCAGCTTTTGACTGTTCAGCTTCTTTGCTGGTTTCATACATTTTCGATGCCACTTTATTCCATTCCGCATTTAGAGAATCCATGGCAGATTTTATATCATTTTTATTCGAACCAGAGTTAGCTGTTTTCAGTTTTTCAACAGAATCCGTTAATGTCTTTTTTTCATCTTCCGATAATTTCTCACCAAACTCATCGATATTCTTCTCAGTTTGATAAACCAATTGCTCTCCCTGATTGTGGATGTCGACCATTTCTCGTTTATCCTTATCTTCAGATTCATGCTTTTTAGCATCGTTAACCATTTTCTCAATTTCATTTTCACTCAAACCACTGGACGCCTCTATACGAATATTTTGTTCTTTACCTGTCGCTTTATCTTTTGCAGCTACATTTAGAATTCCATTTGCATCAATATCAAAGGATACTTCAATCTGAGGTACACCCCTTGGTGCAGGAGGTATTCCATCTAAATGAAAACGACCGATAGTTTTATTATCAATCGCCATCTCGCGCTCTCCCTGCAGAACGTGAATTTCAACTGTGGTTTGATTCTCAGCGGCTGTACTGAATATCTGCGACTTTCGTGTAGGAATGGTTGTGTTCCGTTCGATCAATTTCGTCGAAACACTCCCCAGAGTTTCGATACCCAATGAAAGGGGTGTAACATCCAAAAGAAGGATATCATCAACATCCCCAGAAAGCACACCTCCCTGTATTGCGGCACCTAAAGCAACCACTTCATCAGGATTGACACTTCTGTTTGGTTCTTTACCAAAGATTTCTTTCACTTTTTCCTGGATTTTCGGAATTCTTGTTGAACCACCCACTAAAATAACTTCATCGATTTCTGAAGCAGATAAGCCTGCATCCTTGATGGCTAATTTACAGGGAGCAATAGTTCGTTCAATAAGATCTGAAACCAACTCTTCAAATTTTGCACGAGAAAGTGTCAGGTTAAGGTGTTTTGGTCCTGATGCATCTGCAGTGATAAACGGTAAATTAATATCCGTTTGTTTTGAGCTGGATAATTCCTTCTTTGCACTTTCTGCAGCTTCTTTCAATCGCTGCAATGCCATTGGATCTTTGCGCAAGTTGATACCGTCGCTTTTGATGAATTCATCAGCAATCCAGTTAATAACTTTTTGATCAAAATCATCACCACCAAGATGTGTATCACCATTCGTTGATTTCACTTCAAAAACACCATCGCCTAATTCCAGAACAGAAATATCAAACGTACCGCCACCCAAATCAAACACAGCAATTTTTTCATCTTTTTTCTTATCAAGACCATATGCAAGGGCGGCAGCTGTCGGTTCATTGATAATACGACGAACATTCAACCCGGCAATTTTACCAGCGTCTTTTGTGGCCTGACGTTGAGAATCATTAAAGTATGCAGGAACTGTTACAACAGCATCCGTCACTGGTGTCCCCAAGTGTTCTTCTGCCATTTGTTTTAGTTTTTGCAAAATCATAGCACTGATCTCAGGGGGAGTATATTCTTTGTCGTCCACCTTTACAGTTACCGGACCCCCCTTTTTCTTTTTCACAGAATATGGTACTTCTTCAATTTCTGTACCAACTTCATCATACATACGGCCCATAAATCGTTTAATTGAAAATATCGTTTTTTGGGGATTTGTAACAGCTTGTCGTTTGGCAGGCTGACCCACAAGACGTTCATCATTCTTTGTGAATGCAACTACAGAGGGAGTTGTTCTACCGCCTTCAGGATTATTAATAATGGATGGTTCTCCACCTTCCAATACTGCAACACAGGAATTAGTTGTTCCTAAGTCGATACCAATAATTTTACCCATTTTTCGTTCCTTATTTTTAATGAATTACAAAATTTTTCTTAAATAGTACAATTATTATACCATATTAATATATAAACCTATATGGCAGTTATATTATTTATCTTTAACCTATATGACAGAAGCTATGAGGGATTAGCTTCTTTTATTGTATTATCAGAAGAGCGTGTGTTTTTTGATTTGTGTTTTGAATAATTCGCTTTTGTAAATATGAAAGAATCTTTTTTGGCAGTGATATTAATTGTATCTCCTTCAGAAAATGTTTCGTCCAAAAGCATTTCTGATATTGGATCTTCAAAATTATTTTGAATCTCACGGCGCAAGTGACGAGCGCCAAATTCGGGTTTAAACCCCTTCTTTAACAACAATTTTTTAGCAGTTTTTGCCAACCTAAATTTGATGTTCTTGCGTGCCAGATTCGTACGTAAATCATCTAACTGTAAATGAATTATATTAAGAACATGCTCTTCAGCTAATGGATGGAATACAATTGTCTCATCAATTCTATTTAAAAATTCAGGACTAAATAAATCTTTAACAGTATCCAAAAGTTTATCACGCATTTTTTCGTAAGATTTCGCACCGGATTGATCCACAAACCCAAGAGAACTGCCTTTCATGATTTCTTTTGTTCCAATATTTGAGGTCATAATGATGATTGTGTTTTTAAAATCAACTTTTCTACTCATACTATCAGTTAAAACACCCTCATCAAATAATTGAAGTAATAGATTAAATACATCCGGATGTGCTTTTTCGATTTCATCAAACAATACAATTGAATAAGGTCTACGGCGTACTTTTTCAGTCAATTCCCCGCCTTCTTCATATCCGACATAACCGGGAGGTGCACCAATTAATCTTGAGACTGAAAATCGTTCACTAAATTCAGACATATCAATTTTTATTATTGAACTTGTATTGCTGAACAAATAATTTGCTAACACTTTTGCTAATTCAGTTTTTCCGACACCTGTTGGTCCTAGAAATAAAAATACACCAATCGGCCGTTTTGGATTTTTTAAACCTGCCCGAGCTCGTTGAATTGACTTTGAAATACTTTCAACAGCCTGATTTTGACCAATGATGTATTTCTGCAAATTATCTTTCATTTTCAGAAGCTTTTTTGTTTCAGACTCTGCCACTTTATTGACCGGGATCCCTGACACCATGGAGACGACATCAGCAATGGTATCTTCGGTAATGATTTCAGGACTGGAGCGCTCTTCGTCCTGCCATTCTTGTTGGGCGATGGATAATTGTTTCAACAATTTTTTTTCTTTATCCCTGTAATGTGCTGCTTGTTCAAATTTTTGTTTTGAAACAACTTCTTCCTTACGAATCCTTATTCGATCTATTTCCTTCTCTAGTTCTAAAATATTTTGAGGTACGATTATGTTATGTAAGTGCGCTCTGGATCCGGCTTCATCCATAATATCGACTGCTTTATCGGGTAAATATTTATCCGTGATATAACGGTCGGATAAATAGACACAAGCATGAATGGCCTTGTCATCGTAACGTACATTGTGATGTTGTTCATACACCATTTTCAGTCCGTTTAAAATCTGTATCGTTTCTTCCTGATTGGGAGGATTGACCATGATCTTTTGAAACCGTCTTTCTAATGCACCATCTTTTTCTATGTATTTACGAAATTCATCCAATGTAGTGGCACCGATGCAATGAATATCTCCCCGCGATAACGCCGGCTTAAACATATTCGATGCATCTAATGAACCGGATGCTCCTCCAGCGCCAACGATTGTATGCAATTCATCAATAAACAAAATAAGGTTGTCTGAGTTTTCCAATTCGACCATAATCGTTTTCATCCGCTCTTCAAACTGCCCTCTATATTTTGTTCCGGCAACAATAGCAGCAAGATCCAAAGATAAAATCCGTTTATTGTGTAATAACCTTGGAACAGATTTTTCGATAATACGCTGAGCCAGCCCTTCAATAATCGCTGTTTTACCTACACCAGGCTCGCCGATTAAAACAGGATTGTTTTTTTTTCTACGGGATAAAATTTGAGCAACACGGCCAATCTCCTCCTGACGGCCGATAACAGGGTCCAATTTGGCCCTTCTTGCCAAATCAGTTATATCACGTGAAAAACGATCCAAAGCGGGTGTTTTAGATTTTTTGCTGCGACGCTCTTGTTTTATCATAGGTATATCCTCATTCATGTCATCATCATCATCATCCGAATCATCATTTAATAAATCCATAACTCCGTCAAAGTCCAGGTTGTAAGAATTCAAAACCTCGAGAGCAATTCCCTCCGTTTCTTTGAGCAAGGCCAAAAGCAGATGCTCATCATCAGCAACAGATGCACCTAAGGCAGCAGCTTCATTATATGCATTACGCAAAATACGCTCAGCCCGACGCGTTAGCGGTAGATGGCCAAGGGTCATGGTACCGCCAGAGGACTTAATCATGTCTTCTATCATCGTTCGGACATCTTCTATATCACAATCGTAAACATCCAAAATCTTGAGGCTCAAACCTGAATCCAACCGAATCAATCCCAGCAAGAGGTGTTCAGAACCTACGTAACTATGACCAAGGCGGACGGCTTCCTTCTTGGCATTTTTCATGATTAATTGTACTCGTTTGGAAAAATTCTCTTTCATATCTGGCCTAAATTAAGAAGGGATTGTTTGCTTTCAAATACTATCTGTCAGCAATAATGTTTCATTTTCTAAAATATATCTTCGATTACCAATTTTTGCTACATTTGGGTTGTGCGTTGTAATCACAAATGCTTGATCAAAATCTTCATTAATCTTTTTGAATAAATTTAATAATCTGTCTGCATTCCCAACATCCAAATTCCCAGTGGGCTCATCAGCCAGAACGACGGTTGGTTTTCGGATGATTGCTCTTAGTACAGCCACTCGGAGTCTTTCACCTCCGGAAAGCTGTGTTGGATAATGATCTTTTCTGTCAATCATTCCAACATATTTAAATAATTCGCTTGCTCGTCCCATTACATCTTTTTCATCTCCGGCAATCAAACTGGGCATTAAGACATTTTCCATTGCGGTGAATTCAGGTAATAAATGATGAAATTGGAACACAAAACCCAAATGATTATTGCGCAGAGATGATAAATCTTCATCATTTAATGTATGGACATTCTGACCGCATATTTCTACAGTACCACTATCAGGTTTATCCAATGTACCTAAAATATTTAACAAGGTGGTTTTCCCTGCGCCCGATTGGCCCATAATAGTCACTATTTCACCCTGTTCCAATTGCAAATCAATATCTCGTAAGACATGGAGCACCTTTGACCCGTTGTGATAGGATTTATTTATTTCTAAGGCATTTAAAATCATTTTTCAAGATAAACAGCTTCTTTTGGGTTAATCTTTAAAGCACGGTTCGATGCGATTGCTGAAGATAATAAGATTAAGATAAACGAAATAAATATAACAGCAAAAAGATCAACCAGTTTAAAAACCATCGGTAGTTTATCAATAAAATATACTTCTTCCGGCAAAGGAAATAATCCAAATTGATTTTGTGCCATAATCAATCCGGAACTCAAACCTATGCCAACGATGGCGCCAATACCGCCAATCATCAGTCCTTGAAACAGGATAATTCCCTGAACTTTCCGGGCAGTGGTTCCCAATGTCCGGAGAATCCCTATTTCACGAATTTTCTGGTATGTAACCAACACGAGTGTAGACATGAGGTTAAAACACGCTACCAGAACAATCAGGCTTAATACTGCCATGGTCCCTATTCGCTCCATACGCATGGCATTGAATAAACCGGAATGCAGGTCAGCCCAACTCTTGACCAAAATTCCACCCGGAAGTTTTTTACGATAATACTTTTTCAATGATTCAGCTTGTTTTGATTCTTTTAATCGTATATCGATGCCATCAATACCTTTTTTTCTGGAAAACAATCTTTCTCCCAACACCATGGGTATAAATACAATCCGGTCATCAACATCCAAAACTTCCGCTCTAAAAATTCCGGCGACTTTTCCTGAATACCGCCGAGGAAGACCCACTTGACTGCTATGATCCACCGGACTCATAAATTGGACTTCATCGCCAACTCCCACATTCAAACGTCGAGCTAAAACCTGTCCGATATAGACTGACTGTTCATTTCCTTTTTCGTCTTCATCCATTTTTATATTATAAAAGTCTGAAAATCGATCCACCTCAATCGCTTTCAAGGTGACCAGACGCTGTTGTTGTTTGCCGGTTGAAATTAATCCTTTCCGTTCCCGGTAAGGCATTGCATCCACAGTGAACTGGTCTCTCTTGATTTCATTCAACATAGACATTAAATCTATATCTTCATCTACAGCTGTTATTCTCAAGTCTCCTTCAAACCCGACAATTCGGCTGGTAACCCGTTCCTCAAACCCATTTAAAACAGAAAGTGAAACAATCAGCGCAAAGGTCCCTGCAGCCAGACCAATAATGGACATCCATCCAGTCAATCGACTGGGACCGGCTCCTTTACCGCCGAGCATGAATCGTCGCGCTATGGTAAAAGCAAACTTCATTCGTATCTCAATGCAATTGCCGGTTCAATCGCTGCAGCGCGGTGAGTCGGCCATAGCGCCGCAAGAATGGACAATATTAATCCACATAAAACGATAAACCCTATTATAGACGAATCAAGGAGGACAGGTACATAGCTCATAAAGTAGATTTCTTCTGAAATGGATAATGGTTTAAAATTGATCTGGATGGCTGCGAGTACTAACGCCAACCCCAGCCCGAACAATGAGCCTATAGATCCGATAAATACACCTTTAATGAGGAATATACGGCGAATGGTTTTCTTATCCATACCCATAGATTTCAGTGTGCCGATGGTTCGTATTTTTTCTAGAACAATCATGAATAATGCAGACACAATATTTACAATTCCTACCAAGGCTATCATGCCAAAAATAATTAAGATAGGCCACTTTTGTAAATTGAGCCAGTTGAATAATGTACGATGTTTTTCTTTCCATGTTATTGCATAATACGGATATCCCAACGCTTCCTCAATCTTTTCTGAAATAATTCCGGCTTGTTTTCCATTCTTTAATGAAATCGAATAACCTGAAATATTATTTCCATATTGAAATAGTTCCTGTGCATCTTCCAGAGATAGATAAACAACCGATTGATCATACTCCTGTAACCCGGATTTGTACACACCTCCAATGGTCACCTGTTTCAACCGCTGTCCGGAAGTCATCGTCATCATGGATTTCATATCCACTAAAACCAGTTTATCACCTACGTCCACTTTTAGCATACGAGCCAGCTCTTGCCCAATCACTACTCTTCCTTTTTCCAGCTTGGATGATCCTTTGCGTATCATTTTAGCAATACCGTCGGGCAGTTTATTATCACCATAACCTTCAATGAGAATTCCCTCCGCCCTTCGGCCTTTTCGCACCATGGCTGCTTCCTGGATATATGCCAACGATGAATACGAAGTGGTTTGACTTGCTAAAATACTATCCAGTTTTGTTTGATACGGCTCGACAGGATTAAAGAGGAAGTGCTGAATGCGGATATGGCCGTCTAAACCGGCAATTTTCCTGGAAATAGTATCTTCAAAGCCATTAAGAACGGACACGGTCAGAATCAGGGCACACACGCCCAGTCCCAACCCAATCACAGCAGCTATGCCGGCGAAGGATGTAAAACTACCCTGGTGTCTAAATCCTAAATGGCGAATGGCAATGCGGAGCGCTATCTTCATTCATCGATAGTCCGCATGGCGGGAAAAAGGATCACATCCTTGATGGAATTCTGCTCTGTGAGGAGCATGGTAAGACGGTCAATGCCAATCCCTACACCGCCTGTGGGCGGCATCCCGCATTCCATTGCCTGGATGAAATTTTCATCTACCGGCTGGGCTTCTTCGTCACCTTGTGCCATCAATAAGGCTTGTGCTTCCAACCTCTCCCGCTGGTCAATGGGATCATTCAGTTCTGTGAATGAATTAGCAAATTCGGCTCCGCCAATAAACAGTTCAAAACGTTCCACTAAATTTGGATCCCCATTGCGATGGGCTTTGGCCAAAGGTGAAATGGCTTTGGGATAATCGGTCACAAATGTGGGCTGAATAAGTTTCGGTTCCACTAATTCACTCATAAGGTTATCCAGCATCTGACCATAATTCGCATTGTCCTCTACGTCAATATTATGGGACTTGCACAGCGTTTTCATTTCATCATCTGTTACAGATCCCAAATTTTGTCCTGTGGCGTCTTTTAACAATTCCAGAAGAGGCTTACGGGCAAACGGTTTTTTGAGATCAATCTCGTTTCCATGCCAAGTGACTTTTGGTGCATCCACGGCTTCAGCTGTTTTGCGAAACATGTCTTCTACCAGTTCCATATTGTCTTCATAGTCTGCATAAGCCCAATAGAATTCCAGCATGGTAAATTCAGGATTATGGTTACGGTCCATGCCTTCATTTCTAAAATCTTTCGATAGCTCATAGACGCGATCAAAACCGCCAATGATAAGACGTTTAAGATATAATTCGTCGGCTATACGTAAATATAGCTTCTGGTCCAATGTGTTATGATGTGTGGTAAATGGTCTTGCATTGGCGCCGCCGTAAAGTGGCTGAAGAACAGGTGTTTCCACTTCAAGAAATCCCAATCCGTCTAAATAATTTCGTATTTCGGTAATAATCTTTGCTCGTTTTATGAACACATTCTTTATATCCGGGTTTACGATAAGATCTAAATGACGGTTGCGATAGCGTAATTCCTTATCTTCAAATGCATCAAATGTTTTACCATCTTTTTCTTTCACAACCGGAAGAGGACGGATACTCTTTGCCAATACAGTAAATTCAATGGCGTGGATGGACTTTTCACCCATTTTTGTGGTAAACAGAAAACCCTTTACACCCACAATATCTCCAATATCCATGAGTTTAAAATGAGCGTAGGCGTCTTCACCCACATCGTCACGTTTGATGTAGATCTGAATGCGACCACCCATATCCTGGATATGAAAAAAGGATGCTTTACCCATTTTGCGAAGAGCCATAATTCGTCCGGCGACGGTGACATCTTTACCTTCCAATTCATCATAGTTCGCAAGAGCCTCGCCGCTAGTATGGGTTGGATTATAATTATGCGGGTAGGGGTTAACCCCCTTTTCCTTTAGTGCATCCAGTTTCTCTCTCCGGAAGCGAATAATTTCGTTTAAGCTTTTATGTTCGTCTTTCATGGATATTTTTGCTGTTTGAAAGTTGTGAATTTAAATATACAGCAGGTAGTGCTTAAATGATTCTTTTTATTACTCACCGCAATCCTCTCCTACCATTTCTTGGAAAGAAAGAAGCGATGTGAATGGTAAAACTCATATGTTAAGAAAACCATTTGGCGTAATTTTTATTGATAGGTAATAATCAGATATTCTGTTTATTGTAACAACAATAGTTCATTTTGGTAAAAGGAGAATTTCATGTATAAAAAATTACTGATTATCAGCATTTTTGCTGCCATTTTTTTGAGTGGGTGCAATCAACAAACCAACACACCATTCACAATTGAATATGAAAAATATTCATTGGATAATGGGTTAACTATCATTCTACACGAGGATAATTCAGATCCCATCATTAGTGTTGCGATTCAATATCACGTTGGTTCCAATCGCGAAACTCCGGGTAGAACTGGATTTGCCCATCTGTTTGAGCATATGCTGTTCCAGGAATCCCAGCACATTGGCCAGGACCAATTCTTCAAAAAGATTCAAAATGTTGGTGGTACACTTAACGGCGGAACCAACAAGGATGGCACCGTATATTATGAAGTGGTTCCTAAAAATGCATTGGAGACTGTCCTGTGGATGGAATCTGACCGTATGGGATGGCTTCTCTCCACCGTGACGCAATCTGCTTTTGAAAACCAGCAGGAAGTTGTCCAGAATGAAAAACGCCAACGGGTGGATAACCTCCCCTACGGCCACAACAATTATCTGATCATAAAAAACCTTTACCCGGAAGATCATCCGTACAATTGGACGACGATCGGTGAGTTAGAAGACCTTCAAAATGCAACGTTGAAAGATGTTCGTGATTTCTATGAGAAATGGTACGGACCGAACAATGCCACCATGGTAATTGCCGGGGATATCAATAAAAGGGAAGTCAAAAAACTGGTTGAAAAATATTTCGGTGAAATTAAACCCAGCCCCGACATGGGTGATCCTGAACCCATGCCGGTGCAGCTCACTGAAACCAAAAGAGTATATCACGAAGATAATTTCGCCAGATCACCGCGTTTAACCATGGTTTTCCCGACGGTAGATCATCAGCACGTTGATGCGTCTTCCCTTGAACTATTGAGTCAACTTTTAGCCGATGGTAAAAAGGCGCCTTTGTACAAAGTCATTGTGGAAGAAAAGAAACTGGCTCCCAATCTTTATTCTTACAGCCACACCCAAGAGATTGCCGGAACATTTAATATTGTCGTAACTGCATTTCCAACCTCGAGTTTGACAGACGTTGAAGCCGCCGTTCATGAAGCATTTGCCCGATTTGAAAGTGATGGCTTCACAGCTGAGGACCTGGAACGTCTGAAAGCCAAATATGAAACCGGTTTCTATCAGGGAATTTCCTCTGTTCTAGGCAAAGGATTTCAACTTGCTCACTATAATGAATTCTATGGTTCTCCTGATGCAATTACTGAAGAACTTCAAAAAGTACTTGATGTCAATGTAGACGACATTAAACGAGTGTATGAAAAATATGTTAAAGACCAGAATTATGTTATGACCAGTTTCGTACCGAAAGGCAAAGTTGACCTTGTGGCTAAAGGATCTGTTCTCTTCCCAATCAAGGAAGAAATAATTGTAGAAAATGTGGCAAAAGTATCGGTCATGGGCGAAATGGATATTGATAAAATTCCGTCCACATTTGATCGGTCAGTTGAACCGGTTGATGGCCCCCAGCCGCGTTTAATACTTCCAACAATTTGGCAGCATGATTATGACAACGGTATTTCTCTTTATGGCACCAAACATGATGAACTACCGCTAATCAATTTCGGCATTCAAATTGAGGGTGGAATGCTTTTGGATGATCCGGAAAAAGTGGGTGTCGCAAATCTCATTACCGATATGATGATGGAAGGGACAGCCAATAAAACACCGGTTGAACTTGAAGAAGCAATTGATGCCCTGGGTTCTTCCATTTGGATGTATACCGGAAAACAAACCATCAGCGTGGAAGTCACGACATTAAAACGGAATTTTGACGCTACCCTGGCCTTGGTGGAAGAAATCCTGTTTGAGCCCCGCTGGGATGAAACGGAATTTGACCGCATCAAAAGAGAGACTGCTGAATCGATTAAACGCCGCGGAGCTGTTCCGTCGACCATTGCATCCAACGTGTTTAACAAATTGATTTACGGAGACCACATTTTGGCTAATTCAATATCAGGTACGGTTGAATCCGTGAAATCCATTGAACTGGACGATTTGAAAAACTACTACATCTCCAATTTTTCAGCTGATTTGGCGACGATAAGCATTGTAGGCGATATCAACCGCAGTGTGGCTATAAAAGCCTTTAAAAGTCTGGTCGATAAATGGGAAGTTAATCATGTCACCTTCCCTGAATATGAAATGCCGGTACCAGATAAAAATGCAAAAGTATATTTCGTCGATGTGCCCAATGCCAAGCAATCTGAATTACGTATCGGATATCTCGGGTTAGCCCGGACCGATCCAGATTACTTTCCTGCTACAGTGATGAATATGAAACTGGGTGGGAATTTCAGCGGTGATGTTAATTTGGTTCTTCGTGAAGAAAAAGGCTACACGTACGGAGCTCGCACAAGATTTAGCGGTTCAAAATTCCCGGGGAAATTCACTGCTTCGTCTGCCGTACGGTCAAATGCGACGGAAGAGTCCGTCAATATTTTTAAAGATCTGATGACGGCCTATGGTGATCCTATCGCTGAAGACGATTTGGATTTCACCAAAAATGTTTTGCTAAAATCCAATGCACGGCGTTTTGAAACATTAGGCGCCCTCCGGGGAATGATCGATAATATTGCGACTTACCACTTGCCGTTTGATTACATAAATGATCAGGAAGAAATAGTTCGTGATATGACGGTGGAGAGTCACAATGAATTGGCACGAAAACTTATTCGTCCAGGCGAAATGATTTACTTGGTTGTGGGAGATGCAGCTACTCAACTTGAAGGGCTGAAATCCCTTGGATTCGGTGATCCAATTTTACTCGATACCGACGGAAAACCTGTCCGGTAAATCCACACCTGAAATAATCCATAAAACCCCCTCATTAACGAGGGGGTTTTTTTATAACTGCAACTATAACGATTTTTAATTCAACCGGCTTAACAGATACGCTCGAATAAAATTATCCAAAGCACCATCCATGACAGCTGAAATATTCCCTGTTTCTTCTTTTGTACGGTGATCCTTCACCATATTGTAGGGATGAAATACATAGGATCGAATCTGACTCCCCCAGCCAATATCCATTTTGGTATCTTCCAATTCCTGCATGGCTTCCTTTTCTTTTTCCACTTCCAATTGGTGCAGCCGCGCTTTCAACACTTTCATGGCTGTGCCCTTATTTTTATGCTGGGAGCGTTCATTCTGACATTGCACCACAATGCCTGATGGGATATGTGTAATGCGTATGGCTGAATCAGTCTTATTCACATGCTGTCCGCCGGCGCCGCTGGCTCGATAGGTATCGATCCGCAGATCGCTAGTATCAATTTCAACCTCTATTTCTTCATCGCTGGAAGGATAAACAAATACCGACGCAAAAGACGTATGGCGGCGGCTGTTGGAATCAAAAGGGGAAATACGAACCAAGCGATGAATGCCCGCTTCTGCTTTCAATAAGCCGTAGGCATAATCGCCTTTCACTTCGAAGGTGACATCTTTCAACCCAGCTTCATCTCCGGGCTGATAATCCATCAATTCCTTTTTAAAATCTTTCTGCTCCACCCATCGGGAATACATTCGGTAGAGCATTTCCGCCCAGTCCTGGCTTTCGGTGCCGCCGGCTCCCGGGTGAATGGTCACAATGGCGTCCAGGGTATCCTGTTCATCACCCAGGATCATCTTTAATTCTACTTCTTCTATGATCTTGGTGTAGGCTTGCAGTTCCTCATCCACTTCTTCCAATTCGGCATCGCCGCTTTCAGCAAACTCCAGCAATACCTCCACATCACCATGGCGCGTTTCCAGATCGGTCCACAGAGTGATTTCTTTTTCGAAAAGGGATATTTTTTTTAGGATTGCCTGGGCGGCATTATTGTCATTCCAAAAATCCGGCGCGCCGGACTTCAGGCGGAGTTTTTCTACTTCGGTTTTCTTTGACTCAAGGTCAAAGATGCCTCCGGAGTTCGTGATGTTTGGTTTCCGCTGATGAGAAGCGGTCTTTTAAGTCTGTCAATTCCATGATTTAATTTAAGACGATTCACAGGAGAGTTAATTAGCGAATATTATTTCAATAATAGAACTTTTTGATTCTTCATAATATTCCCATTCTGTAAATGGTCGGGAAAAAATAGCTTTGCGGAAGTTCCAAACTTCCGCAAAGATTCTTTTTTCACCCTTTTCCGAATTTCAGTTTTTATAAACCCCTTTTGAATTATTTCAACAGAATAACTTTCTGACTTTCTACAAACTCACCGCTTTGCAGCCGTACAAAATACACACCGCTGGGAAGATGTCCGGCGTTCCATACAATTTCATGTTCACCAAGTGCGAGCGGTTTGTGGATTAGTGTTTCAACCAGCCGCCCGGTGATATCATATATTTGTAGAGACGTTACATGCACCGTCTCTACCGAAAATCGAATGGTGGTTGCTGGGTTGAAGGGATTGGGATAAGTTATCAATGAAAATTTTGCAGGGAGATTAATTTCAACCCCCATTTCTGAACAATCCTGATCACTTAGACCATTCGGCAGAAAATTACTGGTAAAAAGCCAATCTGGAATGAGGGAAGTATCCTGTGCTCCGTTCACACAATATAGATAATTATTTCCTATCCATAATGATGTAAGATTTGTCAGGTTTTGAATTCCATCCGGCAGTTCAGTCAAATAGTTATCTGATAACCATAATTCATCCAAATTGGTCAGATTTCCAATTCCTTCGTCAATTTCTGTCAATTGATTAGAGTCAAGATCAAGACGAACTAGTTCCGTCAAGTTCCATAATGATTCAGGTACATTTGTTAATTCCATGTCAAATATATATAATTCCTTCATTTTGGTAAGATTCCCAATTGTATTTGGAATTGTATTGATATCATTGCTATATAATCCTAACTGCTCCAGATTGACAAGTAGTCCTACACTGTCAGAAATTGACTGCAAATCATTTACTGCTATATAGAATATTACTAATGAGTCCATTGTCCATAATGTGGAAGGGATAGATGCTATAGCGTTATATGATAGATATAAATGATTTAATGAAGAAAGTTCATCTATCTGATTGGGGATTTGTTGAATAGAGAATCCCCCTCTGTGTTGTCCTATCAATAATTTAACAAGCCGGCCCTGTACCCATCTCTGTTCCCCCATTTCAACAGGATCAACTACACCGTCACCATTATAATCACATGAATAACAACTGTCAGGTGTAACATTATTCAGGTCAATAAACACCTGTAATATGGATAGATCAGATGAATCACAATCTGAAGCAACAAAACCGGAATCGGAAGGGTTGCCATCACAAAGACTCGCTAGAGTTTTTACAAGCAATTCTGCTCTCCTAACAGTGACTGTATTAGAATACCCTGGAGATGTGGGAGTGTCTGCTGTAGATAAATGTGCATTAAGTTTGTAGTTAAATAGATTAAACCCGGCCCTGGAGACACGTACAGTTAAATCATGATAGTTTGTTCCTGAAATATTGGAAGCAATTAAACTATTATCTCTAAATAAATTATATTTTGAATTGTTTGGATAACTGGCAGTCCATGTAAACAGCGGACTATTATTAACTACAGAATAATTAAGACTCGAAGGGTTTGTTGGTTGAAAACAAGATGTTGTTGGTGGAGTAGAGCATGGATCGATTATAATTGTATCACCAAAATTTAAAGTATGCCATATATCTGACGGGTTTCCGCCAATAGCTTTCCACTTATATTTATAAGCATTATTAACGTATTCATAAAAGACAACAATATCATTTCCACGCAATGGAGGATTAACATCACAGTTAGAAGGATATTGACAATTTCTATAATCTACAAAAATATAATGGTCTGTGTTGGTCTCTAATTCAATTTTGTATTTACCATAACCAACTACTCCGCCATAACTTACTGTTAATCCATCATCTCCACCTTGGCTGGTTACAAAATCCCATCCATTATAATATTTACCACCCGGATCATATGTAGAGCCATCTAACTCTAGTTCGCTTGCTAAAAGATATGATGCATTGGTGATTTCCAAATCTTCATCCCAAATAGTCGTTTGGGCAAAGCAGTTAAATATATAAATGTTATTATTGTTAACATTTTTTGTATCAAAAAATAATTCAAGTTGTGCATTACCTAGTGGATCTGATAATAAACTATTTAATGAAACGATAATTAATAATATAATTGATTTTTTCATTGTTAACTCCATATTATTTTTTTTTTTAATCCTACCCTATAGCGCAAAGTAAAAGATAAATGTTTACTATACAAGTTCTTTCATTAGCAACTACGTTTACACAACTTTCTGACTTTCTATTAACTAGCCTTTTTGTAGCTACACACAATACACCCCGCTGGGAAGATGATCAGCGTTAAAGGTGACGTGCTCACCGGATGGATAGTGAGTAATAAGAAAAATGCTGATGCTATTTTTTTTAAGATTTGCATCTTAATCCTCCGGTTGTTAAGAAGTTACAAACAAACACAACAACTTATCTAAAACAAAGTTGTTAATCCGAACATGATTGCAATTCCGCCCAGCAAAGCCAATAATTGAATGATGGACGAAGTCACATTCGTGTTATGATGCAGTTCCGGGATGAGGTCTGATCCGGCAATGTAAATAAAACCACCGGCTGTGAGTGGTAATAAAAAAAGTGCAAAATTTTCCATTGTTGAACCTATCATCAGCGCCAATACAACACCGATGAATGATGTAAGGGAAACAGCAAAATTGACTAGTAATGCTTTTCGGACGGTCAATCCACCATGAATCAATATGCCGAAATCACCAATTTCCTGTGGTATTTCATGGAGCAGAACAGCCACGGTCGTAGCGAAGCCCATAGGAATACTCACTGCATAGGAAACACCGATTAATATCCCATCAATTAAATTATGCATGGCATCGCCAAAAATATTCATGGGCACCACCGGATGAACGTGATCTTCCGTGGTTTCGTGGTGGCAGTGCCGCCAGCGCATGAATTTTTCTAAAACAAAGAAAAGTACAATCCCTGATAAAACAGCGCCGGAAACAGTCAAAGTGTTCAAATCAGAAGCGAATGCTTCCGGCAGTAAATGAATAAACGCTCCGCCCAAAAGACTGCCCACAGCAAAACTCACTAAAATAAGAATAATGCGGTTCAGAAATTTGCGGGAGAAAGATAGAGTCATTACTCCGGCAAGAGAAATAATGCTAACGATTAATACGCTCACCAGGGCGTAAAGCCACGTATTACCGGTAATGGGATGCATTAGTCCCCGGAAGAAATGAAAAGCTGTTCATTCAGAAAACGACGTAGTTCCATTTCATCCATTCCAATATTTATAAATCGGCCGTTTTCCGCAACAGAAATTCGCTGTTTTTCTTCCGAAACAACAATGGCAATGGCGTCCGTTTCTTCCGTGATTCCCAATGCGGCACGGTGGCGCGTTCCCATGGCTGGATCCACCATACTGCTTTCTGTTAAAGGTAAAATACAGGCAGCCGCTTCTATGATTTCATTCTGGATAATGATTGCTCCATCATGAAGAGGTGATTTTGGGTTAAAGATAGATTGTATCAACGCGGATGAGACTTCGGCTTTAAGTTGTGTTCCTGCTTCTTTGTAAGCTCTCAGTCCCGTTTCCCTTTGGATGACAATGAGAGCTCCCCATTTGTTTTCAATGAGCTGATTAATAGCATTTACCAATTGTTCAATGGACTTTGATGTGCCCATGCGGAAAATGGTCTGAATAAATCGTGTTTGGCCGACATAAATAAGCAGTCTTCGTAATTCGGGCTGAAACAAAATAACAAATGCTACGACCCAAACCGTCTGAAATTGATTCACCAGCCAAGAGGATGCGCTTAAGCCAACCGCATTAAAAATAAAAGATGCAATCAGTAATATCACGAGTCCTACAAGCATTTGCCCTGCTCTGGTTTCTTTAAAATACTGATAGATTTTAAAAAATAGCCAGCTCACCAAAATCAAGTCAATGACGTCAATAAGCGTTACAGTTAGAAAACCAATCTTAAATAAATCCATCAGGCCAACCCTCGGATCTCATCTGCAATTGTTGCTGCACGCTTCATTTCTTTAATATCGTGTACACGAATAATTTTTGCTCCATTTAAAATGGAAGCTGTCACTGAAACAGTGGTTCCTTCCAAGCGGTCTTCAACAGGCAAATTCAATGTAATCCCAATGAATGATTTTCGCGAAGGTCCCGTCAAAATTGGAAAGCCAAGATTTTTAATTTTGTTTAGTTCTCGCAACAATTCAAAATTATCCTGAAGTCTTTTTCCAAATCCAATTCCCGGATCGAGAATAATATTTTCTTTTTTAATCCCATTTCGATGGCAAAACTCCACACGTTCTTTAAAATATACAACCATTTCCTGCATCAAGTCATCATAGTGGGGATTCTTTTGCATATCCCCAGGGGGGCCGTTTATGTGCATAATTATAACAGGAACTTCCATGCTGCTTGCGACGTCCTTCATACGATTATCAAACTGCAGCCCACTAATATCATTAATAATGTCCGCCCCGGAAGTAATGGCTTTTTCAGCCACGTCTGCTTTAGTTGTATCAATGGAGATGCACACGTCAGATTGTGTTCGAATTGATTCAATCACAGGTATCACTCTTTGTAATTCGTCTTCCAGGGAAACCGGTTCAGCTCCCGGTCGGGTGGACTCACCGCCAACGTCAATAATATCAGCGCCTTCTTCTATCATTTGTAATGCATGCTTTACAGCTAAATCCGTTTTTATAAACTGTCCCCCATCGCTGAATGAATCGGGGGTAACATTCAAAATACCCATGATGAATGTAGGTGAATTCGCAATGTGTAAATTCTGCCAATTGGATGGAAGCGCCATGAATTAAATAGTATCCCCTTTTCGATTTGGAGATTTCATGCGTGGTAATTAATCCGCTGATTGCTCCTATTCAGCAAATTATGATTTTTTAGTATTCTTTTTGGACATCGCAGAATCATTTGACTTGGTTGAACTTATTTCAGACAATGATTTTTGAGTTTGAGGCTTTCTGCGCAGCCTTGGGTGTTTTTTGCGAGGCTTACTATTTTTCGAACGTATCAGTTTCTTCCCTTCCAGGATTCTATTGATATCTTTACTATTCAATGTCTCATATTTCAACAAACCTTCAGCCATAGTGTGGAGAGTGGTTATATTTTTTTCCAAAATACTCGCTGCGTTATTTTGAGCCTTGCGCATAATCCGCACCACTTCTTCATCAATCATCCTGGCTGTAGATTCGCTGAAATCACGATGGGTTTGAATCTCACGCCCAAGAAAAATTTCTTCATTCTTTTTACCAAAGGACATGGGTCCAAGTGTATCACTCATGCCCCATTCACAAACCATCTTTCTGGCAATGGAAGTAGCTTTTTCAATGTCATCCCCGGCGCCTGTGGTTCGTTCATTAAAAATGAGTTGTTCAGCTGCCCGTCCGCCCATCAAGATTGCCAAGCGACCTTCGATATAATCGCATGAGTAATTATGTTTCTCATCAATCGGTAATTGAGCAGTGACACCTAAGGCCCGCCCGCGGGGAATAATGGTTACTTTATGGATGGGGTCCGCGCCAGGTGTTAATGTAGCCACTAATGTATGTCCGGATTCATGATAAGCAGTCACTTTCTTTTCTTCATCTGAAAGAATCATACTTTTGCGCTCGATACCCATAAGTACTTTATCTTTTGCATCCTCAAAATCTTCCATATCCACAAAGGATTTTCTCTTTCTGGCTGCCAATAATGCTGCTTCGTTCACTAAATTGGCTAAATCCGCACCCACAAGACCCGGCGTTCCCCTGGCTAAAGTTTCCAAATTCACTTTACGCTTATTGATAACAATCTTTTTGATATGAACTTTTAGAATACCCAGTCTGCCATTCAAATCTGGGATATCCACAATAATCTGGCGGTCAAATCTTCCGGGTCTTAATAACGCAGGGTCTAATATATCAGGTCTGTTTGTTGCAGCCAACACAATGACCATTTGATCGGAATTAAAACCATCCATTTCCACCAAGAGCTGGTTTAATGTTTGCTCACGTTCATCATGGCCACCGCCAAGACCGGCGCCACGATGGCGACCGACAGCATCCAACTCATCAATAAAAACAATACAGGGTGTGGTTTTCTTGGCTTGCTCGAAAAGATCTCGAACACGGGATGCACCCACACCTACAAACATCTCCACAAATTCCGCACCGCTTAAATTATAAAAAGGCACCCCTGCTTCTCCGGCGACCGCTCTGGCTAGAAGCGTTTTTCCCGTTCCCGGAGGTCCGATTAATAATGCACCCTTTGGGATCTTGGCTCCCAATTTTTGAAACCGTTTGGGCTTTTTTAAAAATTCGATTACTTCTTTCAATTCTTCTTTTGCTTCTACACATCCGGCAATATCATCAAATGTAATTTTAGGCATATCGGACGTCCAAATTTTGGCTCTGCTTTTACCAAAGTTGAAAATATTTTTCATCCCGCCACCGCCACCCTGCATTCGGCGAATAAAAAATATCCAAATGCCAATAAGTAGAATCCACGGGAGCATATTCAGAAAATAACTGGTCCAATCAATGGATTTAGTTTTAAAATTATAGTTGACACCGAATGTATCCCATTCAGCCTTCTCTTCCCTGTCAATGAATGGAAGAATGACATGAAACTTGGACACATTTTCTATAACACCCACTTTTGTTTTTATAGATTGTGGAGTGGAAAATTCGCCATAAAAAACATTTTCAATGATATTCGCACTGGTTATTAATCGCTGTTCTAAAAATTCCTGATATTGAAAATATTGAATTTCAACTGACTGTTCACTGGATGTAAATATACCTGATAGGAAAATAGCTGCCATTAAAATCAACAGCCAGATCATAGACGTTTTCCCGGCGCGCTTCCATTCAAATTCGTTTTTCTTAGTATCGCCTTTTTGTCCCTGAAGAGGCTTTTTACTCTTTCGCTTGGTTGGGTTTTTGTTTCCCTTTTTATTCGAAGTATGTTTCTCGAAATACATTTTATTCCTTTTCTAATCGATAAATAGCCGGTAAATGACGCATTTTCTGGTCATAATCCAACCCGTATCCTACAACAAATTCCGGTGCAATTTCAAACCCTACTATATCAATTGGAAAATCAAGATTGGCGACATCCGGCTTTAATAATAATGTAACAATGGTTAGAGATTTAGGATCAGCATCATTCATTCGATCTTTTATAAATTTTATGGTTAAACCAGAATCAATAATGTCTTCAATAATAATAACATGTCTTCCTGTAATTTCAGCAGAAATATCTTTCCGTAAGCGAACGGTGCCTGTTGATTTGTCACCATGATAGCTGGCAAGTTTGATAAAATCCATTTCACAGTCAATATCCAAGGCACGAATTAAATCAGCCAAAAAGATAAAACTGCCATTTAATACACCAATAAGGATAGGAACTTCATTATGAAATTTTTCTGAAAGTTCGGCTGCAATTTCAGAAATGCGATTTTGAATTTCTTCCTTCGCTAGAACTTGGGTTAATGTGTAACCATGAAATTCCATGATTAACCTACAACCTTTCTAAATGAAAGTTCCGCCAAAAGACTCGTGTTTTCAGTTACTTTAACTCGATCACTTATTCTCTGGCCGCAAACCCAAAGGACTTCATTCTTTTCTGCCAGAACATACTGATTATTTTTCTGAAAACGATCCACTTTACTATCAATGAGGAAATCACTCATTTTCTTAAAACCTTTCATTCCCAGCGGTTGAAACAGGTCACTGCTTTGCCATAAACGTAATTGCATATTTAGACCCAGCTTTTCGGCATCAACTGTTTCATGATAACGATTCGACGATTGAATAGAAAAAGATTTTGCGGATGTCCATGAGAAAGTGAAACGATCAGTGGCAATTTCATCCCCGGCGTGTACGGAGTATGCAATTTCATCTGGTTGACTGTCAGTTTGAATGATAATCCGGCCGCGATCTTTTAACAAGTTATAATTTTGAATAGATAGGACGGCGCCGGTTTCAGCATATTGAATAAACTGTTTCAAATTGTTCCAGTCATGACGGCGCCATAAATCATTTTTTCCGATAAGATAATTGATAAGAAAACTGTAGAATGAAAAAGGTTCATTTCTGAAAACATCCAGTTTAATTACCATTCTCTCATTGTTTTCAAAATCAACATATTCATCAATTGTTTTTTTCATTAAAAAGCCGAAAACCTCTTTGGTTTCATTCATATTTTCAGTCAAATTTTGAACTGAAGAAACCAAATGGGGAGTTTGTTTCTTCCAATTCGGAATGACTTTATTCCGTAAAAAATTCCGAGGATGAGAAAGATCATCATTTGTGCTGTCTTTTCTAAAATGAATTTTATTTTCTGCAGCATACAATTCGATTTCTTTTTGTGAAAATGGCAACATTGGCCGTATGACACTTTTCATTTGTTCACGAATACCACGTAATCCATCCAAGCCGGAGCCATCCGCAATATGAAGAAGGATCGTTTCAATTTGATCATCTCCATGATGGGCAGTCATAATTTTATCGGCGCGTATTTCCTCTTTTAATTTATAAAAAAGATTATACCGATTTTCCCGAGCCCACGCTTCAACACTTTCATCCTTTTGTTTGGATAATGGATCAATATCTTCTCTGAAAAATGATAGTTCGTTCTTTTTACAAAAGGACTCCACAAATTGGGCATCTACTTCAGCATCCTCTCTTAAATGATGTTGAATATGTATCACAGACAATTTCAAATTGAATTCAGATTTTATTTGAAACATCAGGTGGCAAAGCACCATGGAATCAACTCCACCGGAAACAGCTATTAGAATATGATCGTTCAATGTGATCAGCTTTTTTACTGACACGTGTTCCTTAAATTGTTGTAAAAACATCATACGAATTCTTTCACAACATTAACCACTTGAATCGCTGATTGCATAATATAAAAATGAATACATGGAACATTAGCTTCATATAATTCTTTTGTCTGGTCAACCGCCCATTGAAAACCAATTTTTTTCACTTCAAGATCCGTTTTAGCATCTTCAACTTGACTCATAAGTGAATCGGGTATCTGCACGAAGAAGTTTTCCGGAATAATTTCTAAATGTCGTTTTATTGTTAATATTTTCAGTCCAGGTATAATTGGAATATCGATACCGATTACTCTTGCTTTATCAACAAATTCAAAATAATTTTTATTTTCAAAGAACATTTGAGTTACTATATAATCCGCCCCGGCATCCACTTTTTCTTTCAGATATTTTAAGTCTGCTTCCAAATCCGACGCTTCAAAATGTTTTTCAGGATATCCTCCTACCCCAATACAAAAATCTGTGGCACTTGCGTCTAGAAGTTCATCCAAATATTTCCCATCGTTCATTTCCACAATTTGATTTACCAAGTCTTTGGCATAATGGTTTATCGTTTTATGTCGTGTATCAACATCCCTGCGTAAATCATCGCCCCTAACTGCCAGCACATTCAAAATATCCAAATAATTCAATTCGATCAATGCATCTTCCGTCTCTTCACGAGTAAAACCATTGCACAGAAGGTGGGGAACGGTTTCAACGTTAAACCGGTTTTTGATCGCTGCGCTTAAACCGATCGTCCCCGGACGTTTCCGGCGGACATGGCGCTCAAATTTTCCACTCGGTGTATCAAAATACTCAATTTCAGCAGAACGACTGGTCAAATCGATAAACGGTGGATTGTAGGGCATGAGTTCTTCAACCATCCCAAAAATCTTCTCGGCACTTCCTCCCCGTAACGGAGGCATTATTTCATAACTGAATAACGGCTTGGTTGCTTCCTTAATAATATCCGTAACTTTCATAACCTCTAATTTAGATCGTTTTATAAACGAATTAAAAAGGGGTTTTCTTTATATTCACGCCCCATTGTTGTATCAGGCCCGTGACCGGAATGAATAATAAATCGAGAATCAATTTGCTCAACCATTTTCTTCAGAGAACATTCTAATGTATTCCAATCCCCTCCCGGTAAATCTGTTCTTCCGATAGATCCATAAAATAACGTATCTCCTGAAAAAACATGCTTTTCAATTAAAAACGTTATTCCTCCCGGAGTATGTCCGGGAGTAAACATAACTTCAAAATGAAATGGGCCAATATTTAAATCATCTTCTGTTTCGATCCAACGATCTACTTCCGGTGTTTCACCAACCGGCATTCCGAATAAACGACACGTTTGTTCATATGTATCAAAAACCATTTGTTCATCTTTATGAAGATAAAAAGGAATATTCCACTCAGTTTGTAATTCAGACACAGCGCCAATATGATCTATATGTGCGTGAGTATTGATGATGGCCAGGGGAATGAGATTGTTCCGGTTTATTTCAGATATCAGAACAGATGAATCATCGCCAGGATCAATAAAAACTGTATCACCCGTAACTGAATCAGAAACAATAAACGTATTTTCCTGGAATGGTCCCGTAACGACCGATTGTACTTGAATACTCAAATATCAGCAAAAAAGAGCTCTGACAAACACTGAATTTTGTCTTCGTAGGCATGAGGATAAAGAAATCGTTCGGCTGCAGAAATACTACTCAAAATTGAATTACCATCTTGAGGGGTAAAACAAAATCCGGTGATTTCATGTTCATTGCGTACATTAAGTGTTTGCTCCACCATCACTGTTTGGTTCAGAATACGTCCATAATGCCCATGGTCACGACCAAATGAAAACACCGTACTGGTCATGTCTTTTTGTGTCATGGCAACCAATGGATTTGCAACTAAACGATCTATTACTTTTTGCAATGTCACAGTTTCCTTTACTTTCAAATTAAACCAGATGATATGCATGTACTGGCTGTTTGTTCTCATCGCCGAAGAAAACAAATTCAAGTCAAGATTCATTGTGTTGAATAATCCTGCCGCATCTTCTGCATGGTGAGAGCCGTATTGTTCAGAATGGTGACCGCCCACTTGGGGTGATGGAATAAATCCTCCCGGCTGACTTATATCATTCGCCCTGCGAATGCAGACAAATTTTCCTTCAATTAAATTATCAGGACCAGAATTGTTCAATGCCAATGTATTTGTAATACAGGATAGGTTGTGTGTATTACATGAAACAATTTGAATGAATTGATCTTCTTCATTCAAAAATTCATCATTGATTCCCCTGGCATATTTTTTTCCGAAACCGTTTTCACTACCTTGAGCCAAAAAGCCTTTTACATCTGAAGAAAACTTCTGATAATATTGTTCCTTGTTCTTATGCCCGACTCCTTTTGGCGTGCAGTCAATTACCACTACAGAACGTTTGATGGCCTCTTCCGTTTCAAAATCCGGATCCATACCTAAATCTTTAAAATCCTGAAACCGATCTTCATTTACGGCCAGTCGAGCTCCTCGCTTTTGTAAATCAAACACTTTTGACCTGTCACTTGTCAACGGTGTATTTTTATGAAACGTAATTTCATCAATACCCAACTGTGTTTTATAATCGGTTAATAAACCAATGAGCGGTTCTCCAATCGTTCCTGTTCCAACAACATGAACAATTTTTCTCTTCATGCTCTACTCTCCTAAAATTGTTGAATTATTTGTTCTTTTGTAAATCAGTGATGATTTTATGCTGCTTTATAAACCATCTTGTTAAACCCCGACGGAGTTTGTGTTTGCCGCGTTCAACGTCTTTATAGACATACAATCCCTACGGGATTTCTTTTCATATTTAAAGACTCCGTTAGGAGTCAAATGTCTATAACATCCAATCATAATAGATCAACAACGCCGCCCGCCTGCCCCATATGAAATATATTAAAGGTGGCGGGCAGGTAGGTGATGAATATTTTTATTATGTCTAATTCATTTAGTTTATAGAACATAGCCTAATTGAATTATTTGTTCTTCTGTAAATCATTGATGATTTTATGCTGCTTTATAAACCATATGATCAACGCAATAAATACGATTGCATACGCTGCAATGCAATAGGTCAAAAAGTTATACATTTTCTTCCGTTAATAATTTATGTTTAAAGTTTAGAATCTGAATCCTTATCCTCATCATTAAAATGTACAATAACGTAAATATAAACATTGAAAATAGAAACGGAAATAAAATTCCATCAGGTTGTTGATTCATTTCTACTTGAGGATGAAGTTGAAATTGAGGTGTCCATAATTTCACAGAATAAAATATAAGGGGCACATTAATAAATGCGAGAATCCCTAATACAGCTGCCAAACGTGCCACCCGTTCGGCATGCCCGCCAAATTTTCTTAACATAAAATAGCCAACATAAGTTAAAAATAAGATTAATGTTGTTGTTAGTCGAGGCTCCCAAATCCACGGCTTACCCCAAATCGGTGTTGCCCAAATTGGACCCGTAATTAATACGAGTACAACAAACATTGTTCCAAGTTCAGCAGCCGCCAGTCCTACCCTGTCCCATTTACTATCTTTTTTGACCAGAAATATAATGCCGGCTAACATTACAATAAAATAGGACAAGAAGCCTGTCCACGCAATGGGGACATGTACATAAAAGATTTTCTGGGCCCAATGTTGTTCGGGGACCATCGGTGTTACTGCAAAAATCACGTATAAATTGACTGACATTAATATTGCAGTAACAATAAATAGTATTTTTGAAATTTTATCTGGAAGCAACCTTGACATTATTCTTCTGTTATTTGATCAAATAAAGTAAATCCTGCGAGACCGAAAATTACAACATACGTTATCATAATCATTACCCAAATTTGATAAAATTCAAATGGATTATCATGGAACCACCCCGCCGTGGATTTAACACACGAAATCAACAAGGGAGTCAGTAAGGGAAATAACAATACGGGTAATAAAACGGCGCTCATCCGTGCCCGCATTCCCAGTCCGGAAATTAAAACGCCTACGGCTATAATTCCCAAATTACCGATCATTACAATACCTAAACCCGGCAAAATACTCATAGGCTTGGATAACCCTAAAAAAAGAAAGAAAGGAATAACAATAAGTAATTCTGTGAGTGACAAGAAAATAAATCCACTGATCCATTTTGATAAAAAGATGATACTTCGATCGATTGGACTGGCAATTATACTAGAAAAAGCATCTAAATCTTTTTCAAGTCCAAACATTCTGTGCAACCCTAATGAAGAACTTAACAGCACCAAAGTCCAGAATAATCCCGGCGCAATTTCATGCATCGTTTTGGGATTACCATTAAAGGAAAATGAAAAAATAAGTAAAACGGATGTACCAAACGCCAACATCGAGAAGACAACTTCCTTATTGCGTAATTCGACAAATAATTCCTTTTTAATTAATACACTTAACATTTAACGCATTAATCGAGTGATTTTATCAAATAAACCGTTTTCAGTCGACTTTTCATCGACAGCGATTTTTCCCTTATCCATTAGCAATATTCGCGAGCTAATATCAACAGCACGCTCCAAGTTATGGTCTACAAACAATATGACACGTTCACCATTTTGCCACGAGGAAATTTTTTGCTGCACAAAATCGTTTCCAGAAATATCGAGCCCATTAAACGGCTCATCAATCAAAAGCAGTTTCCAATTAATTATTTCTATAAATGCTAATTTTAAACGCTGCATCATTCCTTGGGAATAAAATTTCACCGGTTTATTCAAAGCATCAGATAACTCATATTCTTTTAATGTTGTTTGAATAAGAGTCGATGATGGGTTGCATTTATGAAATAAGGAAAAATAATGCAAATTTTCTTCAGCAGTTAAGGAAGGATATAATCCCGGAGCATGGCCACAGTAATATATACCTTGTCTGGTGGATGATTTACTTTTTAGAATATTATTATCTTGAAAATATATATCTCCTTTATCCGGTGTACTAATTTTAGCTATTATTCTTAATAATGTGGATTTTCCAACACCGTTTTTACCCATTAGAGCAACGGTATCCCCCTGTGATAAAGAAAAACTAATATCATTCAATATTGTTTTATAATTAAAGGACTTAAAAATATTAGAAACAGATAGCAACGAATTCAATATTTATTTTTTGTTTAAAACAGACAGAATATCAGAAACTTCTTTTTTTAGTTCATTTCGGGAATTGATGTAGTCCTGTTCCAACACATTGCCAAGTTGATAATCCAAATCCAATTCTTTTATTTGTCTGTAAAGAATCTTCTTTCTCTGCAAAAATGAGTCTTTTGTATTCTGAGTGTCTTCAATTGTGATATCTTCTTCCAATAATAATGGCTGCATTATATACACTGTTACCAAAATAAAGACGAGAATAATAACAACAGAAGCCATCATACAACCGATTCCTTTTTCGATGGAAAAAGAGCAATCAATGTACCAAAAATAAAAATATAGCCGCCAATCCACACCCAATTAACCAGAGGATTAATCATTATTTTAAAGTATGCCACTCCCTTTTCTGTATCAATAGCGTTAAATATTGAATAAATATCTTTATTTAATAAGGTATAAATATCCAGTTCACTGTGGGGTTGACGACGATTTGGGTCAGGACTCCGATGGAAATATATTCTCTTTTCCGGATGCAGTATCGTTATGGTTTTCCCATCACTATCTTTCAATTTCAAGTCTGCAATATAGGCATAATGATTTGGGCGTTCTTCTTCACTTAATCGTAATAATTCAAATTGATAATTATCTAAATGTTCTTTTTCACCAACTTTGAGACCAAATTCCTTTTCACTATTAAAAGCATGTCCTGTAAATCCAACAAACATCAGCACAATCCCTACGTGAACTATATACCCCCCATATCGACTGCGATTCTTTCGCATCAAGCGCCAAAAGGCAACAAGCACATTTTCATGCTGCGATCTCATCCTTGATCGAATGCCTTTTGCAAATTCGATCAAGATTGTTGTCAGTACAAATGAAGATAATGTAAACGAAATCAACACATATCCGCGCATGTTAAATATAAATAGAATCAAAGCAGTCATTAATCCTACAGAGACAGGAATCATAAAATTACGGACAGCACTTTGCCTAGACGTCCGGCGCCACACCAGAAGAGGCCCCACACCTGTTAATAGTAGAAGAACAAGACCGATGGGAATATTTATTTGGTTAAAAAACGGTGCGCCAACCGTTATTTTCGTTCCCCGAACTGCTTCTGATATCACCGGGAATAATGTTCCCCAAAAAACCGCAAAACACATGACAACAAAAACAACATTATTGAATAAAAACCCACTTTCTCTTGATGTAAAAGATTCAATTCTTTTTTCTGAACGCAAAAAGGTTTTACGGTAGAATAACAGGGTAAATGAAACAATTAATATAAAAAAAACAAATCCGAGAAAAATCGGCCCTAATGATGATGCGGTAAACGAATGGACAGAAGACATTATACCGCTTCTAGTTAAAAACGTGCCAAAGATACACAGTGTAAACGTGATAATAATAAGAATCATGTTCCAGAATTTTAACATATTTTTCTTTTCCTGGATTATAATTGAATGCATAAGCGCCGTGCCAGTAAGCCAAGGCATAAAGGACGCATTTTCAACCGGGTCCCATGCCCAATAACCACCCCAGCCTAATTCCTGGTATGCCCACCAACCGCCTAGTATGATTCCAATACTTAACATCAGCCAAACAAACAAAAGCCAAACGCGAACGGTTTTCATCCACAATGCGTTCATTTCCTTCTTGGCCATGGCAGCAATTGAAAACGCAAAAGGAATTGTAAATCCCACAAAACCCAAATACAACATGGGCGGGTGGATAGCCATTGTTGCATTTTGAAGGAGAGGATTCAGTCCAAGCCCATTGACTACAACAAAATCTGCTTCAGTGGGAATAAAAGGATTGGTTACAAAATTAACCAAAATAAGAAAAAACAATTGTACTGTTGTAATAACAATTATTACCCATGGCATTAATTTTTGTTGCGACCGCTGATTTTGCAGTATGGCAATGACAGCATATATAGAAAGTATAAAAAGCCAAAACAAAAGTGATCCTGATTGACCAGCCCAAAGGGCAGTTATTTTATAAATCGTTGGTGTTTCCCGGCTAGTGTAATGAGCAACATAATCCACATCAAAATTGCTCACCATAAGTAACTGGGCTAAAACGAATGTAGCAAAGAAACTGAGGAGAGAAACTGCAAGTGCGGCCCGTTGTCCGGAAAAGTATAAACGGTTGTCACCTGTGCGGAGATGAAAAGAAAGAAGTATAATAGTGACAATAGAAAGGCCAAACGCTAAATTAAGAGCAAGGCCGCCGATTACAGGTATCATATGGACACTTCTTCTAAATTATAACTGTTAGCGTCTCGCAAATCACCTTCGTATTTTGAAGCGCATTTTGTTTGCAAAATATCTGCTTCAAAAACGCCATTAGTGAATACACCCTCTATGATGATTTCTGCTCCGTCTTTGAATAAATCCGGTCGAATACCCGTATATTGCACCGGGAGTAAATAATCGCCCTCTTTTAATTCAAATTGACATGTCATGTAATTGTTTTTATCTAATTGAATGGATCCATCTTCCACCAAGCCACCTAATCGAACTCGGTCAGAATATCCGTCGTCAAGCAATTCTTCTACGGAAAGAAATGTAACCAGTGCTTGTTCATTCACCGGATTGGTTGATGCATACCATATCCAAAAAATGACCACTAGTGCCACACCTGTTATTGCAAAATAAAACTTATTTTTTGATTCCATTTAAAATACCGCTGCTTCCTGCCATTCGCCGAATTCCGCTTTCAATGAGGTGACAATTTCACCCAATGTCGCATAGGCTTTGGCTGCTTTAATGATTGGTTCCATTAAATTTTGGTTCTTCCCGCAAGCACCCATAATTTCAGATAATGCTTGTTGAACCGTATTCTCATCTCTATTCACTTTTAATTCACTTAATGCTTCAAGTTGCTGCGCTCCCGCTTCTTCTCCAATTTCCAAAAGAGGAATATCTATTTCTTCATTTTCTTTCACAAATTCATTCACACCAACAACAATCCGTTGTTTACTGTCCACTTTTCGCTGGTAGTCAGAAGCTGAATGAGCAATTTCACGTTGAAAAAATCCCCGTTCAATAGCAGGGATAACACCACCTATCTCATCAATTTTTTCAAAATATTCTTCAGCTTTCTCTTCCAGGCGATCCGTTAATTCTTCAATAAACCAAGAACCGCCTAAGGGGTCTGCGATGTTTGCCACACCGGTTTCAAAAGCAATAAGCTGTTGTGTACGCAATGCAATTTCAGCAGCTTTTTTTGATGGTAATGCCAGTGTTTCATCCATGGAATTCGTATGCAGGGATTGAGTACCGCCTAACACTCCTGCCATCGCTTGAAATGCTGTTCTGGCAATGTTAATCTCCGGTTGCTGGGCAGTTAAAGAACAACCGGCTGTTTGTGTATGGAAACGTAATTTCCATGATCTTTGATTTTTAGCGCCATATTTTTCTTTCATATGTCTTGCCCAGATTCGTCGGGCAGCTCGAAACTTGGCAATCTCCTCAAAAAAATCTAAATGTGAATTAAAGAAAAATGAAAGTCGCGGAGCAAAATCATCTATATCCAGACCGGCTTTCGTTGCGTATTCTACATAACAAAATCCATCTGCCAGTGTAAACGCTAACTCCTGTGCCGCGGTTGAACCTGCTTCTCTGATATGGTAACCACTGATGGAAATGGTGTTGAATTTCGGCATGTGATTCAAGCAATATGCCATCATATCTGTAATGATGCGCATGGATGGCTCCGGAGGAAAAATCCATTCTTTTTGAGCAATAAATTCTTTCAAAATATCATTTTGAAGCGTTCCGCGAAGATTTTCCAATGGAACACCTTGTTTTTCGGCTACTGCGATGTAAAATGCCAACAGAATTACTGCAGGACCATTGATCGTTTGAGATACCGAAATGTCAGCCAAATTGATCCCTACAAACAACCGCTCCATGTCTTTCAATGATGCAACATTGACCCCGCATTTTCCTACTTCACCCGCTGCAAAGGGATGATCCGGATCATAGCCCATGAGAGTGGGCATATCATAGGCTACCGAAAGTCCTGTCTGCCCGCTTTTTAATAAATAATGATATCTTTCATTGGTTTCTTCAGGTGTTCCGAAACCGGCGAATTGACGCATTGTCCATAGTTTACCGCGATACATGTTGGCATGTATGCCTCGAGTAAATGGATACTGCCCGGGAAATCCTTGCTTTTCCATATATCCATTTTCATCTCCATTTGGATAATAAAGTGGATCTAGAGCTTCACCACTTAATGTATCAAAACTGTAATGGCGAGTCTGTGATTCATTAACGTCTTTTTTCCACGCACGTTCAGCGTCTTTAAAAATGTCTAGTTGTGTGTTCATTTTGTAGTAGATACAAGTATGTAAATTAGCTCTTTAGTGAGATATATTGGAACGTTATTCGTTCTTATTTACCCTAAGAAAAACGATCATTAACCCTTCTATTATCATCCACGTAATTAAACATATTAGAACTATATCTAACGCAAATAGAAAGGAATTAGATCCGTAAAACTGTTTCGCCTTGATTACCAATGAAAAGATGGTGATTCCCATGAGGAAAAACATGGGAATTAATAATGGAAAAATCGGTTTTTTACGCTGCCATAAATACAAAGTCAAAATCATCAAAGTCAACGCGGCCGGCAATTGAAGTATAATGATGACCAAATAAAATATGTTTGTTGGTGGGTAGGAAGTCCACGTCATCGCGGAATTCATGGGCGGGTGTTGTTATATTTTCATGGAGATCATAAATGCGTTTACTCAACCATTTTGAGTAAAATCTGTAGCCCAGGAAAAATACAATAAAGCCGAATAATGCAAGAGTAATGGAATTCATATTCCTGTCAAGAGACAGTGACTATGGACACCAGACTTTTTACTGTTTTTATTAAACCGTTTTTATCTAAACCTAATTTTTCCAAAAGAAGAGGACGTGGTCCATGCTCTACAAATTCATCCGGTAATCCCAATCGTTTCACTACACCGCCAAATCCTTTCTCTGACAGCCAGGCAGCGACTCCATCTCCAAAACCTCCCGCAATGACTCCTTCTTCCATCGTAATAACTGTTGAAAATTTACCGATAATTAACTCCAAATAAGATTCATCCATCGGTTTGATGAATTGGCAATTCACCACTTCACACGATATGCCTTGCGATTCTAGATCTTCCGCCGCTTGAACCGCATCATAGACAAATGGACCCACTGCTAATATAACTATATCTTTTCCATGTCTTTCAATTTCCCAATTCCCTAGGGGGAGTAACTCGGCTTGGCCAAGTTCATCGAATTTAAATGAACTGCCTTTTGGATAACGAATGGCAAATGGACCATCCTTATAGTTTAATGCTGTATATAAAAGATTCCGGAACTGGTTACCATTTTTAGGTGAAGTAACAATCATATCTTGAATGCAACGCAAATAGGCAATATCCAGAGCTCCGTGATGGGTGGGACCATCTTCGCCGACGATTCCGGCTCGGTCCATGCAGAAGATTACAGGTAAATGCTGGATGGCCACATCGTGAACAATGTGGTCAAATGCTCTCTGCAAAAACGTTGAATAGATAGCGCAGATCGGCCGCATACCTTCGGCTGCAAGGCCGGCCGCAAACGTTACCCCATGACCTTCAGCGATGCCAACGTCATAAAATCGATTCGGAAATTCTTTTGCATAAGGAACCAACCCTGTCCCCTCACGCATAGCTGCAGTCACACACACCACTTCATCGTTGTTCCGGGCAACTTCTCTTGATAAATGACCAAACACTGTTTGAAAAGACGGTATGGATGAAGATGTTGTCTCTTGGCCATTATCTCTCGGATTGGGACTTCCTTTTACACCATGATAGCTAACAGGATCTTGTTCCGCCACATCCATACCTTTTCCTTTTTTTGTAACAATATGAAGGAGAACCGGTGTTTTGATATCTTTAATATTATTCAGAGTATGGATTAATTCATCTATATCATGGCCATCAATAGGCCCAAAATAACGAAAGCCAAGTTCATCAAAAATGATACCTGGAACCAGCATACTTTTTAATCCCTCTTCCACTTTTTTGAGGAAGGAGCGTAAAACCTTTTTACCGCCGGGTACTTGCCCTGTCAATTTCCAGATTTCATCACGGACCCGATTATAAAGAGGATTGGTAATTATATGGGTTAAATGAGTTCTCATAGCTCCCACATTGGGACTGATGGACATTTCATTGTCATTCAAAATAACGAGTAACTGCTTACGCAGATGACCGGCATTATTCAGCCCTTCGTATGCCAAGCCTCCTGTCATGGAACCATCTCCGATAATCGCACAAACACGATGATCTTCGCCATGGTGATCTCTGGCAGCGGCAATTCCCAATGCCGCTGAAATGGATGTTGATGCATGTCCGGCGCCAAAAACATCATATTCACTTTCGGATCGTTTTAAAAAACCGCTCAACCCTTTATACTGACGGTTGGTTTTAAACTTTTCAAAGCGACCGGTTAAAATTTTATGGGCATAGCCCTGGTGTCCCACATCCCAAATTAACTTATCTTTAGGTGTATCAAAGACATAATGAAGTGCAACGGTCAACTCAACAACGCCCAATGTTGGAGCCAGATGTCCACCGGTTTTTGTCACAACATCAATCGTATATTGACGAATTTCATCACACAATTGTTTGAGGCGTGATGAATCAAATTCTTTGATATCATGTGGTGATTTTATGTGGGGTAGTAATTCAAGCTGCATGTGGTTTTTCCTTATTGGAAGATATAGAATTTGGAATAAAAGCAGATTTATGGAAAATAGAAACTCCATCTAATTCCGGATGAAATGCTAATCCAATGTGCTTACCCTGTTTAACGGCACAAATTTCTCCATGGTATTCTGCCAATATTTCCACTCCTTCTCCAGTCTTTGTGATTTTGGGAGCACGAATAAATGTTACCGGTATCTTTTCAATATGATTATTCAACTGAACAGGCAAATTTTCTGTGAATGAATGAATTTGTCGACCGTATCCATTGCGATCCACTTCAATATCAAGCAACCCCAATGGTTTTACCAGATGGTGATTCACCACTTTTGCCATCATGATCAATCCCGCACATGTACCGAGGATTGGCTTTTCATTAGCAAAATCAGTCATTGCTTTATAAAAATTCATTCGTTTCATCAAATGGGTTAATGTGGTTGATTCTCCTCCGGGGATAATGAGTCCTTCTATATCTATTAATTCAAAAGGGTATCGGACCAAAATAGAATCCAATCCAAGTTCATCCAGGATTCCGGTATGCTTTTCATAATCGCCTTGTAACGCTAAGATACCGATCTTCATTTTTTCACTTTATTCATGATATCAAATCTTTGCGGAAGTATTGGAAGATAATCACATAAGTAAGGAAACTTCACGAATTTTTTATTCTGCTAAACGCTGACTTCCGCAAAGTTACTACTCCACCAGTTACCACTCACCAGTTACCATACCAGTCACCATGCCTGCAGGCAGGCACTCACCAACCTCTTTCCTGAAGGCGTTCTTCGTCCGGTATTTTGGAAATCTCCAATCCGTCCATGGCTTTCTTCAACCCAAAAGAAATTTCGGATAATTTTTTCGGATCATCATAGTACGCGACAGCTTCAACAATTGCTTTTGCCCTGGGGGATGGATCTTCACTCATAAAAATTCCCGATCCAACAAAAACAGTTCCTGCACCTAATTGCATCATAAGAGACGCGTCTGCTGGAGTGGCTATTCCGCCGGCTGCAAAATTGGGTACAGGCAATTTGCCTAATTTTGCCACTTGCTGAACCAAACTGAACGGTGCGCCTAATTCTTTCGCTCGTGCCATCAGTAGATCCTGATTCATAACGGTTAATTCTTTAATTTGCCCTGTCACTTTCCTCATGTGACGTACCGCTTCGACAATATTGCCGCTACCGGCTTCACCTTTCGTTCGAATCATGGCAGCGCCTTCGCCGATACGACGCAGAGCTTCTCCCAAATCACGGCAACCACATACAAATGGTATTTTAAAATCATGTTTCCAAATATGATTATGTTCATCCGCCGGCGTCAGTACTTCACTCTCATCAATGAAATCCACTTCTAAAGCTTCTAATATCTGCGCTTCAGCGAAATGCCCAATGCGAACTTTAGCCATAACAGGAATCGAGACTTCTTTTTGAATATCTTGAATCATTTTTGGATCGCTCATGCGGGAAATGCCGCCTTCTTCACGAATTAATGCAGGAATGCGTTCCAATGCCATCACAGCCACCGCACCTGCATCTTCCGCAATGCGCGCTTGCTCCGGGTTCATAACGTCCATGATGACGCCACCCTTCAGCATTTCTGCTAAACCAATTTTTACTTCTAATTGTCCTTTACTCATAGACCAATTCCTCTTCAAGGGTTTTTGTAAAACTTTTTATACGTACCGTTACTTCTTCAATAATATTATCCGGAGTAGATGCGCCGGCTGAAACACCCACAACGTCAGTATCTTTAAACCAATTTCTATCTAAATCATCCGCACACGTTACTTGGTAAGATCGTTCATTTCGTTCTTTGGCCAGTTGGGTTAAACGCATTGAATTTGCGCTGGTGAACGAACCGATAACAATCATTACATCGCATTTTTCCGATAAATCTTTTAACTGTTGTTGATTTCGTTTCGTTGGAAAACAGATTGTATTGACAAAACGCAAATCAAACACTTTTGTCATGAGAATATTAATAATTTCCTGAACATTTTCAATGGTTTGCGTTGACTGGCTGACAACTCCTGCTTTTTTCATTTTTCTTAATTTCTGCGCTTCATCCGGAGTGGCAATAATAATTGGATTTTCGACTTGACTGGCAATGCCGACAACTTCATCGTGCCCATGATCCCCAATAATAATAATATTCCGTCCTTCTTTTTCAAGCATCCTGACCTCATTATGAATATCCTTCACCAAAGGGCATGTTGCATCAATAATATTCATTTCCTTTTTTTGAGCTTTATCCCAAACATGTGTCGCTGTACCATGAGCGCGGAAAAGAATCGGTTTTGCATCCGGAACATCATCCAGTTTTTTCACCACTTTAGCCCCGGCTTGATCAAGGTCTCTGACCACATTCTCATTATGAACAATATGGCCAAGCATATACACATCGCCATATTCTTGTGCTGTATCGTAAGCCAAGCTTACGGCGTCGCGAACGCCAAAACAATAACCGGCATCTTTGGCTATAATGATTTTCATTTTAAACAGATTGTCTTTTTAAAGATGCTTTTACTGCTTTAACAACTTGAGGAATAATTGTTTCTTTATTTCCATGGACTATTGCTCCTGCAGCAAATTTATGACCGCCGCCACCCATGGCTTTGGCGACATCGTTCACAGTATATTTTCCCTTTGACCTAAAATTAATTCTGCACGTTTCATTTCCATTTTCAAAGACCATCGCTGACACTTCAACACCTTTTATCGTTCGGACAAAATCAGTGAAGCCGTCTACGTCTGCCGGGGTTGCCCCGGCAGCATCGAGCATGGTTTTATCAATTGTAAACCAAGCAAAAATGCCATCATTCTCAAATGTCACGTTATCAATGACCCGAGCCAATAACCGAACACTGCTCTGCGGTTTTGACTCATAGACATTCTGATAAATTTTACTCGTATCCACACCGGCAGCCAAGCAAACAATGGCAATTTCATGGCATGTTTCATCTGTATTAGAATAACGAAACGAACCGGTATCCGTCATGACTGCAGTGTAAATACCTTCACAAATATTTTTTGTTAATGGTTTATGTCTATATTGTTTAAAATATTCAAAAATCATGGCACCGGTGGCGGCGGCTTTTACATCGACTATATTGTAGGTAAACGGATGATCATCCGGATGGGGATGATGGTCAATATTCATTGTGTTAATATTGTATTTTTCAATGACATCTTTAATTTTTCGCAGCCGTTTAAAATCTCCTACATCGAAAATGATGGCCAAATCACATGTTCGCAGCCATTCATCATGTTTATCTGAATGATACGATTCAAAAATCTGTTCCGTGTTCAAAAAATCATATTCTTTCGGAAAATCTGAACAATTAATAATTTTGCAATCTATCCCCTCTTCACGTAGATGATAATACATGGCTGACGCAGATCCCAACCCATCCCCGTCAGGATTTTCGTGGGACGTCAGCAGTATTCGCTTTGACTCACCGATAATTTTATTTACGTTTTTCCAATTCATAATTATTGCAATTTTTTCAAGTCTAGAATTTAGCCGATCTCATGCTAATAACACACGTAGGAAAGTATTATTCATGCTTCCATTGTTTTTCGTTAACACCCTCTTCGCGCTGAAGTTTCCTGGCCAATACAAAGAATACATCTGATAATCTGTTGAAATACATTATGCAATGATCTGAAACGGGTTCTGATTGATGAAGTTGAATCAGTTTTCTTTCTGCTCTTCGGGCAGATGTCCGCACTAAATGCATTCTGGAAGAGGCTTCAGCCCCGCCCGGCAATATAAATTCTTTTAATTGCGGCAGACCTTCATTCCATTCCAAAACACTGCTTTCCAATTCAACAATTCGATTGACATCCACAGCCATTATTTCTTTTCCCGGAAGGGATAATTCACCCCCAATGTTAAATAAGTCCTGTTGGATACTTTCCAAAAATGAAATGATGGATTTATCATTCACAGCTGTTTTCCCAAATCCAATGAATGAATTCAATTCATCTATCGCTCCAAGACATTGGATGCGAATGTCATCTTTTTGCACTCTGCTTCCATCGCCCAACCCGGTTTCACCCCGGTCACCTGTTCGAGTGGTTACTTTCGTAATTCTCATGTCTTAATAAAATTGGAATGTTGGATTGCTGGAATTTTGGATGAATGGGTTAACAGCAAACCTATTTTTGTGGTAGTTTTTATCGATGCATCAGAATATGTAGAGAGTTCTTCCATTACTCCAAATTTAAACAATTTTCAAATTTCTAATTAAGAAAAAACAGATACATGACGAGGAAATAAAGCGGGAATAAAATGGGTAATGAATATTTAACAAAATATCCAAAGAAACTGGGCATTTCAATACCGGACGACTCAGCAATAGATTTTACCATAAAATTAGGAGCATTTTCATTGTTCGCCATAATTCAAAAGTTGAATAGTGTTATAAAAATAGACGGGAGTTTAACACGTCTACAATACTTATTGAAGTAAAAGTGAATGGATTGGAACTCAATTGATTAAATGGCGTAATTTTATACATGGAAATTATTCTCAGTATTGGGGTTCTTGCTTTGGCGATATTGGCCATGGCTGTTGGGGTCATTTTTAACAATAAACCTCTTAAAGGATCCTGCGGTGGTCAGGGTAGTAAAATTGTCATAGATGGTGTTGAAATGACGTGCCCAACTTGCGGTGGTGATACTGAAAAATGCGAATTCCAGGATATCACTCCTGAACTGAAGTAAATTCAAACCCTGAGCTCATAACTTCTTCAAGTGAGCCATCCTCATTCCGAATTACCATCAACGATTCTATTCCATTTAATGATTCAATCAGTTTAATTCCATCTTCCTTCCCCATCACCATGAGCGCTGTAGCCAATGCATCAGCATCCATACAATTATCCGCTATGACAGATGCTGAAGAAACATCTGTTACTGTTTCGCCGGTGCGCGGGTCGATGACATGAGAAATTACCTTCCCTTCCGACATATAAAAATTTCTATAATCACCGGACGTTGCTATCGCCTGATTATTCAGAGTCACAATACCTAAAAATCCCTGATTAATATTATTCGGTGATTGAATACCAATATTCCAAATCTCTCCTTTCCGATTAACACCGCTACAATAAACTTCCCCTCCGATTTCAATCATATAATTTGAAATATTCACACGGCTAAAATACGATGCGACAACATCGACACCAAACCCTTTGGCAATGGCATTGACATCAAGTTGAACATTTGGGTTCAATTTTTGCAGACCAGATAATTGAAGTGTTAATTGTTCATATCCTGAACTCTCCAAGGCTGATTTTATATCAAGTTCAGAGGGAGATGAAAAAACTCTCTTTGCACCGAAACCCCAAATTGTTGATAAAGGCATGATGGAAATATCAAAGGCACCGTCAGTCATATGCGTCCAATGCAATGCACGTTCAACGACTTGATAAAATTCCGGAGATAATTGAAACGGGGCACTTCCCTGATATGCATTGAATTGATTGATTTCACTGCCGTCTATGTAAGTTGACATTTGCTTGTTTATGCTAACTAAAATAGAATCTATGTCATGCTGAATTATTTCTTCATCAATTTTTTCATCGGAAACAATCTTTATAGAATAGGTTGTTCCCATTGTTTCGCCAAGCAGGTTAATTTCTATCGGAGAACGGGAACATCCACTGAACCCTAATAAGATAAAAAAGCCCAACAGAAGCCGAGCTTTAATCATTTTAATTTCAAACATATCATTAACCAAAACTATCGTACGCTATCATATCTTTTTCAACACCGAGTTCGTAAAGCATATTATCTAGAGCAGCAATCATGGGAGGGGGGCCACACATATAATATTCAATTTCAGTTGGATCTTCATGATCTTTCAGATATATATCATGCAAAACCTGGTGAATAAAACCAGTTGGACCCTCCCAATTATCTTCCGGGAGTGGCTCAGATAATGCGACGTTATAATTGAAATTAGGAAACGAATCTGCAATTTTTTTGAATTCATCATCATAAAACATTTCCCGGAGGCTCCGGGCGCCATACCAGAAGGATACTTTTCTACCTGTCTTTAAGGTGTTAAATAGATGATATAAATGAGAACGCATGGGAGCCATTCCTGCACCACCGCCGATATACACCATCTCGCGATCAGTATCTTTGATAAAAAATTCACCGTATGGTCCGGAGATGATGACCTTATCATCGGGTTTCAAATTAAAAATATATGAGGAAGCCTTTCCCGGAGGCACATCATTCCAGAGTTGAGGAGGCGGTGTGGCGATCCGAACGTTGAGCATGACTCTGTTTCCTTCAGCCGGATGATTTGCCATGGAATATGCCCGACTAATTTCATCATCATTGTTTGCTGCTAAATCCCAAATTTTATATTTGTCCCAGTCCGGATGATATTGGTTCTCTACATCAAAATTATTAAATAACAAGTTTTTATATTCAGGAATATCAATCTGGATATAACCACCGGCTTGGAAATTCAATTGCTCGCCTTCAGGCAATTCCATAATCAACTCTTTGATAAAAGTGGCAACATTGTTATTCGATTTAACGGTGCATTCCCATTTGCGGATATTGAAAACCTCTTCCGGAATATGAATATTCAAACTCTCTCTTACTTTTAGCTGACAGGCCAATCGCCAGTGATCTTTGGCTTCATTTCGACTAATATGGCCTGTTTCCGTTGGCAGGATTTCTCCGCCGCCTTCCAGAACCTGGCATCTACACATGGCACACGTTCCTATACCACCGCAGGCAGAAGGAAGAAAGATATTTTCAGCTGATAAAGTAGAAAGTAAAGTAGATCCTGGTTTTGTAGTAATATCATTTTCTGGATCACCATTAATATGTATGGTAATGTCACCTTGAGGTAAAAGTTTTGATTGAGCATAATTTAAAAGGATAACCAGCAATAAGATAACCCCTGTAAAGATGACCATTCCGGATATAGCAGTAGAAATCATTATAAATCTATACCAGAAAATGCCATGAATGCCATGGATAACAAACCGGTCAACAACATTGTGATTCCCAACCCTCTCAATTTTGGTGGAACATTTGAGTACCGTAAACGGTGCCGAATGGTTGACATAGATGCAATCGCCAGAAACCAACCTAATCCAGACCCAAATCCGAAAACCGTTGATTCCATAAATGTATAATCTCGTTCAACCAGAAACAGCGCGCCACCCAGGATGGCGCAGTTGACGGCGATGAGAGGCAAGAAAATTCCAAGATTGTAATACAGTGTAGGTGAAAAACGATCCAGGATCATTTCAACCAATTGGACCATAGCAGCGATAACAGCAATGAATACAATAAAATTCAAATAACTCAAATCAACTTCCGGCAATCCAGCCCATGCCAAAGCTCCATCCTGCAGCAAAAAATGATGAATCGCCCAGTTTACCGGAGATGTGATTGTTAATACAAATGTCACAGCCAATCCCAGCCCGATGGATGTTTCAACTTTTTTGGATATGGCTAAAAACGAACACATCCCCAGGAAATATGCCAGGAGAATATTTTCTACAAAAATTGCTTTGGTGGCTAAACTGATATAATGTTCCAGCATATCAATCTTCCTCCACATTGGTAATCGTTCTTTGTACCCAGATAATCAATCCCAAAATTATGAAAGCGCCTGGAGACAAAACCATTAAACCATTATTTACATAGCCGGATTCATATAAAGCCGTAGGGATGATTTGAAAACCATATAATGTTCCGCTGCCTAATATTTCTCTAAATATGGATACAGCAATCAAAATCAACCCATAACCAAGGCCGTTGCCCAACCCATCCCAAAATGCCTTACCGGGTTTATTCTGCATAGCAAAGGCTTCCGCACGACCCATAACGATACAATTGGTAATAATAAGCCCGACGAATACGGAGAGCTGCTTGCTCATGTCGTACATGTATGCTTTCAAAACTTGATCCGTTAAAATCACCAATGATGCTATTATAGACAACATAATTATGATTCGAACACGGGCCGGAATCAATTTTCTCAACAGAGAAATAATCGTGTTGGACATCGTTAATACAAAAACCAACGCAACGGTCATAATCACAGCAGTATCCACTTTTACTGTTACAGCTAAGGCAGAACAAATTCCCAAAACCTGAAAAGTAATGGGGTTATTATTCATCAATGGATCTGTTAGAACCGTTTTTGATTTTTTACTTAATAAAGACATTAACTACTGCCTTCCCTGCGAATTCGTTGTAAGAAAGGTTCATATTTTTTAAGATCGGACATGAGGAATGCATTCAATCCTTTACTGGTCATCGTAGCACCGGAAATACCATCGACCTGGTGATATGCATCCGGTGAATCTTCATCAACCTTACCTTTAATAATTTGAATACTGACTAACTTACCGTTATCATCTACGATTCTTTTACCAACAAAATTACTGGTAAACCACTCTTTTTCCACTTCGGCGCCAAGACCGGGAGTTTCACCATGCTTGTAAAATGTAATTCCTTTTACAGTTATTCCATCAGATTCTAAAGCAATATACCCATATAATGTAGACCAAAGCCCTTTTCCGGAAATAGGAAGGGCATAACCATCGATTCCACCTCCCGGGATATGATTGCAGTAAACCGGGTATTGATCTGTCTCGATAATATTATCTACACTCAAATCGGGTATTTTATTCCCGTTATCGTCGACAACAAAACTATCAATATTGCGTTCGAAAATGTCAATAACAGCTTCTTGTGTCCATGGTTCAGAATCGCTTTCAGAAAAACCCAGTGAACGTAAAATATTTTTTTTGATATCGATAGCGACGTTTAAATCCTGCCGTTCCTTTAAAGCTGTGGCAGCCAGGGATAGCATAAATCCAAGGATAATGGTTACAACGGCTGTGAATAATAATGTATATGTATTACTCTGCTGCATATCTCTTCAACCGTTGGCTAATATTCCCCTGAACTACATAATAATCAATCAATGGTGCAAACGCATTCATGAGTAAAATTGCCAGCATGGTTCCTTCGGGATAAGCCGGGTTAATGGAACGAATAATGACCGTCAGGAGCCCAATCATAAAACCATAAATCCATCTTCCTTTGTCCGTATGAGCACCGGTAACAGGTTCAGTGGCCATAAAGGCAACTCCAAACAAAAACCCGCCCATAACCAAATGATAATGAGCCGGTAAAGTAAGCATGGTGTTGGAAGAATAAGAAGACAAAATATTAGTTAACGTGGCTGTGCCCAATAGCCCAATTAGCGCCCCAACGATTACGCGCCAATTCACAATTCCGGTGTACATCAGAAACAACGCACCGAGTATAATCAAAAACTTATTTGTTTCGCCAATCGATCCGGGAATATATCCCCAGAACATATTGGACCAAGAATAATCAAACCGGGTAATGTTTGATAATAATTCTACAGCATTCCCATTTTCAACGGCCGCTGGAATGGACAATGCCGTTGCGCCTGAAATTCCATCGACGTTGACCCAAACTTTATCTCCGGATATTTGACTCGGATAGGCGAAGAAAATAAATGCCCTTGCCACCAATGCCGGATTGAATATATTCATGCCGACACCGCCAAATATTTCTTTACCAATCACCACGCCAAAAGACGTGGCAAGCGCCACTTGCCACAAAGGAATAGTAGGCGGCATGATTAATGGAATCAGCGCCCATGTCACTAAAAATCCCTCATTAATAGAGTGCTTTCTGACCACAGCAAATAATACTTCCCAGAATCCGCCTGCGACTAATGCAGTCATTAGAATTGGGAAAATGGAACCCATACCAATCCAGAAATTCTCTAAAACAGAGCGTTCAATACCAGATACACTTGCCGCCTGCCAGCCAATATTAATAGCGCCAAAGATATAAAGCGGGATGAGAGCAATCACCACAAGGATCATAACCCGTTTATTATCAATGCTGTCCCGGATGTGCGGGCCTGATTCTGTTTTTTCATTGGTTGAAAATAGAATAGTATCGGTAGCTTCATACACAGGATGAAATTTTTCCAGGAAACCACCCTTGTCAAAAATGGGTTCAATTTTGTCCAATATAGTACGAATGAACTTCATAATTATCCTTCAGCCTCCAATACATCCAGTCCCTGGCGAATCACAGCCCCAACATCAATTTTACTGGCATCGGCAAAAGAACACAGTGCAAAATCTTCTTCATCACATTCGAGCAACCCGAGTTGCTCCATTTCTTCAACATCATTGGCCAGGATGGCACGAAACAACGGGTTCGGAAAAATATCCATAGGCAATACATTTTCCCAAGAGTTGATGGGCACCATGGCTCGTTCTTCACCGTTTTTACTCGTTGTAAATGGAAATAGAGATCGTCGGAATGACCAAAACGCATTGGTTAAGCTGTAACGGCTGTTACTTGAACCAGGTTTTAACATACTTAAAAATTCCCGTTCATCAGATTCAGGTAGAACGGATACACCCGAATGATAAAAAGAAACATATCCGTCTTTATCATTGGTTTTGCCTGTTAACACATCACCGGAGATAAACCGATTAGGCCCATCATTTAATCTATCCTTGATCAATGGCTGTATAGCCGTTCCGATTCGTGTCTTAAAATGTGTGGGTTTATTGACCGCCGGACCACCAATCGTCATGACAATACTTGGGTCAAAAACACCTTTTAAAAATAATCCGCCCAATGTAACAACATGTTGTGCTTCCACAGTCCAAATAATTTTACCGGGTTTAAGGGGATCAATGTGGTAAATTTGGATTCCGACATTACCGGCTGGATGAGGACCGGATATGGAATGGGTTTTCGCATGAGGTATATCCATGAATGTTTCTGAAATGGAATTTTCACCCACGCTAACATGAACGTCACCATCCGTTAATCGTGATAATACCGCAATACCCGCTCGAAATGACGATTGTCTATTGCGTAAGGCAACATCAAGGTCTACTGTCAACGGTGCCGAATTAAAACAGGAAACAAATATGGAACTGGGGCTCGTAGACGGATTGGCTACCTTATTAAAGGGGCGCTGGCGAATCATCGGCCACAGGCCGGCATTCAGAATCTGTTCAGTAATCTTTTCCTTGGGGGATTCAAGAATTTGTGCCGTATCCAGAACCGGTAATTCGACCGATTCTTCATCTTTATCGATTTCGATTATCATTTTTTCAATGACACGACGGGGACCGTAATGAATTGCGGCTACTTTTCCTGCTCCGGGAGATGCCCAGTTAATATCAGGGTTACGCTTGTCAAAAAAGAGAGGAGTTCCAATCTTTACATTATCCCCTTCTTTCACCAGTAACTTGGGCTTAATATAACGAAAATCTGTTGGATGGATTGCGACTGTCTGTGATTGCCCTGGGATTTCCAGCTCTTTTTTGGGGACACCGGCAATCTGGATATCATGCCCTTTTTTTATTTTTACTTGCGACATCCTGACCTTAATACCCTATAAAACATCTATTAAATTACCTTGATAAATAATGTTAAAGAACGTGAAACCCAGTCAGCGATTGGTGCCCAATAGATCCCGAAAAATACTGTTGGAATTGCCAAAGCAAATAATATCATCAATACAGTTGGAGACGGTACAATGATCGTTTCACTGGGCTCCCCTTCCAGAAACATCACCTTCACGACTCTGAAATAATAATATAGAGATATGACACTATTGATTGCACCGACAACGGCCAGCCAATACATTTGCGGACCTACTTTAATCACAGACGCAAAGATATAAAATTTTCCAATAAAACCGGCAGTAGGCGGAATGCCTGTGAGTGACAGCATAAACACCGTCATAACAATGCCGACTATTGGCATTTTCCAGCCCAGCCCCTTAAAATCATCAAACGACTCGCCTCCCCCCTGGGATTTTACATAAATCACCACAAAAAAGGCTCCCAGGTTCATGAATAAATACATGACCAGATAGAGCATGATTGCGTACACTCCCTGGGATGACAATGTCGGAATCGCCATTAGCATATATCCGGCGTGGGCGATACTGGAATAGGCCAGCATGCGCTTAATACTGTTTTGCTGCAGAGCCACAAGGTTTCCCAACGTCATGGTAATCACGGAAAGTACAGCCAGTAATTGCGGCCATGCAATAGTCGTAAATGTATAAATGGATGGATCAATAAATGCTCCGCTATCCCCAAAAACAGTATTAAAAAATCGTATAATTACTGCAAAGCCAACCGCTTTGGGCGCCACGGATAAATAAGCTGTAATGGGTGTTGGCGCTCCTTCATAAACATCCGGAGTCCAAAAATGAAAAGGCACTGCAGAAATTTTATAACCAAATCCTGCCAGAATAAAAATAGCGGCGAGTGTAAATGCAAATTGTGCACTGCCTTCTAAATTCCACATGGCTTCCTGGATGGCGAAAAATTTGGTCGAACCGGCCAGACCGAAAATAATACTCATCCCAAACAACATGATACCCGTTGAGAAAGCACCGTAGATAACATATTTCAACGCAGCTTCATTGGAACGAAGATCCCCTTTCAAATAGCCGGCTAAAATGAAAGAAACAATGGATACAATTTCAATGGCGAGATAGAGCATGATCAGATCAATAGCAGAAGCCATAAGAAACATGCCAAAAACCATTATGGCCATGAGTGAATAGTATTCCCCAGTGCGATGACCATCAAGTTCACTCGATTTCTGAGATATAAAAATGACCAGAATCGTTGCCAGAACAATCAGTGTTTTAAAGAAAGAAGCAAAAGGATCAAATGCCAAATTGCCCATAAAAAGTGTGGTGACAATTTCGCTATCCTGAATATATATGGCAATTTGAGCCAGGATCAATCCACCTAAAACCCACAAAGCTGTTTTTCCGGAATCTTTGTCAGAATAAAATAAATCAGCTATAATCGCAACCAATATGGTAACGGTCAGAATGATTTCCGGCCAGTAATAGCTTAAGCTTTGAAGATTATTCATGTTCGTTTAAAAAACTCCTGCAATACTGCCAATATTGGCCACTTTATCAATAATCACATTCATGGTACTGCTGATCAAATCCAAAAATGGTTTGGGATAAATACCCAAAAATAATGTGATAACCGCCAAAGGAATCACCGTAAAAAGTTCCATCCGATTTATTTCTGGCAGGTCTTTGTATTTTTCATTCAAAGACCCCATGAATATCCGTTGATATGCCCGAAGGAAATAGGCTGCATTCAATAAAATACCTAGGGTAGATGCAATGACAATTGCTTTAAAAACGGGGAATGCACCGATGAAACACATGGCTTCACTGATAAACCCGGAAAAGCCCGGCAAGCCAAGACCGGCAAAAAATGCTAAAGCCATAATACCGGAATAAATCGGCATTTGAGCAGCAATTCCCCCAAATCCATCAATATTACGATGGTGTGCACGTTCATAAATAACACCGACTAAAATAAACAGCATGGCCGAGATTGTTCCGTGATTAAACATCAGAAATACTGCGCCGCCCAAACCGGCCTGTGCAGCTAACACATTATTTCCATTCGCGGCCCCGGCAGCAATGACAGCGGACATCCCAATTAAAAGATAACCCATGTGATTTACACTGGAATAGGCTACCATCTTTTTTAGATCTTTTTGTGCCAAAGCACACATGGCGCCCCATATAACATTTATTAATCCCAGCACTGCCAATGCACCGGCGAACCACCAGACCGCCCCGGGCAGCATGGAATAGTTTATTCGCAGCATACCGTAAACCCCAAGTTTCAAAAGGATTCCAGCCAGGATAACAGAAATGGCTGTGGGCGCTTCAACGTGTACCAGTGGAAGCCAGGTATGGAACGGAAAGACAGGCACCTTGATGGCGAATCCAATAAAGAGCAATACCCATATAACTTTTATGGCATCTATCCCCCACCACATGACTCCATTTAAGGCAGTCGGAGCTACTTCCATGAGCACCAACATATCAAATGTTCGGCCACAGGTAAAATACAGCCCAAGGATAGCAATTAGCATTAATACAGATCCAACCAATGTGTACAGGAAGAATTTGATGGCGGCATATTCTCGTTGCGGACCGCCCCACATACCAATCAGGAAAAACATGGGTAAAAGCATCACTTCCCAGAATACATAGAAGAGAAAGAAATCAAGAGATAGAAAAACACCCATAATGCCAATATTCAATAATAAAAACAGAGAGAAATATCCCTTGACTGCACGGTTGATATTCCAACTAACAAATGTTGACAGAAAAAATAACAGTCCCGTCAATACCACCATGGGTAAACTCAATCCATCCACTCCTAAAATATAGGTAATGTTGAATGACGGTATCCAAGTGGCTCTTTCCATAAACTGGAAACCGCCATTGGACAAATCAAACTGTGACCATAACCCGAGGGTCGCCAAAAATTGGACGCCGGTTGCAACAGCAGTGATGATTTTGATAAGTTGTGTTTTTCCCCTGGGTACAAATGCGATCGCCGCCATGCCCAAAAGGGGAATCCAAATAATCCAACTTAGAATGTTTATTTCCATTCCTCTTCCTTTAACCTTTCAAATCTTAAAGAACCCTTTGAAAAACCTATTGCACAAATAAAAAAGTTTAAAACCCCCCTGCTTTTCGTTTGAAAATTTGTTCATAGCACTGCTATAAACTGCATTTTCCGTCTTAATCAGGAAAATTTTAACTTTTTTTTCTTCACACATTAGGTTTATCAAAGGATTCTTAAAATGACTGAACCAATACCAATAGGATGATTCCTAAAAGGGCAAACAAAAGATAACTTTGCAGTCGTCCTGTTTGTAAATACTTTAACACTCCGCCTGCGCGGCGAGTGGTGCGACCGATACCGTCGATGATTGTTTGGTCCAGTCCCTCATAATCCATGCGGCCGGTAAAAAACGACAATAGTTTTGTTACACGACCGAATCCATTAATAACATACTTATCATACAAGTCCCAATCGATGTACGCTACCAGACTGGACAGTTTTAATAATGGTTGATATAAATATTTATTATAGTTTTCGTCAAAAAAGTATTTGTTGAAGGACAGATTATACATGGGTTTCAATTTTTCCGCCCAATCATCTGCAGATATTTTTTTCTTAAAGTACATTGTCCAGGAAAGAAAAATCCCCACCGATGCAACAATTAACGATAGCGCCATTGCAGGATAATGCGCATGATGAATCCCTTCAGCAATGTAATGGGCTGTTTCACTGCCTGGAACAACTGAATCTTTTGCCACGACCAATTCTTTAAACCAGCCATGATCAGAAAATGGATTGAAATACGGTAACGTGTAGAAAATAAAAACGCTTAATGTACTCAACAGGACAAGGGGAAAAGTCATTTCCTTCGGCGATTCGTGAATGTCATCATAAATTTCCGGCATTTTTGGTTTGCCATGGAATGTCATAATCATTAAGCGAAACATGTAAAACGCTGTAATGGCTGCAGCACCGAAGCCAAATACCGGTAATAAGAAATGACCGGGATTGTGGCTGGCAAATGATAATGTTCCGGCTAAAATGGCATCTTTTGATAAGAATCCGGAAAACAGAGGCACGCCGGAAATTGCCAACGTACAGATCAGCATGGCCCAATAGGTGATGGGCATTTTATTCTTAAAACCGCCCATGTTTCGCATGTCCTGGGGATCAGTTTCGGTATCGTGTTTTTTATGCAGAGCATGATGCATGGAATGAATCACCGAACCTGAACCATAAAACAGACACGCTTTGAACATGGCGTGGGTTACCAGATGGAAGAAACCGGCAATATACGCTCCTGTTCCCACAGACAGAATCATGTATCCCAATTGACTCACCGTGGAATAGGCCAACACTTTTTTAATATCATTCTGGGTGATGGCAATCGTTGCAGCAAACAGGGCTGTAAATCCACCCACGTAGGCCATCACAAGCAATGCATCCGGAGTAAATAATGGGAATAAACGCACCACTAAATACACACCGGCGGCTACCATGGTCGCTGCGTGCATCAGCGCGGAAACAGGTGTGGGGCCTTCCATGGCGTCCGGCAACCAAATATGCAACGGGAATTGGGATGATTTAGCCATGGCGCCCAAAAACAAGCCAACACCGGCAAATGTCAATACGGTGCCTCCCAATTTACCGGCAGCAATACCATCAAAAATTTCTGAAAAAACAAATGTACCCAACGATGAAAAAATCAGCATGATGCCAATGAAAAAACCAATGTCACCTACTCGATTGGTTAAAAACGCTTTCTTGGCTGCATCGGAAGCAGAATCCTTTTCAAACCAATGGCCAATTAATAGATAAGAACTGACACCCACCAATTCCCAAAACATATACATGGAAATCAGGTTATTGGCTAAAACAATTCCATTCATGGAAAAAGTAAATAATCCCAAGTAAGCAAAATATCTGGAATAGCGAATATCACCTTCCATGTATTTTACTGAGAAAATGTGGGTCATGGTGGAAATAAGAGCCACAACCAAAAGCATGACTATTGTGATATTATCCACCAGGAAGCCCAGCTCGATTTTAAATACTCCCATATCCAGCCACGTAAAGGAAGCTTCTTGTGAAAAATTCGGGTCATTTCCTAATAGCATGGATGCAAACATGGCAATCGCCAGCACGAGCGTAATGATTACTGCACCGATGGACACCCAGTCTCCCTGTCTCGGCAGGCGTTTGCCGATAAAAATCTGAATCGTGAATGCTGCTACAGGCAAAAACAAGATCAATAATGAATAATCGATAAACATATTCCCTGTCATTGCCGGAGTTCCCTTACTTCATCCACATTAATGCTTTTGAAATTATTATAAATATTAATAATAATCGCTAATGCTACCGCTGCTTCCGCCGCTGCCATGATAATCACAAAAAGGGCAAAAATATGCCCGGACATATTCATTCCGCCAAATTTTGCAAAAGCAAGAAAATTTAAATTTGCTGAATTTAAAATTAATTCGATCCCCATGAGCACGGCGATTGCATTACGGCGGGTAATAACACCGAACATTCCTAAAGAAAACAATATCGCAGCGATGAATAAATATGTATTTAAATTATCCATCAATTTGATTTCCTGGATAACATGGCCGCACCCATCAACGCTGCGAGCAGCAAAAGGGATGCCACTTCAAACGGGAGCAAATAATCCATCATTAATAAATATCCGATTTTACCGACAGTCTGAACAGGTTCCACTGCTTCCACCTGGAGCCAGGGAGTATTATAAATCATGATAACCAAAATGGATAGAATTCCCAATACGACCACGGCGCCTATTCCGCGCTGGACACTGGAGTGGGATATATTGACAGATGTAATTCGATTGGTGAGCATGACTCCAAAAATGATCAGCACCAAAATACCGCCCACATAAATCATCACCTGAACACCGGCTAAAAAATCAGCCCAAAGGAACACATACAACCCGGCCATGCCAAAAAATGTAAATAGCAGCGCAATGGCTGAATATACCAAATTTTTATTCAGCACAACTACGGCAGCTCCCCCGATGGTCAACAAAACAATCATCCAAAATGCCAAATCAGCCATTATGCTTCAACCTTCTCTTTTTGGGGTAAATATTTCGCCATTTTTTCTTCTTCGACTTCCTTGGCAAATTTGAAAATCAAATCATTTCGATCATATTGTGAAAATTCATAATCGATGGGATGCTTTTTCGAGTTGGGTCCTCCGGTCATATATATACAATCCTCCGGGCATGGATAAACGCATAAATTGCAGTAACAGCACTCGCTCATATCAATGTCAAACCGGGTCACGATCAACGCTTTTTTCGTTCCGTTAGACGTCAGTCCTGTGTGACCGATATCCATCAGATCTTCCCCTTTGGCTCCGGATTTGACCGTCACGATCTTAATGCACTGAACCGGACAGGCGCGTTCGCATTTCAAACAACCGATGCAATCATCGATATCCACCTGTAAACGGGAACGAATAATATTGTATTCGCTGAAATCAAAACCGATATTACGTTCCGGGCGGGGCCAGCGTTCTTCGGGATATTGCAGCGTCACATTATCCTTGCGAATTCTTATCATATGCCGCCAGGTAATTCCCAACCCGGTCATCAAGGTGGAGATTGATTCAAATATATTACGAAAGTATCTAGACATACTTATCCTATAATCAGGCTCCAGATGGCCACACCAAAAATGTTTACTAACGCAAAAGGTAAAAATACTTTCCAGCAGATACTCATGAGCTGATCCACACGTAAACGCGGGAATGTCCAGCGGAACCACAACATAACAAATACTAAAAATAACGATTTACCCATAAACCAAAATAATCCCCAGCCCGGACCATCAAAAAATCCTGAAATCGGACTATTCCATCCGCCTAAGAACGCCGTTGTCGCCACGGCGCTAATGACAAACATTTCAGCATATTCACTCAAAAAGAAAAAAGCATAGCGCATTCCGGAATATTCCGTAAAAGCTCCGGCCACCAGTTCCGATTCTGCTTCCGGAATATCGAATGGTGTTCGGTTACATTCCGCCACTCCGCTGATAAAAAAGATGAAAAAAGCAATAAATGAAAACGGATTATTGAATATAATCCAATTGGGTAAAATAACCCAAATGGTTCCCTTCTGAAATTCAATAATCCCCTGCATACTCAGCGTTCCGGTGAGCATAATAACAGTAATAATGGACAGAGCAGCCGGAATTTCGTAACTCACTATTTGGGCTGCTGAACGCATTCCACCATATAACGACCATTTATTATTGGAACCCCAACCTGCCAGAATAATACCGATGACACTCAAGGATCCCACAGCCAAAATATAAAAAATACCAATGTTTAAATCGGATACGACTGTATGTTGATTAAAAGGTAAGGCAGCAAAGGAAATAAAGGCTCCAATAAACACAACAAAGGGAGCCATAATAAATAATTTTTTATCGGCTAATGTCGGGATAATATCTTCTTTTAATATAAGTTTTACCGCATCGGCAACGGGTTGCAATAAACCCCATTTACCGGCATGAAAGCCAACACCTTGTCCCATGGGACCAACTTTGTCCTGCATAAATGATGAAATTTTTACTTCACCATAAATAGCCATCAACGCATAGACAGCAATAAATAAAAAGACAGTCAAAGCACATACCAGCACCGCTGCAAAAAAGGCCAGTGCCGGCCAATCGGCGCCAAAGGGGATCCAGTTCATTAATTGATCGATGGTCATCGGTCAATTTCACCTAATACAATATCCAAACTTCCAAGAATAGCGAGGACATCGGACATCATCCAGCCTGACGAAATTTCGCCCATAACGCTCAACGCTGTGAAGGCGGGGGAACGCATCTTCAACCGGTATGGTATGGGAGAACCATCGCTTTCGATATAGTATCCCAAATCTCCCCGGGGTGATTCTGTCCGTTTATACACCGAACCTTTTGGCGGTCGAATCTTTTTGGGCAATGCCTGATGCACATCACCGGAAGGAAGCGCTTTGATTGCCTGCCGGACAATGTTGATACTTTCACTCATCTCCAGCATCCGGACATAATACCGGTCCCAGCAATCGCCAATCGTGCCAACGGTGCCGGTACCAACGGGAATGTTAAAATCAAATTTATCATAAATCGAATATGGATCATCCTTGCGTAAATCCCACTTCACTCCCGAACCACGCAAGTTGGGTCCGGACACGCCATAACTGATGGCCACTTCTGCGGGCATTACACCAACGTCAGCGGTCCGTTCAATGAAAATTTTATTGAATGTTAAAATATTATTATATTCATCTAACTGGGGTTCAAAATAATCCAAAAAGTCTATAATCTTTTCTTCAAACCCGTTGGGGAAATCATGCGAAAGGCCGCCCACCCATATATAATTGTATAAAAGCCTCGCACCGCACAGCACTTCAAATAAATCTAAAATTCGTTCCCGATCTCGGAACATATATAAAAAAGGAGTAAAGGCGCCCACATCCAACCCGAATGTACCCAGCGCTAATAAGTGACTGGCAATGCGGTTTAATTCTGAAACAATCACCCGAATATATTCAACACGCTCCGGAACTTTTAAATCCATGAGTTCTTCAACCGCAACTGCATAGCCAAAGTTGTTGTTCATGGCAGCAATATAATCGCAGCGGTCGGTGTAGGGAATCACTTGGTCATACGTCACATTTTCACAGTGCTTTTCAAAACAGCGGTGCAGGTAACCGATGACCGGTTCCACGTCTGCAATGATTTCACCATCCGTTTTTACTTTTAACCGTAAAACACCATGCGTACTGGGGTGCTGAGGCCCAATATTCAACGTCATTAAATCGCCGTGTACTATTCCCATCCGTCTTTCACCTTTTGCACCACGATACCGTGATATGTTTCCTGAGTTTCATAATCTTTGCGCAATGGCCACCCTTCCCAATCATCGGGGAGTAAAATCCGTGTCATATTGCGATGGCCTTCAAAAATGATTCCATACATGTCATACGTTTCACGCTCGAACCAATCGCCAATCCGCCACACCTGCTCAACCGACGGAATTTTCGGATTCTTACGATCCGTTTGAATACGAATTTCGATAGTGTGATTATGAGTCATGGAGTGGAGATTATAGCGTACTTCCAAATCGTTTTCTATTCCTAAGTCAAACCCGGTAACGCATTGCAGTGAATCAAATAGAAAATCCGGATTGTCTTTTAAATAATGTGCAATCTCAAACCAATTGGCTCCCGTCAGTTGAATATGCCCATCAACATCGTCACCGGCCAATGAAGCAGGGAATTTCTTTTCAATTGCTTCAGCCACTTTTTGATTCAACGATTTTTCCGGGGGACTCTCAGCTTGGACTATTTCTTCGGAGGGTGTTTCTTCAGAAGTAGCAGCGCCTTTTTTCGCTTCCCGTTTTGCTTTTACCAGAGCAGCTTTGGCTTTAGATCTTGTGACGCGATCTTCAATATTGTTGATCATGTCCATATTACCCGCTAGTGCTTTTGCAACTGCTTCTTGAATCAACTTTGTTTGTTCGTCACTCATGCAATCTTTTTCGTCAGGGGGCGTTCCGTCTGAATTTTTTCCTGAAGTTTAAGCAGTCCTTCAATCAATGCTTCGGGTCTGGGGGGACAACCGGGAATGTATACATCCACCGGTATCACTAAGTCTACACCTTTTAATACATGGTATCCATGCTGCCAGTAAGGACCACCGCTGGTGGCGCAGCTGCCCATGGCAATAACGTATTTCGGGTCCGCCATTTGTTCGTACAGCTTTTTAATCCGCAAGGCCATTTTCAGGGTCACGGTTCCGGCAACAATCATGACATCGGCCTGCCGCGGAGATGAACGGGGAATCATACCAATACGCATGAGGTCATGGCGGCTGGCCGCCGTCGCCATCATTTCAATGGCGCAGCAGGCTAATCCGAATTGGAAAAACCACGGGGAGGTTGATCGTGCCCAGTTAATAAATTTATCCAAGGAGGCAACGACAACATTATCTTTAAATCTATTCTCAAGCAGACCCAATAGAAGTTCCTTATTCTTTCCCCACAATTTTGCTGTATCGTCCTCGACCGTATTTCACACGATATTTCACCCAATCCAGATCGCCTTTCTTCCACACGTAAGCCAAACCGACCGTTAAAATTATCAGGAATATGGCCATTTCCACAAAGGCAAGCAGACCCAGTTCCTTAAACACAACAGCCCAAGGAAATAGTAAAACCACTTCCACATCAAAAATGAGGAAAATGAGGGCGATGACATAAAATCGTATATTGAATTGAACCCAGGCTGAACCTTCCGATTCTTCGCCGCATTCATAGGTAGACATTTTGTCCGGCGTGTACTTTTTTGGAGCAACAAGCTTTGAAATGAGCAACGGCACATACACCAAAACAATTCCGAGGAGGATAAATAGAAATATGGTTCCGAAGTCGCGATACATTAGGTTATTTGGTCAAATTACGAGCCCGAAATTTAACTTTCTGTTTTACCACCTTGCAAGACCAATTCAATCAATAATAACGGAAATTATGGATAAAGATTAAAGAGATATGGATTAGGAGAAATTCCAAAATTCTGATCCTGTTTCCAGACCTTTTAAATGTTTTAACCACAATTTATTTGAAGGCGGATTACCAGGGAGAATGAAAAGATATGTTTAAACTCAAGCCATTCTAAAACGATTGATAAAAAACCAGAGAATTACCCCGTCCTTTAGGCCGACCACCGGTGGACGAGGAGGGCCTTTCACGGCAGGCAGGGATTTAGGGGAGGTGTTATTTACAATATTTATTCAGAACATTCAACTCCGCTGGAGTTGTGTTATGTTTTTTACTCTATTTTCTACAAACATTTAATCCCTACGGGATTTACTGAAAATACGGAAGAATAATAGACAAAAAACACGGTACTGGTTAAATATCTATAGTATAAATAAAGAACAAAGAAAAACTCCATAGGAGTTTCATATTCAAGCGTGGATATTCTAAAACCTCCGGGTTTAAAAAACAAAAACTTGACAAGCAAGGATGCTCGTCGTACACACAAAAAACCTGAATAGTTACAAAAAGAATGATATTGCTAATGAATTAATCAGGTAAAATTTGACCATTCAGAAATTGACGTTAAGAAATTCATTGAAAATGGCGTGAAAAAAATAAACTGTTTGAAAGCAGCGGAGCGGAATGAGTTTTTATTTTTTAGACATTTACAATGAATTTTAGTCGAATTTCTGGCAGGTCTTGAATTTTTGTTTCTTTTGTTTCAAGACAAAAGAAAAAGTACTGACTTCCAATTATTTAACCGAAGATAGTTTTATCGCTGGAACAAATGGGGAAACGAATTTCCGGGGAAATATTTACGCTTAAACACTGCGGATCAGGGATGCAGAATTTATTTCATCTAATTTGCATACAGGTATTAATACAGCATTAGGTATGCATTATTGTCATGAGCCATATTTTTCACATTGTTGAGCCATGACAACTTCAGCTAAATTCACAGTGTATGAACCCGTTGAATTCTCTCATCGCCGCCTCCCTTCCATTATTTCCAAGGCTCTTTATAAAACCTTTCGCCAAGCCTTATGTGGCGGGAGAAACGATTGATGAAGCAATCCAGCACATCAAAGCCCTGAATGAAAAAGGCTTTGCTGTCACAACAGACATTTTGGGTGAGCACGTTAAAACACTCGATGAAGCAGAAAACGTCACCCATTCATATATTGATTTGCTGCAGGCAATAAAGGAACAAGATCTCGATTGTCATATTTCCATTAAACCGACCCATCTTGGGCTTGATGTGGGATACGATGTCGTCCGGGACAACCTGTTTCATTTACTTGAGACAGCTAAAACTACCGGAAGTTTTGTCCGTATTGACATGGAAAATTCGCCATATACGGATGCATCCATCAAATTATATTTGGAAGCAAAGCTCCAGTTTGAAAACGTAGGTCAGGTTATCCAAGCTTGTCTCCGCCGCTCATGGGATGATATTTCACGGTTGAATGGCGGCAACCTGAATGTTCGTATGTGCAAAGGTATTTACAGAGAATCTGAAACCATCGCTTATCATGACAGTAAAACCATTCAAACTCAATTTGTGGATTTGGTAAAGCAAGTCATCAATGGCGGGGGATATCCCGCCATAGCGACTCATGATATTTTTATCATTGATGAAATTGAAGAATGGCTGGTAGAAAACAAGATCAGCAATGACCGGTTTGAATTCCAAGTCCTGTATGGTGTTCCCATGGATGGGAAACTAGAGGTTCTTTTAGAAAAGGGTTACACCGTCAGGAAATATGTCCCCTTTGGCAAGGATTGGTTTGATTATTCCATCCGGCGTTTGAAGGAAAATCCAAAAATAATTACGTATGTGTTTAAGAATATGTTTAAAAAGGATTAAGATTAAGAATGAGGATTAGGAATGTGGATTAGGATTAAGAATACAGATTAAGAATTTGGAAACAATAATAGAAAAAAATCAATATGAATGAAATTGAAACCATTACAAAAATTTATAACATGAAAACCATAGCCATAGTTGGCATGTCTCCAAAACCGGAACGGCCCAGCCATTATGTGGCTATTTATCTCCGGGACCAGGGATATGAAATCATTCCGGTCAATCCCGGGCAGACCGAAATTGCCGGAGAAACATGTTATCCTACACTAAAGGACATCCCTAAACCGGTGGATGTGGTGGATGTTTTCCGCCGATCTGAACATGTACTCCCTATTGCGGAAGCAGCCATTGAAATCGGCGCCAAGGCACTATGGCTGCAGGATGGTGTTATCAATGAAGGCGCAGCTCAATTAGCAGAAGACGCCGGCTTGCTAGTGGTGATGAATAACTGCATGTTGCGGCAGCATCGGCAGATGAAGTAATTGTAGTACTGACATTCTACAACAACAAAAATAAAAGAGAAAAGACGTACTCAAAGACTTCTTATTCAGTCCTCAATAACCGAATTAATTAACTGACAAAATTCTAGCGGGGCCTCCAGTCCCCGCGGACATGATATTTCATTCAATCCAAATTTAATATACCAAAAGAGTTTGATATTAGGAATTCTCACGGGATCGGGAGATCCCGTTCAATCAATTAAAGGAAGATTGGAAACTCCATCACCGCTCCCCCCGCTCCAGAAGATTCGGAACTCCAACACGGAACAAATTATAGTTGAGGCTGGCATCATAATTCCATAACTTTACTCTAGAAATATGTACATCCTCTATACAAACAAAATCGATATTGTTTTATGTGGGTAAATACCAATTTTTATTCACCGTCTGCTTGCAGGCAGGCAAATTCCTACCATAATTTTTCGCAGGGTAATTATTAATTTGAATTAATAAACTAATTAGGAGACTAAAATGAATAGACCCACTACGTTGTTTATTACATCGCTAATGTTTTTTATGTGTTCAAGCATACAAGCTGAAGAAGTTAAAAAATATACCATTGAACAATTTTATCAAAACACAAATATTTGGGGTGGATCATTTGCTCCGGATGAATCAAAACTTCTCGTTACAACCAATGAAACTGGAATTTATAATGCTTTTGCACTTCCGGTAGATGGAAGTAAACCTCAACAACTTACCCATTCAGTAAAAGAATCATATTTTGCCACATCGTATGTGCCAAATGGAAATGGATTTCTCTATTATGCGGACAAAGGCGGTGATGAAAATGATCACATTTTTTGGGTGGACAACAAAAGCAATACTTTGGACTTGACTGCTTTCGAAGGCGCTAAATCAAATTTCTACGGATGGAGTAGAGATGAGAAAAGTTTTTTCTTTATTTCTAATAAACGTAATCCCAAATTTTTCGATTTATACGAAAAAGAAATTGACAAATTCCAAGACCCGGAAGCGTATAAATTAGTCTATCAAAATGACGAAGGACTTGACGTTGGTGCAATCTCTAAAAATAAAAGATATCTTGCCTTAGTTAAGAGTATAACCACCAGTAATAATGAGCTTTATCTTTATGATTTAAATACAAAAGAAATGAAACATATTTCTCCGCACACAGAAGACGCTGAATACAATCCCCAATTTTTTGATTTGGCAAACGAAAACCTCTTTTTATCGACGAATGAAGACAGCGAATATATGTATTTAGCCAAGTATAATTTACAAAGTGGAAGAACTGAAAAAGTTTTCGAGACGACATGGGATATATGGTACGCGTATAATTCATATAATGAAAAATACAGGGTGATTGGCATTAATGAAGATGCAAAAACATCAATAAAACTTTTTGATCTTCAATCAAATAAACAACTTGATTTACCGGAATTTAAAGGCGGTAGTATTTCATCGGTGAGCATTAGCAAAAGTGAAAAACTAATTCGTCTTACAGTTAGCACTTCCTCATCACCCAATAATTTATATGTCTATAATATCGAAACAGAAAAATTAACCAAGTTGACCAATTCTTTAAATCCGGAAATTAACCAAGATGATTTGGTCGAAGGTGAAGTGGTGAGATACAAATCTTTTGATGGTCTTGAAATTCCTGCTATTTTTTACAAGCCACATATTTCGTCTGCTTCGAACAAAGTACCCGCTTTAGTCTGGGTTCATGGCGGCCCTGGCGGACAATCACGATTGAGTTATTTCGCGTTAATACAATATCTCGTAAATCATGGTTATGCTATTCTTGCAGTCAACAATCGGGGAAGCACCGGTTATGGCAAAACATTTAATAAAATGGACGACAAAAATCATGGCGATTTAGATTTGAAAGACTGCATATCCGGCAAAGATTATTTAGCAAGCACCGGCTTTGTTGATATGAACCGTGTCGGTATTATGGGTGGTTCTTATGGCGGTTATATGGTGATGGCAGCCCTGACTTTCGCTCCCGAAGAATTCGCTGTTGGCGTAAATATCTTTGGAGTTACCAACTGGTTAAGAACACTAAAATCTATTCCCCCTTATTGGGAATCTTTTAGAGAGGCCTTATATGCTGAATTAGGTGATCCTTTTTCTAGTGACTCAACTCGCCTTTATAATATATCGCCTTTATTTCATGCCGACAATGTTACTAAACCGCTTATGGTGCTTCAAGGGGCGAATGACCCTCGCGTTTTGCAGGTTGAATCAGACGAAATAGTAGCAGCGGTAAAATCCAATGGTGTGCCTGTTGAATATGTCCTGTTTGATGATGAAGGTCATGGATTTGTAAAAAAAGAGAATGAAATAGAAGGATATGGGAAAGTAAAATTATTTTTAGACAAGTACCTTAAAGAAAGTATGTAGAGAGGCAATGCTGCAAAAGTCTAACAACCGCTGGCAGATAGGCGGAATGGTGATATGAGTCAAAATTGTCTGTATATTGACACTGTTAAGCGAGACCGCACAGCGGTCTCGCTTAATGCGGCGGCAAATCAAGGATTCGATTACATTATATTGCCTGTAATTATCCTAAACCGTACATTTAACTAAAAAATTAACGGAGATTTATTATGAAATTCACAGTGATTTTAGAACCAAGTGAGGAAGGCGGGTATACCGCGCTTGTACCATCATTACCGGGTTGTATATCAGAAGGTGACACAAGAGAAGGAACATTACATAATATTGAAGAAGCCATAGAATTGTACTTAGAACCAACGGAAGAAAAGGTTGAAATTTCAGAAAATGCTGAAACCGTAGAACTAACTTTATGACAAAGGTTCCCAGTGTTAATTACAAAAAAGTTGTTAATGCCTTTAAAAGAGATGGTTGGGTAGTGGTAAGGCAAAAAGGTAGTCATATACGTTTAGAAAAATTCGCACCAAAGAAAATATCCAAAATAACTATCCCGGCCCATAACCCAATAAAAAGATCTACTCTTTCCCACATACTAAAATATGCTAATCTTACAATCGAAGAATTTCTTGAATTATTGTAGGCATCCTAAACGTATTACGCCTTCGCACACAATACAAAAGAGTTGTTGTAATGCCTGCCCACTGAATATTTTGAGGAAAGAGTGATATGAAGCAAAAGTTTCTGTTTCTGTATATTTATACAGCTAATCCGTCCACGAGTGGCCGGTTTAACGGGTGGCAATTCAAGGATTTGATTCCATTAGAAAGCGATAGAAATTTTTCCATTTTTGTGTAATTTTAGAAAGTGAATTTGAAAGGAAAATAATCATGAAAACATATACTGCTATTGTTGAAAAATGTCCAGACACTAACTTTTATATAGGATATGTTCCTGGTTTTCAAGGTGCACATTCGCAAGGTAAAACACTTGATGAATTACATAATAATTTAATAGAAGTCATACAAATGTTATCTGAAGATGGTGAACCCTATTTAGAAACGGAATTTGTTGGGACACAAACTATAGCAATCGGTGTGTAGTGGGAAGGTATCCTGTATTAAAACCACGAGAAGTTTTAAAAATTCTCAAGTCATTAGGATTTCGAGAAGTTCGTCAAAAAGGATCTCATAAACAGTTTCAACATGATGATGGAAGAGTAACAACCGTCCCGTTTCATAAAGGTAGAGATATTTCACCAATTCTTTTACGACAAATAGCGAAAGATATTAATATTACAATAGAAGAATTTGTTAATGTTCGATAATGGCTTTCTAACCATCAGTCAACCGGATGTGAAATATTTGTAGCGTCCCACTACGCCAAGGCTTCGTAGGACAGGTGAATTCAATGTTTGGAAGTTTTTAGAAAAGGAAATTATTAGCCAAACAACAAAAGCAAAACGAAAATACGTACTGCAGATATTCCCCACTAGAACAAGTCATTCGGGCATGTACCACAGGTCGGAATGACGAACCTATTCACCTGCTACCAGTTACCCCACATTTTAGTTGAGGCTGGTCTTTTAATTCCATAACTTTACTCTAGAAATATGTTCATCCTCTATACAAACAAAATCGAATTTATTTTATATGGATAAATGCCAATTATTTTTTCCGCGCTTGCTCACCTGCTGACAGATTGAAATGGAGAGGTGATACGAGAAAAAGTCTCCGGATATTGACAAGGTTCGGACAATAAATACGATGAATAACCAAGTTGATATAATCATAGAATCACTGTGGAAAAAATATAACAAGAAATTTAATACACAAGATTATGATAAGGAGTCTTTTCTAAAAGCTTTATATAATTCTCCTCCAGCTATTATTGAAAAAAATATTAGTTTATTAAATCCTTGGTTATCTATTCTTGATGAGTGCTTGTTTTGGCTTTACTTGCATAAGGAGTTTTTTGAGAAACAATTCCAAAGTGAAAAGCAGGATGAACTACGAGGCGTATTTCTTCTAACTATTCTTTTACAGTTCATCACT
>JADFRD010000122.1 GCA_022561485.1 Fidelibacterota bacterium | reverse complement strand
ATGCACTCATTCTGTGGATGGTCCTATTCATCGGATGTGAAGATAAAAAAGCAAAAGAAGAGGTGCGCACAGGCGATCTGTTCATTCTATGTGAAGGTAATTTCGGGGCGGCAAATGCATCTCTCTGGTCAGTAGACCTTGACGACGAAGAATCCGAAGCCCAGGCAAACGTATTTGAATCATTGTCGGGCACTAATCTTGGCGATGTAGCCAACGCCATGTATATCTACAATGACTTGTTGTACATCATTAACAATAACAGCCATTCGCTGGAAATTCTGGGTTTGGGAGAAAATATAACCCATCTGGCCAGTGTGAATCTTTCCACCTCTAGCCCTCGATACATGGCATTTGGCAATGATAAGGGATACATCACAACATGGTATAGCGGTATCCTGGTCTTTGACCTGAATTCAAACTCTATTTCGGATACCATCAGTATCAACGGCATGCCGGAAGATATTGTTTACGATAACGGCAATCTCTATGTATCCGTACCCATGCACAGCGATTGGTCAACCAACGATGATATTCTGAAAATTGATGTATTTTCAAAATCGGTTATTGATACATTTGATGTTGTAGCAGGTCCGGGTCGACTATTGATATCAGACAATAAGTTGTTTGTCGCCAGTACTTATTTCGATCTCAACTGGAATTCATATTCTGGTACGAGCGCTATAGAATTATCTTCAGGAACGATTCAAACCAATGATTACGGAATGTCTTCTAATGTTGGATCCGACCTTGTGGAAATTGATGGCAGTGTATACAGAGCAACAACGACAGGAATAGCGCCTCTAAACAGTGATTTAAGTGTAGATAACAATAATGCAAAAGGTGATTTCAGTGGAGTGTATTCGGTGGTCGTTTCAGGTGATAAAATATTTTTCGGTGTCACCGATGATTACCTGGCTCCGGACCAAGTATTTGTGACTGATCTGGAAGGAAATGTTTTGCGTACATTTGAAGTCGGAGCCATCCCAACAGACTTTGCTGTTTTTAACAAATAGTAGTGTAACCTTCCGAAGGTTTAGTATAATAACGGTTAAATAAATATTCTCAACGAATCTGTTAAAATATAACCTTCGAGGTTGCCTCAATGAAGCCAATAGAGTAGTATTTGTATTCTGGAATTATTGCATGAAACTCGAAAGTTGGTTGTCCGGGTCAGTATCGGTAAAAATATCCTTGAAAAATGAATAAATAACACATAATATGTGTACACATAAATAATGGTAATCTTATTATGAATATTACTCTTGCAGCTAAAGAAAGCTTAATAAAAAAAGCCAGGGCCTATGCACAGAAACACAATACAACACTGAATAAATTGATTAGGGATTATTTAATACGTCTTGTTGAAAATGGTAATCATGATTCTGATGCAGACTATTTTCTAGCATTAACCAAACGTGTTGAAGGTGATTCTAAAGGATGGACTTGGAATCGAGAAGACATATATGAATTCTGATCTTTGTTTCTTAGATACAAATGTATTGGTATACGCGTTTGACAAATCAGCCGGAGATAAACAGGATAAAGCTCGTTCATTAGTGTCTGTTTGTATTCGAAATGGATCGGGTAATCTATCAACGCAAGTGTTGCAGGAATTTTACGTTGTAGCTACTCGAAAGTTGAATATCATCCCGGAGATGGTAAAATCGGTCATTACATCATTCTACAGCCTGGATATAGTTTCGATTACTCCGGCAATTATTTTAGATGCAATTGATACAGAGCTGCGATGGGAAGTATCTTTTTGGGATGCATTAATTTTACAATCTGCCATGGTAACTAATTGTTCTATTCTGTATACTGAAGATTTGAACCATGAGCAAATGTATGGAAATATTCAGGTTATTAATCCTTTTCTGTAGATACGAAATACATATCATTTCCTCAGTCGCTAATTACAACAGGATAAACTAATTAGTCCTCAAACGTCCAGTGAATGTTAAACATGACGATCCGGCCCATGGGAGGAAATATTGAATTATACTGTACCTGAAAATCTCCCACTTCCTTATTGGGAAATATTTTCAACGCATAAGGTTCAAGCGCCTGGAAAATATTTCGCACTGACCAGGTAATGGTCATGGTGGAAATGGTGGCGGAAACATCAAAATGAAGAAGCCAGATATTGGATAGACTTAAAGAACTTCTTATTTTTTCCAAAGGAATTCCATCTAATGGTGATAATAAATTTGAATCTTCTTTGTTTAATAGTCCTTCTCCATAAAATTTTGCTGATAAATCAAAGCGGTTAAAAAATCGGTCCTTTTTAAAATTGAGTTGAAAATATACTCGGTTGCCAATTCCATCAGATAAATAATAATTCCCTTTCTGGAATGAATAGGATGCTTTGAACGACACGGTTTTTAAAAAATCATATTGTCCATATAATTCAACAGTGGAGACATAACCCTTACGACTGTTGTTAATTTCATTGACGCCATTATAATAGTTTAATCCTGTCTTTACATTTTTGAAATCAGCATTTACTGAAAAAACTCCGAAAATAAATCTTTCAATCTCATCATTATGATTCGCTTCCCAGATACGAATATGTGTTGGCTTTGTTTGATCAGAGTATATTGCGTTGATGGTAAAGACTTTCCATGATTTTGAATATTCCGCTGAAAAATATCTAGCCGATCCGCCTTTGTCAAAAAATGTGCCGCCGTATAATACGTTGATTCTATTCCATATTACTTTTGTGTAGGATGTGGCCCAGTTAGTCTGTCTGTGAACTGTATCCGACTGGGTCACAGATTGGATATTTAAGTCTAACCCAAATGATATATCAACCCCTTCAATTTCGAATCCGTCCAGTTGGTTATGCCAGTGGCTTCGATTGATATATTGACTTTTTCTGTTTGAATACCATGATACATCCACACGGCGCCATTGCTGAAAAAGAGCTAAATGGGATGTCCATTGAAGTTTATCATCGGGTGATTTTGACAAAAGACCTGCTGTGAGTATTTCATCTTCAAATAATCCGTTAAAAAGAGATGTGTCCGGTAGTCCTGATTCTGTTACAAACCTGGCAGCAGCGGCATTAAGCAACCAACCATTCTTTTCAGAAATATAGTCAAATGTATACGATTGTTGTAGTGGAACCGTCATACCGCGTGGATGGAAAAACTGCCCCCGTCTTCCGGCATAGCTGCGTTTAAACCCATGTAAACCTATATGTCTTTTAGGTGTATTGTAATCGAGGTCCAAGGTCAGTTGATCGTAATTATAGTCCCCTATTTTGTAATCCAGTGTTGATTTGATAAATGATGTATCTTGTGTTTCATGGTTGTTTAAGGGAAACCGGTTTAAAGTTAGTAATGCAAAATGGGATGTAACGTGCTCCCCATACCGTTGGGGATAAAACGTATACGTCCCATCGAATAAAAGTGGTCCTGACGTCCAATCTGAATTCCACAATAATCTACTATTTACCGTTGATGTTCCATATTGCCCGCTCCAATCATAAGGTCGTTCGATAATATTTTGACTAAATAAAACAGAAGTGATCAGAAATAAATATTTAAAGTTTAACCGCAAAGATCGGAAAGACTTATTCAAAGTTCGCAGAGATTTATAAACCATTTACTACTCTCTTTATTCCCTGTTTCAACAAGACAACATTAAAATTCATTAACAGACCAAGTTTAAAATCCCCTAATTTTAAATACGTCAATGTTTGAGCTAAGTGAATATCATTCAACGCCTCAACACTTTTTACTTCTATGACTAACTTATTTTCAACTAATAAATCAATTCTGTAACCACACTCTAATGTTACGTCTTCAAATACGAGAGGCATTGGTTTTTCTTTTTCTACATACAACCCTGACTGTCCAATCTTAAAAAACAGAGATTCTTTGTAAGCACTTTCCAGTAAACCAGGCCCCAGTACTTTATGAATTTCAATTCCAATTCCAATAACTTTATTTGCAATTTCGTTTTCTATCATAATTTTCTTTGCGTTCTTTGTAATTTTTCTTCGCGCACTTTGCGGTTATTCTTTTTTTACTAGATATTTTGTAACACGCGGGACACCCACAGCAAACACAACTGCATTGGACGCCTGGTGCAAGATGGTAAAGCCCATGCCCGAAATATATAAGCCGATCGTTCTGGAAAGATCAAACCCGGCACTGATAGGATAACTCAATGTGGTTATTGAGTCAAAAATAAATGTTAACATGAACCCGACTGCTCCGAGGGCGATTATGTTAGTAGTGGAAAGTTTTTTCTTCAAAAAGAAATGACGCAGCAGCCCGCCGCTAAAACCGATAAACGCCATGCCCAAGATTTGAGATATGAACAACGGTGGAAATGCCAGGCCAGAGCCCATGGGGTTCAGACCGGAAAAAACCATTTCCGCTGTTCCACCAATGATCAATCCCCAAGAAGCGCCCAAGTGCATTCCGGCTAAAAAAACAATCACTGAAATGAGTTCAATATTGGGAATCATGAGCAGTGCAAAACCGGCGCCGATAGCCAGAGCAGCAAAAATAGACGCCCGCACCAGTTTATTCAGATTCATCCGGCCCCTTGTATAAAGGCGTGCGGAAGATATTCTTTTTATCCGTCCATTTTCTTTTGTTTTGATCTTCGTCAATTGCCAGCTTCATGAGGTTCATTTTGGCATCCATGTTGTCGATCAAATGCACCAGCATCGCTTCAGGGAAAGCAGGCTGTTTTGGACTTTGCCATTCAAATCGACCTTGGTGGGATAAAATAATATGCTCCAATTTCTGTAATAATTCTTTCGGGAATTTTTTGATTTTCGTTGCGGCAGTTTGAACCATATCCCTCCCGATAACAATGTGACCAATAAAATTTCCTGAATCGGTGTATTCCGCTTCCATGTCTTCAGATATTTCTTCCAGCTTACCGATATCATGGAGCAGCACCCCAGCCATGACAAGATCACGATCCGCATCGTAAAAACCGGATAATTGACTGGCAATCTTGGCCATGGAAAGGACATGTTCCAAAAACCCCGAACGATAATTATGGTGCATGACAACGGACGCCGGATGAATCAGCAGTTTATCTTTATGCTCTCTATATATGGAAGATACTACTTTTTTTAAAAATGGATTTTTCATTTTTCCAATGAGTTCTACAACATCTCTCCACATAATTTTTGGATCATACGGTGACGCCGGAACCACCAATGCCGGATCGTAACCGAAACGACCATAATACTGAACAGACGCTTTACTAATCTTCTTAATGACCAATTGATGGCGCTCCTGGAATGATTCCACATTTCCCTTAACAGCGACGGGATCGCCAGATGAAAATTTTTCATCGAGTTCTGCTACTTTATCCCAGATCTTGGCATGAACCGTCCCCGTGATGTCACGTAAGACCAAATCAAGATATAAATCTCCGGTGCGGGTGTGACGAAGATGTTTTTCCACGCAAAGGAAAAACCCCTGGATTGAGGCTCCTTCTTTAAAGAATGATATTTGTGTTATTTCTTTCATTGATTAAAATGTATGAACATTAAATAAATCCTACAGAACTTCTATATATGAAAGTTACCATAAAAACAGTCTCATATTCC
>JADFRD010000121.1 GCA_022561485.1 Fidelibacterota bacterium | reverse complement strand
CCGTTAGCTAACGGATAGATCATACGGTATTTAAAACAGCGCCTATTCTGTTTATTCATGAATGATGCATAAATATCTTGCTAATATAAATATGCATGGTTAATATGCATCATTCATGCATAAGAGGTATATGATGAGGACAACATTAGATTTGGATGAAAAACTGATCCAGGAAGCAATGGAAGCTACTGGTGTGACTGTAAAAAAGGCAGTTATTGAAATGGGTTTGAAAGAAGTGATTATTAAAGCAAACATTAAAAAGTTTTTAGATGGGATAGGGTCAATAAAAGACTTTGATTTGGATATCGAGACGATAAGAAATTGGAGAGACCAGGAAATATACATCATCGAACAAAGTCAAATTAATGATACCACTGTTTCTTGATACATCTGTGGTCATATCTCTTTTAAGAGGTGATCAAATATCAGCGCTTAATGAGATAATCAATGAAGTTAAGTTGGGTAATGTCTATTACAACGGAATTGTACTCACTGAACTGATATCCGGAGCAAGAAGCGAGAAATACAAGCAGCAAATATTAAAGATGTTGTCAGGTATTAAATATTTATCTTTGGAATTCGGTGATTATCAGGAAGCAGGAGTATTGCGTAATCGATTACTGTCTAAGGGACTTACAATGAGTACCCCTGATGCCCTTATAGCTGTTCATGTCATAAAAAACAGACTGAAACTTCTTACTCTTGATTCGTTTTTTTTGAAGGTTCCAACGGAATATAATTTACAAATTGAAATCCCGAATTGAATTGTGAAGATAAGTCAGACACATTCGGAAATAGGATAGAGGAAAAGCCGATGTTTGGACATACAATCGATACTATTCATTCTCTGTTTGTTCATTTCCCCATCGCATTGTTTTCTACCGGATGGTTTTGTGATGTTCTTGGAATTCGGTATCGTCAGGAATCGTTATTGAACGCAGGTTGGTGGTGCCTGGTTTTTGGAGTTATATCCTCGGTTTTTACCATCATTACGGGGTTCCTTGCAGATACGGTCGTAGGGCATATGTCTGAACCCTTTCCCTTGATCGAGACCCATGGTGTTGTTCAGATGATAGCAGTCGCACTCTTTTCAGGACTTTTTATCTGGCGTTTTCGATTGAAATCCGAATTACCGGAAAAGCCTTCTCTTTTTGTATATTTAACTATCGGGGGTATTGCAGTTTTGTTTCTTTTTTACGGAGGACATTTGGGGGCACAATTGGCAGGGCAGATATAATTACTCATGTTTCACAGGTACATATCATTACGATTTCCCCGCCTGACTGGGCGCCAGATCGGGCAGGTGTGTTGAAAGGTATAAGGTATAGGGGACAAATGGTTCTAATTGAAAGTGTTATACTTAACCCCCAATCCGTCAGCTGACGGACAAATAATATGAATCCGTTAGCTAACGGATAGGATGTCTCAATCGTCCGATAATGTGTACCTACCATATACCTTATACCCTATACCTCATTCTGAAATACTACCCCCACAATCATATGAATAATCAACTACTTAGTGTATGCAAAGCTTGAGTAATTCTAAAATGTACCTTTCACGGTTCTTTTGACCTTTGAAAGGTGCTGCATTTGGTCATGCAATGGAACAACACAGAGATAAATGGGTCTGGTATTTATATGATCTAACGAAGAGCTGAGCTGGGTGACAATAGCCACGTCTGTTCCAGCGACATGTTATGCCACTATTGGACAGCGCGACCATAGACTTTTTTGACCTTCATAGATGTCCCAAAGCATAGAACCTTGCCCGTTATGCCCCTTTGGTGCCCCTTTCGTGGTGAGGGGATAGCTGAGCCGATCTTAGTCTTCATGCCCCTTATGCCCCTTTGGCAATCCTGTAGAATACACCCTTTCCAGTGGTTCCCTCCTTCTCGATGAGACCCAGAGACGCGAGATGTTGCAGATCCTGCGATGCCGTCCGTTTGGCGACTCTGAAAAGGTCCTGATACTCGGAGTTGGTGGTGCTTCGATGTGATTTGAGGTGCTGAATGGCCGCTCGTTGGCGGTCATTGAGATCAAACTCTTCCAACCGCTGATCGGTCAGCCAATTGCGCCAGATCGTGACGCTGAATTGTTGGTTCAGCTGTTCAAACACAGGCTCAGGCAAATGGGCCTTCCGACACCATTTGAATACGTTCTGGGTGCCATACCCGAGCTGGTTGATGTAACCTGCCAGGAAAAAGGGTCGAGCCAGGAAAGGGTTCACAGGAATGGACACGTTTGTTTTCAGCGACATGCCCGGGTTAGGTGTGCTGTTGATTTTCTAAAGAATCGAAAATTACTCTCTATGATTTATCTTTGGTGTTTATAATACAAGTCCAAATTGCCATATAAGAAAGGCCCATTTATCAGCAAGTTCTTCCAAATATTGATTCCGGGTTGATCCAACGCCATGACCAGCACTATAGTCAACTCGAAAAAGTATTGGTTTATCGCTGACAGTTGCCGCTTGAAATCTTGCCGTCATTTTTGCAGACATCCATGGATTAACTCTAGGATCATTTATCCCGTGAGTTAACAAAACTGCAGGATAATTCACTCCATCTTTAACATGGAGATAGGAACTCATTTCATATAAGCCTTTAAATCCATCCTTGTTCATTACAGTGCCAAATTCAGGAATATTGGGAACACCATTCGTCGTTGTTTCAAAACGAATTGCATCTGATAATCCTACATTGATTATCGCTGCTGCAAAAAGATCAGGTCGATCGGTAATAGCCCGTCCAATCATAATACCACCTGCGCTACCGCCTTGACCGGCGATGAGTTCTTTGGAAGTATAACCATTATCAATCAGATATTCTGCACAGGCGATCAAATCCTTCCAGGTATTGGGTTTCGTGAGTTTTTGCCCTGCATGATGCCATTCTTTGCCATACTCGCCGCCGCCGCGTACATGCGCCACGGCAAATACTCCACCGAGTTCCAGCCAGGCAATTCTCAGAGGATTGAAAAATACAGGCATGGAATAACCGTAAGAACCATACCCGATAATCAAGCAGGGATTGCTGCTGTCCAGTTTAATATCACTTTTGTAAACGATGGACAACGGTACCATCACTCCATCGTGGCTTTTTACTTTTACTTCTTTTGAAGTAAAACCGGGCAGATTGTCAAATTTCCCTATGGGCATTAATCCCGAATCGGTAAAGCTATTTGTTTTCGAATTGTAGTCATAAATGAGACTTCCTTTTGTCCAGGCATTTGTATAAAACAGAATACCGTCTAATTTCTGGCTAATAGAAACCACAAATCCGGCCGCTCCGTTTGGCAGATCCAGCATTTTTACTTTGGCGCCATTAGTGTATTCCAGACGGGCAATACGGTTAAAACCACCATCTATGATACCGGCATATAAGGCGTCTTTGGCCGTAAAAATATTATCTACCACAAGATCACTTTTTTGAATCACATCTATGGCTTTGGAAAAATCCGGCTTATTTAGAGTTGTTTTTACTACCTTGAAGCGTGGAGCGTCCTTTGCTGTTCGCAGATAAATATCGCTGCCATGAACCGCATAATCGTTCACCTCATCATCAAAACCGCAAACCTTCACCCAGGGGATATCTTTTTTAAGAAGTGTATTTATTGGAGCAGCATAAACAGCGATTTCCCGGGCGTCGCCGTGTTTAATCTTGGCTATAGCATATTTGGAATTTGCCGGAATATAGATACTGGGGAAATCAATTTCATCAAGCTGAACTCGTTTTGATATTCCATAACCCATGATCAATTTATCATCTTTAGAATCTGTTTGCAGTTTATGAAAATATACCCTGGTTTTTTTGTAAATCTCAGTTTCCGGGGCATCCTTCGGCAGATCACGCCTGCGGCAATAAAAGAAACCGCTCCCGTCCGGCATCCAACGCGGTCTGTTATATGCCGTCTCGATATTCCCGATAGTTTCCGGTAATTTTTTTCCGGTCTTAACCTCCATGATATGTAAGATGGTTTGCTCCGATCCGCCTTTAGCAAGACCATAAACAATATATTTTCCATCAGCTGAGGCGCTGTAAGAATTAATTGAAAAATGCTGCTTATCTTCCGATTTTATTTTTTCAGGATCAACAAGAAGCTTTTCATCGTTGTTGTGTGCAAAGCGCACATAGAGTTTTGGAATATTCTGCCCTGTAGGAAGTTTCAGATAAAAAAGCGTTCCATCTTCAAATCTGCGTATACTAAAAATTCTGAATGCTTTCCCGCTGTCTAATTCCTTTAATCTTTCAAAGAAAGCATTACGGCTCGGAATCTTAGCTAACACTTCCGCAGCATAATCAGCCTGTCCTTTGATCCATTTCTGAACTTCCGGGTCATCCAGATTTTCCATATATCGGTAAGGGTCGTCTACTTTTACGCCGAAATATTCATCGACTACATTGTCAACTTTTGCGGGAGGTGGTTGCTTGATGGTTTGTTGACAGCTAATAAGCTGGAACAACAAAACGATCGTAAATACTAATAAAATACCACTTTTTTTCATAGCTGACTCCTGATTATCTATTTGCTTTAGTTACTTAGACGTGTATTTAAAAATCAACTTCTTTAATGAGAATTACTAACAAATCTTGTAGAATCTAAGAATTTAAAAATTTTCGTCAAAGTTATATGAGAATTTAGAGCAAAGAATATCAACAAAAATATGCTTTCGAAAGATGCCTATACATGATGAGTAATTTCCAGAAGCACCCCTAATTGCGAAGTTAAGCTGTGGGTTCGTCGTATAATCACCGGATGGTTATTATGCATCGGTTCGGTCAGCTCCATCGTTTTGTTATCCCTTCTCTTTGTCCTCCTCGATTATCTTCCAGCCTTCGGTCCAATCGGCATAGACTTGCCAGACTTTGATTTTTCCACTTTCCACTATAGCCTTCCACGCGGCTGGCATTTCGATTCTGTTTTCTGGGACAAGCCCGCGATTCCCATTGTAAGTTCCGAAGGCGGATCCAAAGAAAGCCACAAGGTTCCCATCTTGGAGAATGGTATCAATATCTATTCTGTAATCGGGAAACATACGGAAGTAACCCTTCCATCCGGTTGTCATGTTCTCACGACCTGACTCAACTTTGCCACGGGAGTCTACGAAGGTGTGATCTTCCGTCATCAGGCTGGAAAGTTGAGAAGCATTGCCCTGGTTGATTGCGGCGATGAAGTCTCTTACGACAGCGATTTCTTTCGATTCCATCTAATTCCCTCCTTGGGTTAACGAGATAGCTCTGCGGCGTGAAAAATTCTTCCGACTATCACTTTATTTAGATCTGACTTCATTTTACTTCCCAAACTCCAAATTCATGCTTCACGCTTGCCACGTACGGTTGAACGGTGGTTATATTTCAATCATAATCTAATTCATTAAAATTGTCTATTACACAGCCCATAACCATACCGCTTTTTGCATTTTTAACTTTCTCATCAAGAATTTTCCAAGTAAAATAATCTCTTTTTCTACCTCCGTCTGTACTAATCCATTCTATAATGCATCTTTTATCTCGTGGATGCTCTACCAGGGAAGTATGATCTAATTTAACTGGTTTTCGTTCAACCATTCTGCAAAGTCTTCCCATGTACACAAGATCTTCTAAATGGTCGCACTCA
>JADFRD010000120.1 GCA_022561485.1 Fidelibacterota bacterium | reverse complement strand
TTCCCTGATAAGTATTGATCCACCCCAGTTTTGTCACCAATAAAAATCTTGGTATTAAAAACAATACTACTGGAAACAACATTTGAAATAGGATAAAATTATTTAATAGGTTCCGGCCCTTAAACCTGAGCCGTGCCAAGGCATATCCTGTAATTGCCCCGAAAATAACTACCGAGAGTGTAGTGACTGAGGAGACTAGCAGACTGTTAGCGAGAGCCCTGATGAAAGGATTGGCGGAACCGGTTGATCCCATCATGAAAATCATTCTATAATGTTCAAGTGTAAGACTTGTGGGTATGAATCGATCAAAGATCTCCGCGGGAACTTTAAAAGACGCCAACACCATCCAAATATATGGGAATACCATTGGAACCAGGCCCAAGCTGAGCAATAAATAGGTCAGCAATTTTTCGTACGATCGAAAATCTTGCCTATTTAAAGTATAGCGCCCCATATTTAAGCTATGTCTTTCTCGACGATTTTTCTTATGAAGAATACAAATGCAAAACTTATCGCCGCCACGATAATGGCAAAGCTGCTTCCATAGCCGGCGTGGAGATTAGTAAAAGTGTGATAGTAGATCTGCATTACAAAAGTTTGGGTGCTATCCAACGGTCCTCCGCCAGTGATCATATATGGTTCGGTGAACACGTTAAAGGATAGCATTATCGCAAAAATAAAAATAATGGTAAATGAGGGATTTAAAAGGGGGATGGTGATTCGAAAGAATTGTGTAATCCGTCCGGCGCCGTCGATTTCGGCGGATTCATAAATTGTTTTGGGAATTGACTGCAACCCGGCCAAAAATATCAAACTATAATAGCCGAGAAATTTCCATACGACAATTATTGCAATAGATGCCATAGCAATTTTAGGACTAGAGAACCACGGAATTGTGATTCCTATCCCGCTCAGCCAGGTATTGATAATGCCATTACCTGAGAACATGAGGTTAAATACAATCGAATATGCTACGCCTGCGGAAACATAGGAAATAAGGTACCCCGAGGCGAAAAATGAGCGTAGGAAAGTTATGCGGTTTAGCAATAGGGCGACTGATAGGGACAAAAATATTGATAGGGGTATAAACACTACCATGAAATAAAGCGTATTCTTAAAGGCAATCCAAAATAATGGATCATGAATTACCTGGATGAAGTTGGATAGCCCGATAAATGTCTTTTCAGTGGAGATTATATTCCACCTTTTAAACGCGATACTGATCCCCCACATCAGGGGGTATACCCATATAATTAATGAATAAATTAGATAGGGCAGTATTAGTCCATAACCAACCAGCTCATTGGATTTGAGTTTCGCAAGAATAGAATTCATGGCTTATGGTACAATAACTACGGTCCCGATCTTAATATCCGATTGATGGCACTATTGGCGTCCCTCGAAGCGGCCAGCGGTGACTTTATGCCGTAAATAATCGGTTGCCACAGTTCCCGGTTTAGAATAGTTTGAATCTGGACCGTATGGGGGGTTATTGAGAGTGGTACCGAAAATGCGGTAGTGACTGCATAGCGTTTTATTTCCGGGTTATCCTCGAAATATAGTTTAAAGATGGAATTACTTAATAAATCCTCACGAACCGGCAAATAGTTGGTGATTGCAAGCCATAAGGAATCGTGCTCATCAGTAAAATAGTGTCGCATGAAATCCCAGGCCTGGTCCTTCTGAATTGTGTTGTTGAAAAGCACCAACCCCTTCGATTCAGCCAGGGTGTAAATGGGACTATCAGCTGGATAGTTGTCTGGTACTAGGAGCGGTGCAATGTGATACTGGAGCTCCGGATAAATTCTTTTCGTTCTTACTATATCCCCCGCTCCTTTGATCGCTGCCAGGAATAGACCTTTTTGAAAACCATCCTGAATTTCAAACTTTGGCGCATAACCTTTAGCGAACAATTTGTGGAAAAAGGTCGTTACCGCTATCCCAGCCTCCTGATCAAAGAAGGCCGCTTTGTTATCCATATCGAGATAAGGGCTGCCTCCTGAAGCGGCGGCATAAAATGTTAAATAGTCAAACCATCTCCTATACCACTTTGAGGAGACATCGATATGCAGGCCATACATGTCGCTCGCAGAACAAACGACTTTCAATAGGTCGAAGAATTCACCGTATGTCCTGGGGAGTACAGTAATATTAAAGGCATTAAGTATTTCCTTGTTATACCAAATCATCTCAGGATTAGTATACACTGGAAGTACATAGACGTGCCCCTTATAAAACCAGTTATTACGAATAATATTGGTCATATGGCGCTTTGCTACCAAGTCCCAGAAACCGGGTAAAGTGTCAAGGGCTACGATTACGCCGGCATCCGCCAGCTGAGAAGCAAAACCGCCGAATATATTTGCACAAATGTCCGGGCCGGTTTTAGTGGCAATCGCTGTTAGAAGTACTTCTTCAGAGCTAATGCCTGCTGGAATAGTTTTCCAATCAATCGGTGAGTCGGGATGTGAATCATTCCATTCATCGACTATTATTTTTTCAAATCGTGATAACTCTAGGCTAGGGGCCGTCCAATAAGTAATATTTTGTGAATCAACTTTAGTTGTGCAAGCTGGTATAGAAGCAAGCAGGGCAATCAGTAAAATACTACGAAGATGGTTAGAAAATGGCGATGTAAATGGTGATGCGGTATGTCTGCTAATAATCTGAGGATATGAGTTCAAAATAAATATTAAGTAAAATCCAGGGCTTGAATCTTGTCCACGGTGGCAACTCCGATAACTGTGTCGGCGCCGCCATAATAGACATAATAGGCTCCATCTTTTTCGATTGCGCCGCAGGTGAATACCACATTGGGCACATCACCGTCTATTTCCCAGCTCTCAGATGGCTCCAGGATCGCTTCTTCCTGTCTGGAAATCAGTTTGGATGGGTCATCAAGGTCAAACAGGGCCACGCCAAGCCGATAAATACGATTTTCATCGACACCATGATAGAACAACAGCCACCCGATATCCGTTTTTATTGGCGGACCGCCTGATCCGATTTTTTTACAGTCCCAGAATCCCTCGCTGGGTTTCATGACAACACGGTGCCCATACCATTCTTTGAGGTTGTCGGAGTAGGCGATGGATATATCAGGCATAATTCTGTGAAACATAACATATTTATCTTGAACTTTTTCCGGAAATATGACAGCGTTCTTATTCTCAATATCCGGTAGAATTATTCCGTGCCTTTCAAATGTCTGAAAGTCACTTGTTGAGGCCAGCGCGACCCGATTGCCGGATCCGGACCAGGCCCGTTCAGATAGGGCCGTATAAGTAATATAGACCTTACCGTCTATTTCGGTCATCCGCGGGTCTTCACAACCAAATTTCTCCATATCCCCTTCCGGAACAAATACGGGATTATCACCGCGTTGAAAAATGAAACCATCGCTACTGAAAGCATGGCCCAGTCGTGAGATATAAATTTTATATTCACCAATGGCGCGGTAAAGCAGGTGCACAGTGTTATCCTTAAACAAGGCGGCGCAGTTAAAGACCGCGCCACTTTCCCAATCATTGCTCTTCATGGGTTTCAATATGGGATTTCCTGAAAAGCGCTTTAGCTTCACTTGCCTTGGTTACCTCCGCCTAGCAAGTCAGCGATAAATTCATCCAAGTCTACAGAGGCGGCACAACAAACCTTGTCCGCACCGCCATAGAAGATAATGAGTTTGTTGCCCACTGTAACCAGCCCTTCCGGAAACACCACGTTTGGAACGTCGCCATACAGCTCATAATCCATTTCCGGTTCCAGAATTGGATCCGGTGTCCTAGCCAGCACTTTCCACGGCTCCAGCAGATCCAAAAGAGCGGCTCCGCCCCGATAGATATTACTTTGATCAACGCCATGGTAGATCAATAGCCAGCCCGCGTCAGTTTTAATCGGGGGCGGGCCGGCGCCCACCTTATTCCCTTCCCATTCAGCTTCCGCCTTCATCACCAGTTTGTGATTCGTTATCTCCTGATTCAGACTTTCACTGTCGCCATACCAGATAGACGGTCCCATTGTGCCATATTGGTCACCAACCCAGTTGGCTGGTCGGTGAATAAAGGCATAGCGCCCGTTAATTTTCTCAGGGAAGGGCACGACGTCACGCTCATCGGCGCCATAAGGGGTGATGATACCGTAGCGTTCATATTCGTGGAAGCCGTTCATTTTGGCTATCGCTGTGCGGGGCCCGGCACTTTCCGGAGGATTGGGGAGCCCCAGTTTCCTCCGTACAGCTCCTGGGGGGCCGGGTGTAGGGGTGGCCACGTATGTGAGATAAAGTTCATCTTCGATCATCGATACCCGTGGATCCTCAATTGATCTTTCCCATAGTTTGGCATCATGAACAAAAACCGGCTCCTGCTGCCGCTCGATCAAGTTAAGGTCTGTATCAAAGACCGCATGGCCCAGCCTGGATGTATACGGAAAGTACTCTCCCACCGCCCGGTAAAGCAGATGAATCCGATTATCCACCAGGGTTGCCGAGGGATTAAAAACAGCCACCGACTCCCAGTCATCCCCCCGTGGTTTCAGCAAGGGGTTACCACTGTGACGATTCAATTTCATATTGTGTCCGAGAATTCTAAAGGAATTATATTTATGGCAGGAAATAACTTGGGGTCTGTTTCAGGCATAGTCGCATGACTGCTGAACCTAGTATGCCAAAGCTAACGAGAAGCTTTGGGCGTTATTCAGTCTCCCGAAGTCCTGATAACTGTAGTCAATTCTTATCGACAGATTGCTACCGAGAGCGTATTTAATCCCTGCTCCTATAGTTAACCCTTCTTCGCCATCAAGTAGGAAAAGGTTTTTAAATCCGGTCCTTAAGAACAGCCAATCATTTGAGGAATATTCTGCACCGACGTTAATGTATTCCGTGTTATCGTTCGGATGTGCGGCATCAACCGCCATAATCATTCGACTGGAATTAAAATTGAAAACCTCCAGGGCCAGTCCTACCCGGAACAGTAGTGGCAACGAAAATTCATCGGTTTTTAAATTCGCCGGTATTCGATCGTTGCTCCCCTCCTGATCCGGCGCCAAATCAAAATTAACGAAAGTGTCCTTTCCGAGCATTTGCATTTTGCCGCCGAAATTGGATATACTCATTCCAATTTTCATTCCGGCGAAAGGGGTTGTGAACAAGGTCCCAATATCAATAGCAAATCCGCTAGCGCTCATATGCCAGATTTTTTGGCGAATATACTTCCCATTGAATCCGATTGAAAATCGTGTTGTGAGATTGCGGGCATAGGCGATACCCACTGCCAGGTCTCCGACACTGAACAGTTCGCCGGTACCCTCAGGCTTATCAACCGTCCGCACTTTCATTTCATCGGTGCTCAGGGAAATGATACTGATCCCTATTACACCAAGATTACCCATGGGAAAAACGGTCCCCACAAAATCATAATTGATGTTGGCAATCCATTCCGTATGGATAAAAACCATCTCATTGCCGGACAGGCGGGCAATGCCTGCGGGATTCCAGTATAGGGCGGTGGCATCATTGGCTACGGCCACAAATGCACTGCCCATGCCCACGGCTTTGGATCCCACGTCAATTTCCAGAAACGGCGCCGAAGTTGTCCCCACCTTTGAAACATCAATATTAAACTG
>JADFRD010000035.1 GCA_022561485.1 Fidelibacterota bacterium | reverse complement strand
AGATTAAAGGAACCAACGATCACAGGTCCGTAGCGACCGAATGATGCTAACTTTTGGTGCATCGTCTGTTCACCTTTTTCTGCCCTTGGTTTCCACTCATATAGATGAAAATTCTCTGTAATTTTCAAAATATTCACCATCGACGGGAGCGACCCATTCTCCTCCAATATAATTTTCGTATTGATCTTTAAATTGTGGTTTTTCGTATGCCATAAGATGCTCCTTCTTTATGTGCCATTGGTTATTAACAAATGTTGGGTTTTCTTTAATGACAATAGAGAACATAACAAACAAAACTGATCGAAACGTCCACTACTATAATCAGTAATTAATCTACATTATTGATTATATAGGGATCGAAATGTAAAATTGTTCCCGGAAGGATTCAAAGTAAAACTAATAGATAGATTTCGGAAATTGATAACATAATTGCATAATAAAACACCTCCAAACAATAGCACACTTTTGATTTCTCTCGTCGAAAGACAGAGTATTATGAGTCCGCTGCTCTACCGACGACAAAACACACTGCGTATCCCTAATGGCAGTTTTTGTTTATATATAATAGTGCTATTATAAGCTTCCGATTTTGACACACCATTTCCATAATCATAGAGGTCGGGGAGGGCAAATAAGGTATGGATTTGACAATGTGCTATAAAGTTTAATATCATATCAATACTCATTCTTCAAGTGGTATTTCCATTGCTAATATTGCATCTACAATGGAACTTCTGATCCTTTAATCATTAATTAAATTTGGAATTCCATGAAATACAGATTATTCATCCCGGTTCTTTTTTCCATTATAGCAGCAGCTAATGACCCTTCGATATGCCCTGTTACGGAATCACCAGCTGATTCTTCCGTATTTGTTGAATATAATGGCCAAAAGGTTTTCTTCTGCTGTGCCGGCTGCATACCGTCATTCCAGGAAGATCCTGAATCTTACCTGAAAACTTCATCTGATAGCTCCACCGTACAAACGGTAACCGATAAACCGACGCAGGTGGTTTATCAAATCTTTGGAATGGATTGTCCCGGCTGCCACGGCGGTGTCGAGAAACTTCTGAAGAAAATAAACGGCATCAAATCAGCGAAAGCAAATTACCTGAAACAAGAAGTATTTCTGGTTCTTGAACCTGACAGTAAACTGGATGAAAAAGCCGTCCGGGAAGCTATCGAAGCAGCCAACTTCACGATGGGAAAACGGATTAATTAATATGCCCAAAATATTTTACCGCTGGATAATGCTCTTTACTTTTATTTCAGTGACCTATGCCGGCGGTATTAGTGTCGATTCAGGATTGACCCCACCGCAAAACCGTGTGATTTTCAGAACCCAGGCAAGGTTCATGAATCAGACCATAACCAATTCAGGCATTGAAATGCAGATGCGCGGCAACCCACTGGTGCTGGCATATGGACTGAGTCCCAAGCTGGCACTGATAGGAAGAATTATTCATATGACGCAGCTCGCCAACTCAATGACTCCCGCCCAGTCAGGGTGGAGTGATGTCTTATTGTTGGGCAAATTCAAACTGTGGAGGAAAAATACCGCCGCCCAGACGATTGGTCTGGCGGGAGTGATTGGTGGAGAAATCCCAACCGGCTCCAAAGGTTTTAGTAGCAATACCTACACCGTAATCGCTGGTCTCCAAGGGTCTCTGCGGCGTGGCTCACTTGCTCTTGAGTTAAATCTTGAAACAAAGTTGGCCGGATTATTTACAGAACAAACAGAAAAGGAAGGCGGGGAATGGAGTCTGAATTCTGCCATTGCCTGGATCGTTCCTGTAGGATCGTCAGGCAGTATAGCAGTAACGCCGGTGATAGAGTTCACCCGGGTAGTTAACTGGAAAACAGAAGTAACCGGCAGACATTTTTGGGTATCCCCCGGTATGAAGCTGACTATTTCATCCTTAATAATCGAAGGTTTGTTTCAGTATCCGGTATCCCAATCTTCCACCGGTCAGAGTTTCAAATCAAAACCGGGTGGATTAATAGGCATACGCCTGATGTTCTGATTGTTAAAGCCAGCAGCCTGTAAGTCTTTTTAATATTTCTGATTTACCCGCTAAAAAGTTAAGGTGCACTTTTATCACTTAAAGTTGTTGAAAATTTACCTGTTTTATAGATTTAAGCCTCATGTTTGAGACGTAGCTTATTTTCTGTGTTCATTACTTGACCTAACCTCAAAAGTTGTGCCAATGTTTAAGTTCGGAAAATATCGTCTCACCTTCCCTGACTTTAATTTATTATCACTTGTAATGATTGTTACTGTCTAAATTTCGTAATTGATATGACAGAAGTAGACATAAGACCACAAAATAATAGCACAGTTATAGCACAGATGGTGTTTGAGATCCTCTGAAGCACTACGGCCTTCTAATCCGTAGGCCATGTGTTCGAATCACATCCGGGGTACACCGTCAATAGCCCCCAGTTTCAGTCGAGAGTTCGGGGATATCTAGTCCATTTTTTACTTTCTGGGTCGGACAGGCTTTATTGTTAAAATTAACCTCTGTACTGCGTACATTATATGCAGAATACGATATGCACTTATGTAGATTGATTTATTAGGTTTGCATACGCTTATTAAAGCCAATACCAAGCTAACTCATGAGTAAGAAAGGAATGTATTCGTTGTAGGATTGGTTTAGTCTCAAGATCTTCTCTAAAGATGCGCTTTGAGTACTCCTGGCTTAAATAACGTTCGGTCAACCGATCAAAGCGCTCTCTGAAAGATGGTTCATCAATGAGATACACGGATTCAGTATTGTGGACAGCGCTCTGTGCATCAAGATTAAAGGAACCAACGATCACAGGTCCGTAGCGACCGAATGAAGCTAACTTTTGGTGCATCGTCTGTTCACCCTTTTCTGCCCTTGGTTTCCACTCATATAGATGAAAATTCTCTGTAATTTTCATTATTTCGAGAGCAGCGTAATGGGCTGCAATGGTAAGAATCGGGTGGTTGTTTGACTCTAGGGAATTTGTAAGTACCGTTACGGTACCGCCAAGCTTTGCATGCTCAATAATTGCATCCCTGATTCGTTTTGATGGCGCGAAGTATGCAGTGGCGATGAAGATGGGTTCTCCGGGAGGTGTAGTTTGTATGTGGATCCGGTAGAGATCCTCTACAAAGCGTTTTCGATCAGAAAGCGGGTGATTTGCGACAAATCTGATTCGCGCGTTATCGAGCTTTGATTTCGGAGCTTTAGTTATGTTTTTAACTATCTCAGCCAGTTTTATAGGCAGTTCACGCCCAGTGTGCATTTTCATGTCACTGAGGAATTCCCTGAATACAACATACGCAGCAGGTCCGCGAACTTCTACGTCGACATCGTGCCATCCAACTTTTCCGGTTACAGTATCCTTTCGACCAGGGATACCGCCCCAGGCGTATTCGCTGGCGATGTTCATGCCTCCGACGATTGCACGGATTTCGTTCCCTTCATGACCGGTTATGAAATACTTTTCATGATCGCAGTAGTCGAAAAGGATCAGCGACTCGGAAGAGCGCTTTACGGCGGCGATAGGACTTTGGAAAAACCTTTGAATATTCTCCCACCATTCCCTCAATTCATAGGGACGGCTGGGGGAATTAGTCGGAACGATGGTTACGCCTGCCTCCCGCATATCGTGAATGATTCTCTTTTCTCCCAAGGGAAGAGAGGAACTTGTGTGTTTTAGCATGTCCGCAATATCTGCAGTGGATGCAATGGAACCTTTAACATCATATTGGAGCACCACCGGTATACCGGCACGTGCCCGTTCCGAAAGTGCTGTTGCCATCCGGCGTCCTGCTTCATCATCGGTGAAGAGGAAGGTCTTGACAAAGATGAAGCGCGCCGAGCTCATATTTTCATATCGGCGAGCAAACCCCTCGACACCGTTCACAAGCAGACGAACGCTATTATTAGTTGTCAGATACGATTTTGTCTTCTCATCAAGCAGTTTCTGAAAAGCATTATCATTGTGCCATGATTGTATATTAGTGCCTCGAATCGTGCCTGTTCCAGCCGGTGTAAAGACAGTACAAGACACCAGGAAATTGAGCACAACAAGCACAAACAACTGTGCTGTTGATCGTTTGAACGAATATGACTTAGAAAATCCCATTATAATCGGAAAATATGTTTATCGAGTATTTTCTCACAAAATCAGCGTCAACCTGATGCCTTACTATGGACAAAGGTCGCTGCGCATTCCGTGGAAATACTTTATGGTGTTTGTTTGACCTTTACGTTAATGTAATCCTTTTATCTATTTGATTTTGAATAAACTCTTTCTCTCGTGTTTATTACAATGGTAGGGGCGCTGTTATGCGTAAGAATATCAACAATCCATCCGAGTCCTAAGGGAATCGGACCAGGATCGGTGTAAACATGATAAAGAACGAGAATATGACCCTTTTTTTCGAGATAATTATTAATAAGCCAATATCCAGTTGTGTTGTTAATTGTTTCGGATTCTTTTAGCCCAGGCCAATCAATCATTTTCCATGTTAATTGGGCACTATTTTTATTCTTCTGATAGAACATGTCAAGGCGGTATTTTTTTATCTTCTTCATTGGCAGTTCAAGAGTATAATTTAAAATTGCATGATTTGAACTCTTTTCCAAAATTTCCAATTGGGTAATGTTTGGCATAAAGTCAGGGTAGTCCTCAAATCCAAGTAAAACAGAATATACTGCATCAATATTTGCATTAATCAGTCCTATTGCTTCGATCGTTTTTCCTTCATCATTATTTGTAAATGCATCTCGGACAATTATCTCACCCTGAGAAAGTAACTCCCTCTCACTTTGGGAAAGGTCAATTTGAGCGTTTTCAAGAGAATCCTGGCTTAATACTATTGAGTTAGAAATGATAGATAGTGAAATCATTAATCTCTTAAAAATGTTGACGTTTGTTAACATTTGATTTTTAATGCCTTTGGTAAAAGAGTGAACTTGAATGTTTCAGCTTCCCAGGCCTCGTTACCATCAATTTGTAGTATATGTGGCTGCTCCAAATGTAGTATCACCTTCCTGCCGGTGCGGTATTCCCCAATCCGATTACCGATGGTAAATGACGTAATCCCTCCAATAGAAGATTTCAACAGCCCCGAAGTGATGGATAGAATATGTAATTGCCGGTCATTAAATTTGGCTTTTGGAACTACCTTCATTCCAAAACCATAATAGGGTTGTTTTACTACCATGATACTCAATAATCTTGCAACCTCGAAAACATGATCATCTATTGTAACCGTAGCATTCACTCTTTTATACTCCTTGCGATAAGCGTTTAGGACTGATCGAAAATACGTTTTGAATCCGGTGTGACCATTAGCGAGATAAGCATTTCTGAGTTGTATTATAGTGCCTTCAATCCCTACCGACACCATAAAGGCACGCTTTATATTATCACAGTTGATGAGATCAAACTCATGAATCCTGCCCTTTTTAATACGATTGGCAATGGCAGTTAAAGATCCCTTGTAATTAAGCGCATACTGCATCGCATTACCGGTTCCTAAGGGTAAATATGCAATCGCTGTTTGAATCGTGTCAATAGAATTGATGATATCGGAGAAGGTTCCATCTCCTCCTGCTACGACCAAAACGTCGCAATGTGTTGTGAGCTTCTGTGCTAATTGTTGGAATTCAGCTGCTGATTTTGTATCTAATCCGTAGATGTCCGCGTTTAAAATCTTTGCAGGTTTTGTGAGTGCGGAATACTTCTGGTCCGCGGTCAATCCACCGGAGACAGGATTGGTAATTATCGCATAATGCATTTTATCTATGTATCATTTAATATTTTCCGGCCTACCCAACAATCACTCTAAGTTGAAAATCGTATTTTTCTTCATTTTGTTCTACTAAAAAATGAGAGTGAGAAAACTTATAAATACATCTTCCGTGTAATTCACGATGAAAAACGTGTAGAATATCCTGTCAATTCCATTCATAATGGACAAACTATAGTCAAAAGTGAACGGGGATCAAGAAAAAAATGAGAAAATGATTTTAAATATTTTTCATAATCATCATTGTAAGTAAATATATTACAACACATTTAGAATTTACGCTCTGATAAGCTGCCGGTTTTAACAAAAATCTGTATCCAGCAATATCCAATAAACCGAATTTAGAATGGTCAATAGAAATATAGAAAGATAACGTTACCATCCTGTAATCATTAAGTCATAGGATTACACAAGATTTATTGTTTAAAGAATGCTTTTATTCCTACATTTATCCCGTAAGCATTGGCATTATTTTTTTTCTCATTTTTATCAGTTCCACCATCATATTCATATTCGAATTTTGTGTCCCCAATACCCATTAAATAATTAATTCCGACATCAAGATAAACATTTTCAGCAACTTTATGTAAGAGGCCGCCCTGGATTCCAATAAACTGTGCACTACTACTAAATGAATAAGTATCGCTTCCTGATTTTGATGCTTGTAGTGTAAAACTCCCTCCAACGTAGAGATTTTATTTGAAGTACATCGATATTCCACCGCCAACATCTTTACTAGTACTAGGATCTGAATCACCATATTTAAATCGCATAATATTCATAATACCGTCAATACTGATATTACGAGAGATAAAGTAACTGACTGTTGGTTTTAATAATAAGAATTGGAATTGACTACCGCCAATAGACATTATATCTTGTCTATCACGATCCTCGTCTTCAGAATCACCGTCAGAATTATAGCCGAACAATGCTCCCGCGGAAATTGTACCTGGTTCAAATTGAGCGAAAACAATAGAACTAATTATTAACAAAAATAATATACATTTTCTCATCACGATCTCTCCTTTGTTTTGTTAAGATTATACCATATTTAAAAAAGCTCAATTGGCTAAATTGTATATAAATTGATACAAAATACGAATCGTCCCCAATTTATTTTTAAAGGAATATAATATATAAAATTAACAAGAATAATATCTGGCTCAGTTTAGTAATTCCTCGCTTGTTAATAAATCCGCATTAGTGACAAATTCCATTCAAATAAATCATTTGACTGTGTACATTCGGTGCACAAATTTGGATAATCGCTTTGGGGTGTAGATTGGAGATGAGGATTGTGGAATTAAACAGATATTAATAAAAAGTTTACATATATTAGATTCGCAATGGCGAGCCAACACCTTAAGTTCTCGCATCAATTACGATCTAACTCTGGGGGACGGGTCAGCATGAGATTTTTCACCTATCCAGAATACCCATCCTATCAATTGTAATACCGACTCATGGTAAGTCAGTAATTATATCTGGTAATAGATTTACATCTGTTGATGCTCTTTGGTCATTTATTTCGATCTTAAAAATTTATCTCAAAACCCAATCCCCAATTTGCAGTGTTGAAAATATCTCCTCCAGATCTGAAAAATAATTTAGCTCCGGATGGATGGTCATATGTAATTCCGAAACTGTGCCCAACGGTATGGTTAAAAACTTTTTCAGGATTGGAATTGTATTCTTCATAGCGATCATACTCTTCGTCATTAACAACTAATGTTCCATTTACCCATCTGCGGGTGATTCTTTCTGCATATAAGACTTTCCCTTTAGCATTCTGATCTTGGAAACTCAGACTGACGTGTGTACCTAAAATTATATTTAATCCTCGTGTTACCTTTGCTTTTAAACCTAAAGGAAGTAGTAATGACAATTCTTCGAAATTTCTTTCAACTGAGTAATACTTTACTTGTTTATTATACCATCGATAATTCTTGGACACAAAACCTGTATAATTAGACCAGTTATGTCGAAAATAATCAGAATTTTCTTCAAATGTCTGGCTAAGTACATAGCTTTGTATTTGAATACCTACGAAGGCCGACCATAATCCTTCAGGAGCATAGATCAATGATATAAACCATTTCCATTGATTTTTCTTCTCCTCCCCAGAGCCATCCAATCCGCTTTCTCTACTGCCATGGGATTCCACCCTTTGAAAATAATATTGTTCAGTATCTCGATCCCAAACATCATAGGTTCGATCACCATAGGTAGTATCAGCTGAGGATACCGATCCAGTAATATCAATATTAGACTTTGAACTATACAAAAATGACCTTATTACAAAATCGTTAGACAATTTCCTTTCGAAGGTAAAAGTAATATTTGGTTTTTTACCTGTTGAAGTATACGAATCCTTACTGTCTAGGTAGTATTCACTGATCAAATAATACGTAGGATCTGTATCCTTTTCTGACCAACTATCTGCAGTATCTAAGGATGCTATTTCTTCTGTGCCACTTCCATTATTTACACCTGCATAAATACCAAACTGAGTCTTACTCCCAAATTTGTACAAAAGTCCAATACCCAACTCCAAATGATCGCCATATATGTCTAGGGTCTCATCATTCAAGTCCGCATAAGATGAATGTGGATACATAGCCCATTTGGAATCATAGAGATTACCCTCGCTGTTAAATATGTAATGTCCTATACGAAAACCCAAATCAATTTTCTCAACAAGTTTATATCCCAAAATAACCTCTGATTGGTTCCCGAATACTATTTGCTGATTTTCGTCGACCTCCATCCTTTTAGGCTCTAAGGAAGCATCAGCGGCATAATCGCCTAAACTGATCATTTCCCAATATTGATATGAACTTGAACGGAAGGGTCCATAATCAAATAGTGAACGGTTTATAAAACCAATCGATAACCTAGAATTGACGGCTAATAAGGTGGAAAAATTATATATAGGAGTAGTTTGTAATGTATTTACAGATGACGTTGAATACCACCTTGGCAACACCATCAAATCAGTGGAATACTCGTTGTAATTCTGGTAAAGGGTGACAAGAGGGATAGTATAAATTGATTTTCCTATTTGCGGATTAAAATCAAAATAAACTGATTTTCCAGTATGTTTTAATATATAAGCTGGATTCCATTGAAGATCAGAGTATACATCCATTACCATACCTGAAACACGTTGGGGAAAAATATTCATCTGCATAGTTTGGAACTCTATTGATTCCAGGAAATAGGGTATGTTAGGCGGGTGTATTCTTGGATAAGGGACATCGGATAAAACCTGAGATAAAAAGCCGATGATGCAGATCGAAAAGATTTTTACATGTTTGAAAGACATAGCTGCCTCCTTTTTTTCAATGATAAATCCTAATACAGAAATTCATCTTTATTTTACATTTTATTCAATTGAACCTCAATTTTGTAAGGGCAGAACAAATAGAATATAACCTCAATTATCATTCACTCAAATAGCATGCCAAGATTTGAGAAAAAAAGTGATCCCATCATGGACAAAGCCCCCTAACCGAGGCTTTTTTGGTAAAATCCGTAGTCGTGACAATTTCTGTTCAAATTAATCCCCCCGGTCGATAAATTCTATTCGGGTAGAATTAATTTATTCCCAATAGTTCTATTTCAAAAATGAGAGCGCTGTTAGGTCCACCGGGTCCGCGAGGTCCGTTTCCATAGGCCAAGTTGGATGGAATATATAATTCCCATTTTGAACCCACCGGCATCAATTGCAGCGCTTCGGTCCATCCTTTAATAACACCGGTCACGGCAAATGTAGTCGATTTTCCCCGCTTATAGGAACTGTCGAATTCTTCACCGTCAATGAGCGTGCCGCGGTAATGAACGGATACTTTATCCGTTTTTTGTGGTTTTTCCCCGGATCCTTGTTCAATTATTCTATACTGTAGACCGCTTTCAAGTGTGACCACTCCTTCTTTATTCGCATTTTCAGCTAAAAAGGCTTTTCCCTTTTCCAGGTTTTCTTCAGCTTGAGCTTTCGCTTTTTTGCGGGAGTTTTCCTGTAATTCTTTACGGAATGAGTTCAAAACCGCAAGCATGTCGTCATCTGATAATGTTAAATCTTCACCGTTATATGCTTTGCTCCAACCTTCAAAAAATGCTTTTTTATTTACTTCCAGTTCTTGAGTTTTCATATTTTTTCCAATATCAACGCCGATGCTGTAGCTGACAGAGTCAACAGATGAATCTAACGTCACATTTGACTGCTGATCAGATCCACAACCAATAAGAATTATAATGGTTACAAAAAGTAATAAATGTTTCATATTGTCCTTTCTTTTAATGCCTTTGGATGATTTCTTTTTATATTTTGATTAATTCAATTGATGAGTACACGGATAAGTAAATTATCTGCACCCAGGTGATTATTTCTTAATATTTATATTCGTAAAAAATGCCGCCGAATTTACAGCGATTGAACTGGCTATGAAACAGTCTTAATCAGATTTAGGCTCGAGCATGACAACGATTCCGGAAACCGGTAGTTCAGCTGCTGTTTGCATAATTATTGATGTTTGGAAACGGACACCCACAATTGCATCAGCGCCCAATTCATCTGCCCGATCGATCATTCGCTATAAAGACTGATCCCTGGATTCAGCCAACATACCGGTATATTCTGTTATTTCACTACCGACAGTGGATATAGTTATTTATCCACTCCTTAGAATGGCTTGGCTTTGTTAGCTTCTCGATTTTCTTTCACCATATTGATTAATATTAATATTACACCGGCGATGATTGCTACTGAGGCGAGACCCAAAATGGGATTGCTTACGATGAAGGATATGATTTTACCTATGAAAACAAGCATAAATAAAATCGCTCCTCCAATAATCAAATATAGACCTGCATCTTTCATATTGTTAAAACTCCCATATTAATGAACTAAAATAGTGCATTTATCATAGATTGAAAATAAACTATCCCCTGATTAGAAACCGTAAGATTATATAATGATAAATACAGACTTTTCGATTAATTCGTTCAAGGGCGGATATGATGACAATTTTCAATATATCCTGACTTGCTTGCGCAGCCGTGCCCAAATTGCCGTGGATGCTGCTTTGCCTCTGGAAACAGTAGAACCAATTTTAAATAGCCCATTGGCGGCGATGCTTATCACACATACCCACGGTGATCATATTACGTTTATTGATGAATATTTAGAAGCCTATCCAAAATTGTTGATTATTATACATGAACAATCTGCCGGGCGAATCAGTGCGGTGAATGTTCACCCGACTCATGATGGTGAACAAATTCAAATTGGTGAACTGAATATCCATGTTCTGCATACACCGGGACATTTTCCCGACAGCTCATGTTACACATTGGAAAATATTGTTTTTACCGGGGATACACTTTTTGTGGGTCGAACAGGTCGAACGGTTAGCCAAGGCAGTGATACCGGTCAGCTATATCACTCTGTGTATGAAAAACTACTGACTTTACCTCAAGATACTGTAATTTACCCAGGGCATGACTATGGTCAATCACCCACAATATCTATAGCAAAAAATATTGATATCAGCCCTCTGTTACAGGCGGAAAATGAAAAAGACTTTATTAAACGAATGGCTGCTTTTGAAGCCAGCCGATAACAATCATTATAAACACAAGGAGTTCGTATGAAAAAAACCATAATTAGTTTCATAACCGGCGTTATGATAACGACATCTTTCTTCGTTTTTATGGGTGCTTCAGAAGCCAAAAACGATTCTCTCCATTCCTTATTATTAAAAATTGAAGAGTATTTGGAAAATGAAATCGGAAAAAAAGATGACACTGGCCGTTATCAGCTTCAAAGCTTCAGCATTGACCGTACCCATTGGCATTATCTTTTAGATACAGCCACAGGTGAATTGTTTCGTCTGGAACCCAGCCGAACCCCGGAAAACGGAAAATGGTCCTTGATGTCGGCTGCTAATTTTGAAAAACCATAGGAGAAAAAAGTGATCCATAAAATCTTTCTATTATTCCTTATTTTGCTGTTGTTCTTGGTTGCGTGCCCGAATGATGATAAAGGGTGTGACGACTGTGGCGGTACAATTCTGGATGGTTATATTTTTAATGAAGTGACTACGGAGGATCTTACTGTTTTAGGTGAAATTGAAGGGATTGTAATCGGCGCGTGTATCCGCTACAAACTGAAACTGGATGGTGCCGAATTCGATCTGGAAACAGTCAAAATCGTTGATGATTGCTGTTGCCTCGAGTAAATCATTGAAAATTAATTATTTCCAAGACAGCGAATCCCCGACTCGTGCAGTCATTGGACTTCATGGTTGGACAGGAGATGAACATTCCATGGTTCCGGTAGCCAAATCCATGAAACTGGAAAATACAAAATGGTATATTCCTCGAGCGCCATACACTTCAGATGCAGGTAAGGGGTTTACCTGGTTCAGCGGAAATGATGAAATCGGCTGGAAATATGAAAAGACATTTGAATTAACCACTGCTCTGATTACACAAGTAATAAAAGATGGATTTGCTCCAAAAGATATTTATTTAATTGGATTTTCCATGGGTGCCGGATTGAGTTTTTACGTTGCCTTGAGTTTAGATTTTCCACTGGGTGGAATTATTCCCATAGCCGGTTTTATCAATCATCCTGATCGACTTTTTGCAAACGCAACGGATGCCAGCCGTAAAACACCGATTCTAATTCTACACGGAACGGAAGATGATATTGTCAAACCGGAATTAGGGGAAAAAGCGTATGAATTACTTATCGAAAAAGGTTATAGGGTACGGTTAGAAAAATACAAAGCGCCTCATAAAATTCCAACAGATGCGAAGGCATTAATCAAAAATTTTATGGATGAAAATGAAAAACATAATGGTTCATAAAAAGAAAAATATCCATCCACTCCTGGATGCTGAAAAACAACATCGAGCCAGACAATACGAAAAAGAGAAACGTGTATTGGGTTTATTGGGTTCAGTGATTTCACTGGCTTTTGTGCTTTGGTATTATTTCTCCGGTTTCAGCTACCAGATAGCTCACCTTGAATTCTCATTTATCTGGACATTCCTGATCTATGTGCTGATTTTTCTAACACTATCCACTTTGCTGGGATTGCCATTGGGTTATTACTCCGGATACGTCCATGAACATAAATGGGGATTTTCCAATTATAACCACAAAACCTGGGCATTGGATCAGATAAAATCATTCTTGGTCAGCCTTGTGTTATTTCCGCTTCTTTTGGGATTGCTTTATTGGGTTTTTGCGACATTTCCTGATATTTGGTGGCTGGTTGCCGGTGCGGCAACAGCGATTGTTTCTGTGATTTTTGCAACTCTTTTTCCGGTAGTTATTGCTCCCATATTTAATAAATACGATCCCATCGATAACGAAGACCTGGTGAACCAACTGACAGAGATTTTAGAAAAAGCCGGACTTAAACCTGGCGGATTTTTTAAGCAGGATATGAGCCGCCAGACCAAAAAGGAAAACGCATTTTTAGCCGGACTGGGCAAGACTCGACGTGTGGTCATGGCGGATAATTTGCTGGAACACATGAGCCATGGGGAAATTTCTTCTGTTATAGCTCATGAAGTGGGACATTATAAATACAGACACCTCTCAAAAAATATTGTTATCGGAACAGCCCAACAACTCATTATATTTTACTTATTAGATAGTATTATGAAAAAATTCTTCCCTGATTTTCTCACGTCCAATGCAGCCAACTTGGCGCTCTTTCCCATGATTGGATTGATAATGGGCATATTATCCGGCTTCCTGTTTGGTCCGTTAAATAATTGGATATCCCGCTATTTTGAACGTCAGGCTGATCAGACATCTTTAGAATTGTATTCCCAAAAAGAAGATTTTCTGGGTGCCATGGCCGGGCTGGCAAACCGCAATTTATCTAACGCTTATCCAAGCTGGTGGGTGAAGCTGTTGTATTATTCCCATCCCCCCATCGGTGAACGTTTAACCTTCGGTGAGGAGTTTCAACATGATTGAACAAAGTACACTTGATTTTTTAACCAACCTCAAGCAAAACAATGACCGCACCTGGTTCAAGGATCACAAAGATGATTATAAATCGGCATTGGCAAATTTTACCGACATGGTTGCCATGCTTCTCCATAATATTTCCGGATTCGATGATAACTTAATTGGAGTACTTCCAAAAGAATGTTTATTTCGAATTTATCGAGATGTGCGTTTTTCAAAAGATAAGAGTCCCTATAAAACGTGGTTCAGTGCATCCATGAAGGGGGGCGGGAAAAATGGTTTGTTTCCGGGATATTACATTCACATGGATCCTGAGAATACCTATTTGGGTGGCGGCATTTGGCATCCTCCGAGGGATATACTGCAGAATATTCGAGAATACATTGTAGACCACCATGAGGAATTTGAAAAGATTGTATTAGACAAAACGTTCAAAAATCATTTTGGTGAATTGAGCGGCGAACAATTGAAAACAGCGCCAAAGGGTTTTCCAAAGGATCATCCCCAGATCAAATGGCTTCGATATAAGGATTTTTTGGCCAGCTGTGAAAAAAATGATGTCGATCTGACTTCAGAAAAAATAATCACAAACTTTACAACAAACTATAAAGCCATGTTTCCATTTATTCAGTTTTTGCACCGGGCAATTTTGTAATAAAGAAAAAGAAATTGGCCACAGAGAACACAGAGTAGCACAAAGAAAAAAAGAAAAATATAATAAAAAATGTAATCTCCGTGTCTCTCTGTGTAACTATTTATGAGACGCTACTCATCCTGACTATCCTGGCTGAACATTAACAGCTTTATCCCCTTTCATATCAAAGTCTGTATCAAACTTTACACGAAAACCCTCCCGCAGCAATCCAGCCATGCGTTGCATGCGTGGACTCAAACTGCCACTGTGGAAAAAATAGTCATCACCATCATCGCTGCGGATAAAACCGAATTTCTTTTCACTGTCGTAATGTCTGATTATACCTGTTTTCATTTTAATCCCTTTTCTGTTTGAATCGATAAATATAAAGAATAATTATGCCTGCCAAATTTGGAAACCAAACCAATGGATGGGACCAGGGAATTCCATCGATTGTAAAATCAGTCAGCGGCCAAAGAAATTGAGTTGGGAAATAATTTCTGGTATGAAACGGAAAATCCATCATAATGTGCAATGGCCAACCCAGCATGGCAAATGCCATGTCCTTTTTTCGAATAGCAATCGCACCGATGATCACCAGTGCAGTAATAAAACTGTGGGATAAATTATAGTTAAAAATCACCCAATCGGGAATGATGTCCAGCGGTGGCGGTCCCATTTGAAAATTTCCTTCGAAAATTCTGATCACCGCAAAAATACCAAAAGAGAAAAGATCCGGTAAAATACCGAAAAACAAAGCCAACCCGGGATAACCACGATACCCGAACAGTCCTCTGCCCCATAACCCGTGACTGAAAATGTCTATGGGTTAACCCTTATCTTTGATTGATAACGTTAATGTATATTTTGCAACCGGTTCATCTCCCATTTGACTGGGTACGGTTACCGTAATATTTACCGGTACATTCTGTCGCTCACCGGTTTCTGCAGCTAATCTAACTGCCTCTTTAACTTTATCACCATCATTACACGTAAAATAAGCATCCCCTTCCACTAGTTTTAAATAATCAGCATGCATGTCCTTGAAAATCAATACAATCTTTTTCCCTGTTGTTTCGATGTGCCGCATGGCCAGAAACCCGCCGGCAAGGTCAGCGCCGATGGTGAGGGCTCCGATGTACATGGAATTCACGTGGTTTTTTACACTGCGTCTGAACGGAATTTTGATGACACATTTTTCATCTGATATTTCATGGACTTTAGGACGACAGAAAAATATAAGTGGAATTTTGAAAAAACCCAAGGCCCATAACGTTCGGTTTGTTTGTTTGATTGTGGTAAATCTCATATTAATTCAATTTCGAAGCGATCCACTTGTCTACCTGATCTTCGAGAATGTTCAAGGGTAAACGTCCATTAGTTAGAACGATATCGTGATATTCGCGAATATCAAAGGTATCCCCGAGTTGCTTCTTGGCTCTTTCCCGGAGTTCAAGGATTTTCAACATACCGATCTTGTACCCTGTCGCCTGTCCGGCCATAACGATATGACGTTCCACCATTTTAACAGCATCCGCCTCTACGTTTGGAGTATTATTGACGTAATATTCAATCCCTTGTTCTCGGGTCCATCTTTTTGCGTGTATACCAGTATCCACTACCAAGCGGCAGGCCCGCCAGAGTTCCATGGCCAAACGGCCAAAATCCGAATAGGGATCGGAATAAAAACCCATTTCCTTGGGGATGTATTCGCTGTATAAAGCCCAGCCTTCACCATAAGCTGTGTACCAACCGAACTTACGAAACATTGGAATATCCTTTAATTCCTGGGAAATAGCGATCTGCATATGATGGCCGGGAATTCCTTCGTGATACGCCAAAGCTTCCATCTGGTATTTTGGAATCGCTTTCAGATCATAAGTATTGACATAATATGTTCCGGGACGTGAACCGTCTAAAGTTGGACTTTGGTAAAATGCTTTTCCTGCAGATTTTTCTCTGAATGCTTCCACAGGCTTTACAACTAATTCGGCTTTGGGTTTGGTAATAAACAGTTGATCCAGTTCTACCCGCATATCATCAACAATTCGAGTTGCATCTGCTACATAATCTGCGCGGCCTTGATCCGAATCTTCATAAAAATGACTGTCATCATCATTAATATGCTTAAAAAATTGCTGGAGGGTTCCTTCAAACCCAACTTTCTTCATGATGGTACGCATTTCTGCGTGGATACGATCTACTTCACTCAAACCAATTTGATGGATCTCTTTAGCGGTAAGATCCGTTGTGGTTGTATATGCAAGCCGTGAATTATAAAAGGCCTCCCCTTGGGGTAAAGACCACACACCGTCGTGTTCAGACGCTTCTGGTTGTAATTTTTTAAAATAAGCAATGAGATCATTATATGCCGGTTTTACGTTCTTCAATAATGCCTGTTTGGCTTGAATCAATAATCGATCTCTTTTGCGCGTACTTATATCAAGGGCATTGACCTTTTTGGTAAAGTCTTCCAGTAGCGTGCTTGGAATTCCAGTGTTTTCAAATGGTTCATTTGAGATAATATTTTGACAATCCCGCACCACATGAGGAAAAACAAATTCCGGTGGAATTATGCCCATTGTGCGTCTTATTTCCAGACCAATGAGTACATGTTTAAAAAGCATCTGAGTCCGGCGCAGGCGGCTGATATAGTTTAGAGCATCTTGCACATTATCGACCTTGTGCATACTGATGAGATCTGCCGGCACACCGGATTGGATACCGTGCATCTGGTTCAATGGATAATTGTGATAACGGTACTTGTATTTGGCGATGGTCCGTTCATGTTCGTATACGAACAGGTCATAACTCAATTTTGTTTGATCAACCAATTTGTCGTAATCAATATTATTTTTCAGCCAACGCAATTGTCTTTCTGTTCTGGCAAGACTTATCTTTGATTCCCGTTCAGAATTATCATCCCAATGGCCCTGATCTTCTTTGATTCCCAGCCGCATTTTGAATTCCGGACTGTGGTCTAACTTTTCTTGGAACACTTTTTCAAAATATGCATTTGCTTTTTTTGATTCATTATTTTTACTGCTGTCTTTAGTCGGCCTGCCAGGACTTAACCAAGTCATCACAGCAGCAATAATCAGAAAAATGATTAACCCATTGCGTTCGTTCATATTGTCAACCTGTGCATTGTTTATTAAATTAATTCAGAAAAATTACCCATGAATGTAAACAATAAATTTCCGTTCCAAAAATAGTGACGTTCTTCATTTACAACTGATTGACCAGGCCGCTCTTTGCTAAGTGCTTCATCCATTGTTAACCTCATTAATTCTTTTGCTGCAGATTAACACAGAGATGTTTAAAGTTGACATATTTGAATGCCTAATTTATTTATAAACATATAAAATACTCATTTAGTGTAACTTGCCTAATATCAATCTTTTGTGAATTTTGTGTCGTACATCCCAAAGCATTTCGGAGCTTTTATGGCCATCAATCCAAGTTTAAACTCGGTACTTTAGGCGGGGTATAAAAGCCAGATATAATTTGTTTAATTATCTTTCGACTCACTTAGCACTAATTGGAAATCTACCAAATTTTGAGATAGTTCCTAGTAGAAACATGAATGTTTCTACTACGACAAGTAATCTTTTTAATCAATGAAAACACCATCAATCTTAATGGGAGTTATTATATTAAGTAATTAAGTTCAATGGTAAATACTTATGTCAAGTAATCCACAAATTACAATTGCCTTGGATGCCATGGGCGGTGATAATGGTGTCGGACCCAATGTGCAGGGTGCGGTCATTGCTGCAAACTCTAATCCGGTTCGAATCATTTTAGTTGGGGATAAAAAAGAACTCAAAAAATCACTTGAAGGAGAATCTTATCCTGATGGATCTATTGAAATTATTCATGCATCACAAGTAATAGAAATGGACGAATCTCCACGGAAAGCGATAGATGAAAAACCGGATGCGTCTATTCTGGTGGCTTCAAAATTAGTCCAAGAAGGGAAAGCAGATTCATTGGTGTCTGCCGGTGGTACCGGAACCGTTATTCTTGCAGCGGCAAAATATTTAACACGGATTCGAGGAATACGCCGAACTGCTATTGCGACTGTTTACCCTACCCTAAATGAATTTAAAAAGAATGACCACCTTGCCCTTATGTTGGATGTTGGCGCCAATGTACAATGCGGAGCGGAAGAACTGGTTCAGTTTGCGATTATGGGCGCTGCTTATGTCGCTGATATTCGAGGTGTGAAAAATCCCACTGTTGCTCTTTTGAACATCGGGGAAGAAGCCAATAAAGGCGGCGAAAAAATGCAAAATGCATTTCAGTTATTGAAAAATACACCTGACCTGAATTTTATCGGTAATATTGAAGGTAAAGACATTTTACGCGGCGTAGTTGATGTAGTGGTGACAGAAGGATTCGTTGGCAATATTGTAATTAAAACTCTTGAAGGAGCAGCACGGAGTTTACGTCAGCTATCCAAAATGGCTTTTAAAGCCAGAATCGCATGGAAATTAGGACTTTTGTTTTTAAGAAAAGGTTTGATCTTGCTGAAAGAAGTAACGGATTATGAAGAATATGGAGGTGCACCCTTACTTGGTTTTGAGAAGATGGTGATTATTGCCCATGGTCGATCCAGTAAAAAAGCAATTTCAAATGCACTCAAGGTAGCAGGGAAATGTGTAAGAGATGATGTATGCGGTAAAATCGGAAAATATATTCAAGAGTTAGAGGGCCAGGCCGGGTTGGAATACGAACGGTTGAGCCGGGAACTATAAAAGACTAAAATCCATAGATCAAACCCGTCAGGCTGGATATCCGACCGGTACTAGGACTTCCGACCTTTGTTAATACCATCTTTAGAAGGTGGTATATGAATTTTTGTGAATGACTCATGGTGATTTTTCCCACCTTCTAAAGGTAATTAGAGCCCGAATGAGGCTTTCACTTGTTTGTGGGGACTTTGGAAGGGAACCGGATTCGAGCGAAAAATCAACATCTATTATCATAACCCCCTGACCCCCTTTGACAAGCCTGCCCGCCGCAGGCAAGGGGTAATTCTCGGTTGGAAATGCAATGGAGGTTGTCCCAAAAGCTTTGAATTGCGGTATAAATACAAAAGTACTGCAGACATTCCTGTCTGCAGTAGTACAGACACGAATGTCTGTACTACGACAAAAAAACAATTAATTAATGAAACGACTAATATTTTTATTTGCTTTTGTTTGTTTATTCTCAACGTTAACACTTAACCTTTTGGGACAGCCCCCTAGGGGGTTGTAATACAGAAAACTATTTCATTTTTTGCGCAATTATATCCAGCAAATCCACCTTAGTAAATGGTTTTGCCAAGTAATCATCACATCCCGCGGCTATACAATTATCTCTGTCTGCAGTAAACGCATGTGCTGTGGTGGCAATGATGAAAATATCCGGCCATTTGTCTTCGTTTCGTATATATCTCGCTAAATCCAACCCGTCTTCTCCGCCTTCAAGGGATAAATCCAATAGTATTATATTTGCACGGTAACTCTTTAATTTTTCCTTCGCTTCCGTAACGGATACAGCAAAATCGATTTCATAACTATCCCGTAAATAATAGTTCATCAGCATCTGTGAATTCATATCATCCTCTACAACCAGCACCAACGGTTTTTTCTTATCCATCATGACTAAACATCGTCCTTTTTCGATTCAGTCTGCTGATAGCTTATCTGTTGGGGATTTGGAAACGTCAGGGTAAATGTCGTTCCTTTTCCCTGGGTGCTGTCCACATCGATAGCTACCTGATTCATATCCAGATGGCCTTTTACGATTGCCATACCTAATCCAATGCCCTGGTATTTCTTGGTATATCCCTCACTCTCCTGGGAAAAAGCCTCAAATATTTTATTTAAATATTCTTCAGACATACCGATACCCGTATCCTGGATGGTCAGGATAGCGCTTTTTGACTTCTGTCTTAAATCTATGGTGATTTTCCCCTTCTTGGTATACTTGATGGCGTTTTCAATCATATTGCTGATGGACTGGGAAATACCATCCCGGTCTGCTCGAATCAGCACCTGCTTATGGGTCGAATGAAACTCCAATATCAGTCGTTTCTCTTTTGCCATGATCTGCATTCCATCCACCAGTCCCTGAACCTCGGACACTAAATTGAAATCCTTTATTGTCATGACATAGGTTCCGGCATCAATTTGGGATATATCCAGAATCTCATGCACCGTATGCATCAGTCTTTCGCCACTGGTACGGATCACATTAAAAAACTTCCTTTCTTCCTCATCGATTATATGGCGCGTACTTTCTTCGATTAAATCGGTAAAACCCATAATGGTGTTTAAGGGAGTTCGTATCTCATGGGACATATTGGCCATAAACATGGACTTTACCTTAACACCTTGTTTTGCATCTTCTAAGGCTTTTTCAAGTTTCTTTCTCGTATGGATTCTTTCAGTCACATCATGTACCACACCAAGGGTCGCAGGTTCTTTTTCCCATTCTATCAACGTGACGCTGACTTCCAAATCCCTTTTTTGTCCATCTTTTCGCAGAGCCTTGAAAATATATCGGTCAGGTAGTTCTCCTCCCTGCTTGCGAATTTTTTCCCGTTCCTCTAGTACAATTAGACCTTCTTCAGCAATGAGCGTTTTGAAATCAAAATCCTTTGAGTTGATTTCTTCCAGCTTATACCCTGTAATTTCTGTATAGCGGGGATTAATAAAAACAAACCTGTCTTCTTGCAGTACATAGATACCGTCATTAGACTGCTCAATGACACCTCGGAATTTTTTTTCGCTTCGTTGTAAAGCATCCTCCGCTTGCTTGCGCTCGGTGATATCCCTCCATACAGTATGTATGACCTGATTACCTGTTTCGGTTGAGATCGCAGTAAGGAGTACCTCCACCGGGAAGACTTCTCCGTTTGCCCGTTTATGATCCCATTCAAATCTATTGCTACCCTCACGAAGAGCAATCGCCATCATTTCGTTGGCTTTTTGAACGGAGTCCTGTCCATCAGGCTGAGTTGGCGATGACAATTCTGACGGGTGTGTATCTAATAATTCATCCTTTTCATTATAACCCAACATATCCACAGTTGCTTGATTACAATCAACGAATATTCCATTCTCGATTATTAAAACAGCATCCTTGGATTTTTCAAATAAAATCCGATATTTCATTTCGCTGACCAATAGGGCTTCCTGAGTCTGCTTGCGTTTAGTAATGTCCTGAATAGTTCCAATCATGTTTATGGATTTTCCATCAACATCGATATCAAGTTTTCCAAGTCCATAAACCCAACGTTCTTTCTGATCATTTTTTCGGATTATGCGATACTCTTTATCGAA